>CAVBPX010000033.1:0-25219 GCA_963597395.1 Eggerthellaceae bacterium | reverse complement strand
CTTTGGTAAAGAAAATTTGAGTGAGACCAAGCGATGGCAGGACGGGACGAACCAGTGCGAAGCGTCGCAACCAAATTTTTGAAAATGAATTTTTAGAGGTGACCTAAAGATTTTAGGCGCGCGGATGCGCCTTTTCAAAACATTCCTTGAGACGTTCCGCCGAGACGTGCGTATAGACCTGTGTCGCGGCGAGGCTCGAATGCCCGAGCATTTCCTTGACGCTCATCAGGTCCGCTCCGTTTTCGAGCAGATGCGTTGCAAAGCTGTGCCGGAGAATGTGCGGGCTCGCCTTGCCTTCCCATCCGATGCTCCGCAAAAGATCGTGAATGTCGCGCCGCAGCGTGCGAACGTTGTGCGCTTCGCCGTTCTCGTTCAAAAAGACGGGACCGTTCGCCACGGAAATTCTTCCCGCTTCCTCAAGCTTTGATTTGTACTTTACGAACCATTCGACGGCATCGTGCGTGAGAGGCACTATCCGCTCTTTTCGTCCCTTGCCGAGTACGCGCACCGACCTGTTCTTCATGTCGAGCCTTGTCCATGTGAGGCTCCCGCATTCCGAAATGCGAAGTCCCGAACCGTAGATGAGTTCCAGGAGGACGCGGGCGCGGACCATCGGGAGCGTCGGATTTTCAAGCTCGGGAAAGCGGCTTTCCGAAAGTTCCTTTTGCGAAAGAAACGAGACCAGGCGCTTGGGCCGCTTGAGCATGGGAGTGGCTTCCGCCGGGTTGCATTCAAGCAGATGGCTCCGGACGAGGTAACGGCCAAAACTTTTTAGGCACGCAATGTGCAGGTCGATGCTCGAAACCTGCAGCTTTTCGTCCTTCCGCATTTTCCAGACAAACTCGCGGATGCTTTCCTGCGTGAAGTTTTCCAGTTTTGGCTCCTCGGAAAAGTTCGAGAGAAACTTGTGGAGAGATTCCCTGTAGGTGCTTACCGTGCGCTCCGAAAAACGCCGTTCCGTGGCGATGTAGGTCAGAAATTTTTCAATGTGTTCGGAAAGAAGAGCCATCCTTCCAAATCTACAAGTTTTCGGTCGCCCCGGGCTTTTAAAAATTTTATCTTGTAGCAAAATGTTTTGCGGATTCCGGAAAAAAATCGTCCTTTCGGCCTGTGCGCTCGCCTGCGTGCACGCGTTTGCGCTCGACCGCGTTGTCGGGGCGAATGCGACGCTCGAGATTGATGCCGGGGCGAGATCCGCGGCGCTTGGCGGAACCTCGATGGCGATTGACGGGGACATTCTCGCCATTACGTCGAATCCGCAACAGCTTGCCCGTGCCGAGAATCTCTGGTTTGCGTTTAGCCACGTCGTCTATTACGAGGACACCAAGTACGATTACGGCGTCGCCGAATTTCCGCTCGGAGACCTGGGCGGCCTGGGAATAGCCTTTTCGAGGTTCGGCGCGGATGGCATTCCGAAAATCGCGGAAGGGGATCCGATACCCGACGGCGAGGATTACAGTACGTTCTCGATTGCGGACTACGTTCTGTCGCTTGCCTGGGGGCGTTCCTTTTTTGACGGAATGCTCGATGTCGGCGTTGGTTTTCACGGTCTTTACCGCGAGCTCGACCAGAGCGGCTGGGGATTTCGGGGAGACGCCGGTGTCCGCTTTAACGCGCTTTCGTGGCTTTCCGTCTCGTCCTTTTTAAAGGGGTGGACGTCGTCCGCCGTTACGTGGGAAGAGGGAACCGTGGAATACAGCTCTCCGGAGTGGTATCTCGGGCTTGCGCTTTCCCATCCGGTCTCCTACTTTTACGGAAAGGTTTCCGCCTACTTCCAGAGTGCAGGTCTTTTGCACCGCGAAGACCGCGACGAGGACTTTGACGGCGAGCCCCGCGGAGGAAGAATCTGGGAGCATCCCGGCGACTGGCTTCTCGGCGGACGGGCCGGCGTCGAATTTTCCTTTGACTTTGGACTTTCGCTACGGGCGGGACTGGCGAGCCTTTCGGAACTTGAAAGCTGGACCGCCGGTGCGGGATTTGCCCTTTCGAACTGGCTCCGGGTCGATTACGCCTTCGAGTCCCATCCGACGCTTTCCGCCGTGCACCGCGTGAGCTTTGAGGTCTCTCCCGGGCTTTTCCTCTATCCGAAAAAAAAGAAGCCTCGGGAACCGCTTTCCGTTCCCGAAGCGGAGCGTGAAGAGGCGAAAACGGACATTTCCGAAATGGAACAGATCGCCCCGGACGTCGAAGAAGAGACTTCCGGCGGAACCTATTGGGAAGAATAGAATTATATTATGGGTATGAGTGAATTGAGCAATTATCGTGCCGTAGGACTTTTTGACCTGCTTTCCGCTCCGGTTACGCCTATCGGGGCCTTTGATGCGGAACAATTCAAAAAGGATGTCCGTCCGCTGATAGACAAGGGTTCCCAGTTTGTCGCCGTTGACTTGAGCGGCCTGGATTTTCTGTATAGTGATGCCTGCAGCGCCTTTAACCAAATTCGTCAGGAACTCGCCGACAAGGGCGGAGCCTTTGCCATTCTCGCCGATAACGACGTCGTCGTGGAATGCATCCGCAAGGCGGGCCTCGACAAGACGCTTTCCGTGTTCCGCAAGGAAGCGGATATGATGGCCTTCTCGATGAAGGAGGATTCGAAAAAGGAACCCGCTCCGAACCGCGAAGAGGTCGAAAGCGAAAACCGTCCGCCGCAGGGAACCGTGAACGCCGCACACCGACGCGTCACGGGCCGCTTCACAAAGAGCTTCAACGCCATCCGCAAGGACGGGCCACCTCTCAAGGAAACCACTCTTGCCGATCCGTTCAAGGAAGATGCGCATTCGAAAAAATCGTGGATCTGGGGCGTCTTGGCCGCAGCCGTCGCCGCGGGCGTCATCGCCTTTTTCGTCTTGCAATAATGGGAACCTTTCGAGAATACAAGGAAAAAAATCCTCGCTGGAAACCGCGCCGTCGAATTCCCATCGGAAGGGGACTTCTGCTTTTGGCGTGCATCTATGCGGTCTATGCGAGCGGTGCCGTTCAAAAGGCTTCGCACTACGTTGAAAAGTGGCGCGACGCCGAAAAAAAGACGGAACGGAATTTGACGGAAACCTGGCGGGAAAGCTGCGAAAAATCCGGCGGCCAGGCGTTTCCGCTTCAAAAGGAAGGCCTTGGCCAATGTTCATGGATGCTCCGGTCGGGCGAGGATGTTTTGCGGCTTCCCGAAATTTCGTTTCTTCGCTATGTCGGAAGCAGGGTCGACCTCGGGTATCCGTCAAGCCTCCACTGGATAGCCGACTCGCTCGATTTTTGGAAACCGGTCGTTCTGGGCGTCGGACGGGAAGGCGCGTCGGACTGGTTCTTTTATGTGATGCTCGAAGATTCCACAGAAAGGTGGGTGCGCGAGGACGGATGTCTTTATCCGGGCGTGTGTCCGCGGAATCCGCTTTCGGGCGGGGCGCTTCCGATTGCGTCGGATTTTGATTTTGCCGGTCGCGAAAATTTGCTTTTGAAGGATCTTTTTATGGGAATCGGGGAAGCTCCCGTTTTTCCGATTCTCCCGGCCCGGGTGGTTTCCGTTTCGAAGGATTCCTCGGGTTACGGTCTTTTGCTCGATCACGGCGGAAACATTTTTTCGCGGGTCTCCTCGCTGTTTGCGCTTTCGCCCGAAGTGCGGGAAGGCGCTCTGCTTTCGGAAAGCGAACCGGTCGGCCGTCTCGCTCCGAGCGACAGTGCGGTCGTCTTTATCGAGGTCTTGCGCAACGGGCGTTTTGTCCGCTGGGACGACTTTTTTCGGGCGTCGCACGTCGTGAGCGCGTCCGATGTCAGGCAGTTCCGCTCGGAGCTTGGATTTTAGTATGTGGCGCCTGTTAGTTCTTCTCGTTCCCCTTTGCCTATTGGCGTGCGCGGAGTCGGACGACGGCCCGATTTCCGTCTATCCGGAAAACTTTGCGGTCGGCGGGTTCGGCTATGTCCTTTCGGCGGAACTCGATTCCGGAAACCGTTTTCATGTTCGCGGCGATACGCTTGAACTTGCGCTCGACAGCATGTGGACTTTCGGCAACTGCTTTTTGAAGTCGATAGACCTTTACCAGTATTATCCGAGCGATTCCGTCTTGACGATACAGGTGAAGCTTCTTTTGGGAAATACGGGGACGACCGATTGTCCGCAGCCGCTCTTTAGGCCCGATACCGTTTTGAAGATTCCCTTTTCGGATGATTGGAAAAAGGTGCGTGAAATTCGCGTCGAGGGAAATTCGCACAACGAGTTTTACAGCGAAAAGCCAGACACTGCGGCACGGGCGTCCATGACGTTCAAGGATTCCGTCCTGGTGCGGAACGGAAGCTTTCTCGCAGAGAGCGTTTCCGTCTATCTCGATTCTTCCTTCGGCGACCCCTATACGTTTCCCCGTCGGACGGGAAACGATACGGCGGGAGTTCTCGCCCGGGTGGATTCCGTTCTCGTGGATTCCTTCGCCTACCGCCTGATGAAGTCCGAGTGCGCGGAAATTCACGATTCCTGTAAGACCGTTCCCGATACGCTTTGGCCGTCCTCGTGGCTTGCAACGGATACGAACCTCGTCCCGGTCCGCAAGGTATGCGAAAACGACACGCTGAGCTTTTGCCTTTCGAAGAACTGGAAAAATGATTCCGCGTCCCTGAGCGATTCCGTTTATGAATATTTGGACACAACCTGGTATTCGTCGCTTTATTATGCGGAAAAGGTTCCCGAATGCGCAAGCCTCGACCATGGGGACTTTTCTTCAACGGCGACGGTAGGTCGTTACTTTGTAACAAAACACACGATTTTTATCCCTGGCGAAGACGAAACGGCATGCGGCCCCGCGGCCGGTCGGAACTGGATTCTCTACAGCCTTTCCGAGGGCGAGGAAATTCTGGATTCCGCCTATGCGGACACGCTTATTTCCGAGTGGAAAAACGCTTCGGCGGGAAAGGACGAAGAAGATGAAGAATGAAAACGCTCCGCTTTTGATTACGATGGGCGACCCGAACGGAGTCGGCCCGGAAATTTCCTTGAAGGCCTATCTCAAGTGCGCGCGAAAAATCAAGACGCCAAAGGCGATTGTGGGCGACTTGGAAGTTTTGAAAAAGGCGGCCGGGCTGCTCTCGATTAAAAAGCCCCTTCTGCTTGCGGAATCCCCGGAAGCTGTCCTTGAACTTTCGAAGCGGGGCATTCCCGTTATCGACGGAGGCGTTCGCTTTGAAGAAAAGGTGCAACCCGGAAAAATTACAAAGGAAGCGGGTCGCGCAAGCATCGGATGGGTGCGCACGGCGACGGCCCTTTGCCTTTTAAAACGCGCACGGGCCATTGTCACGGCACCGCTTTGCAAGGAAGCTGTCGAAAAGACTGTCCCGGAATTTCAGGGCCACACGGAATTTATCGGTGAAATGTGCGGCGATCCGCATCCCGTCCTGTGTCTTGTTCACGGAAACTGGGTCGTCGCCCATGTAAGCACGCATGTTTCGCTGCGCGATGCGTGCGATCTCGTCAAGCGGGAACGCATCGAAAAGGTCGCGGTTTTGCTGAACGACTTTTTGAAGCGGTATCGGAATTTGAAATCCCCGAAAATCGGCGTTGCCGGTTTAAATCCGCATGCGGGCGAAGGCGGACTTTTTGGCGTCGAGGAAATAAATGAAATCGCTCCGACGGTCAAGGCTCTTTGCAAAAAAAGGATTCGGGCCGCGGGGCCGCTTCCCGGGGATGTCGTGTTTCCGCAGCTTCGCGCCGGAACTTTTGACGGTGTCGTCGCGATGTATCACGACCAGGGCCATGTCGTCACCAAGACGATGCTTTTTGACCTCGGAAAAAAACGGAAGACGTGCGGCGTCAACACGACCCTCGGACTTCCCGTCGTGCGTACAAGCGTTGACCACGGAACGGGCTTTGACATTGCCTGGAAGGGAATCGCGGACGAACATTCCCTGATAGACGCACTGGAACTCGCCGACGCTCTCACGGGAAAGAAAAAATGATCGAATACGAATTTTCGGAAGAAATTCCCTTGGCGGATCGCCCTCTTGTTCTCGAATCTTCGCTTTTCAAAACGTGGCTTTCGGGCGTCGAAAAAAAATTTGTCGTTTCCAAAATTCATTTTTCGTCGGTGGATTTTCGCTTCAATCGGCACGTTCCGCTGTTTATCAAGCTCTCGGCGACGGCGACGCTTCCCGACGGAAAGCCCGTGCACGGAATTGTTCTTGTGCGCGGAAACGCCGTGGGCGTCCTTGTGGTGCTTCGCGCGGAAGGAAAGCCCTACCTGCTTCTTGTGCGGCAGCCGCGCTTTGCCATTTCGGAACCGGAATCGCTCGAAATCCCGGCGGGAATTCTCGACTGGTCTTCGGACTATCGGGCGGTCGCCCTTTCCGAGCTCAAGGAAGAGGCGATGATCGATGCGAAGGACGAGGAACTGATAGACCTCACCGGATTTTATTCGGAAGGCAAACTGGACGGACATGCCGGAAGCTGCGGACTTTTGGACGAGCGGATTCGTTTGTATGCAATCGAAAGAAATGTGACCGTCGAGGAACTTAAAAGGCTCGACGGGCGAAACCAGGAATATACGAGCGAAAACGAGTGGATAAAGACCGTGGTTTTGCCGTATGAGGAAGCGGGCAAGCGGTTTATCGATGCGAAGAATCTGGTGGCGATGTTTCTTTACGAGCGTTATCTCGCTTCACAGGGAAGGCGCTTGTGAGCGCAAACCGGCCTGTTTCCGTCTCCGCTTCGGCGCGAACGTATTGAAGTCCGCGGGTCGGGATGCGGCAGACGGCCTCGTAGGGCGAAGTCTTTTCGAAATTTTCGGGGAGAGCCTCTTCGTGCGGGCTTCCCGTCTTTTGTGCAAGGATAACGAGGTTTTTTAATGCTCCGAAGTCCTCGGCGC
Organism: Eggerthellaceae bacterium; assembly: GCA_963597395.1. Classification (GTDB taxonomy): domain Bacteria; phylum Fibrobacterota; class Fibrobacteria; order Fibrobacterales; family Fibrobacteraceae; genus Hallerella. The sequence goes on along the minus strand of CAVBPX010000033.1, from coordinate 18,383 downwards.
TCTTAAAACGGAATTCCAGAGCTTCTGCGCATTCCGTCCACCAAAGAGCGGGACCGTCCGTGACGAACAAACGGTTTCCATTCAGGGCGCAAACCGGGTCCTTCCCTTCGATGACCGTGCGGACTTTTCCGAAAACGTGATCCATGGAACGCTTGAGTTTTAAAAGGGGAATTTTTACGCCCGTGTATTCGTTCAGGTCTCCGTGCGCATCGTTTCCGCCGAGCGGCAAAAGAAAGTTTCCACGTTCGAGTTCCGAAATCCAGAACTTTCGACCGAGCGTAAAGCCCTTGTCGCGCGCGCCGTTCCAAAATTCAAGTCCGCGGACGGGATTCCGCTTTCCTTTTTGCAAATCCTCGGATTCCCAGTCTCCGCGCCGAAAAACGAACCGTTCGAGCTTTCCGATGGCCTCTTTGGGGTGAGCCGCAAGGCAGGGAAGTTCGGACGTTTCCGCAATACGGCGGATGGAAAGGGTCGGGGCGTTCCGAAGCCAGTTTCTTCCGCAGTCGCCTTCGCCGGGGACGTAGCGCGGGCTTCCCGGCAAAAGCATGTGAACGTTTTTCCCTTGGGCGTTTCCCGCGGAAACCTCTTCGCCGGCAATCAGTTTCGGATAGGGTTCAAGACTTGCAATTTCCTCTTGCAGCGCCGCATACCGGGCCTCGGCACTTGTCCGTTGCATGTAATTTTCCCTTGAAAATCCGAAGTCGTAGGAGTGATCCGTGCAAAAAACGAAGTCGAGTCCGAGGCTTTTTGCCGCGGCCTGGAGAACTTCCGGCGAGGCTCCGAATTCGACCGGATCCGCGGAATAGTACGTGTGCGCGTGAACGTCTCCCGAAATGAATCCTTCGGGCTTTGGATAGGCTTCCCTAAGAACGCGCATTCGGAGCGGCGTCCGCTTGAGGCCCGAAAGATTGAACCTGCTGATTTTTTTTGTGCGCGTTCCCGACTGAAGCTCGACCGAGGCTTCGACCGTGTAGTCGCCGGGAGGAAGTTTTCCGCAATCGACCGGCATGAAGCAAAAGGGTTCCTCGATTTTTTTTCCGATGACGAGGGTCTTTTGAAAGGTTTTGCGTTCCTTTTTGAAGACGGCTTCAAACGATTTCAGGGTGACGGGGAAGCGGTCCGCTTCGCGGATGACGATAAAAATCCGGACGTTTTCGCCCGGGATGACGGCAAAGGGCGCATCGAGAAGGACTTCCGGCTCCTTTTTGTAGAGAAGCGACCACGGAAGCTTAAACTTGTAGTGCATCTCCGCGTAATCGGGGTCAAAAATCATTCGGCTTTCCGGTTTACGACCCCGAAGCTGAACCGAAACTGCAGCTGGAGACCGCCCAGGTCCCATTTGGCATTGTCGGTATCGCTGTCGGGAACGACTTTTGAAAAAGGCTCGTCGGCGCGGACGACAATTTTCGAGTAGCCGATGTCGCCGTAAATGTGGATGTTGTTCCACGTGGTGACGAGATATCCGAGGCTCACCCCGAAGCCGTTTCCGAGGAGGGATTCCTTGGCGTCGAGATAGCCCCAGCTCGAATAGATTTCGGTCCCGGGAAGCATCCAGTACCAGCGCAACGAGACGCTGAAAAGGCTCGCGTTCGAAATGGAAATCAGATTTTCGGGAATGGCGATGCGGTATTCGAGAAAGAGCGGAAATCCTTGCAGCGTGTAGCTGTAGTCGTGAATCTTGTCCTTTCGGTCGGTGACGACGACGGATTCGTTGTCGTAGATGAACCCGACGCCCGTGCTGATAAAATGTCCCTGCCTCCACTGAAGCTGCAAACCGGCTGTAACGGGAAAGCAAAAGTTCACCTTTTGAAAATCCTGTTTGGAAACGTAGGTGGTTTCCGCCTTGGTGAGAGCTTGCGCCCGAAAGTTCTTGTAGGTGGTATCGACTTCGGCCTGGAATTTTTCGCGGCCGTCGAATCCGAGAAACGAAATGGACGGCTGCACAAAGAACGAAAGAATGCTCCTGTCGTCGGAGGAACTTCCGGATGTTTTGGCCCGCGGCGCGTCCGCGCTTTCGCTTGCGAAAATGCCCGTGCACAAAAGGAGAATGGCGAGGACGAATTTCAACGTTTAATCCTCGTCGTCTTCGGGGTGCGCTTCCGCCTCGTCCCGGGCCTCTTCCTTGGCGATGAGCTTTTCCTTTTGCTCCTTTTCTATCCGCGCTTGAAAGCTCTTTTCGAGCTTTGCAATGTAACTTTCCTCGGCGGCGACGGACTTGAGGGATTTTTGGATGCTGTCGGGGACGGTGTTCCCGTAGTTTTCGAGGTAGTAGCGGGCCGTTTCGAACTGGTCGAGTTCCGCGTAGCTTTCGACTAGAAGGAGGAGCGCTTCGGGTCTGCGCTTGCTCTTCGGGTAGAGATCGAGGAATTCCTTCATGTAGATGGCCGTCGATTGCGGATGCCCGAGCTTGTGGTAGAGTCTTCCCGTGCGGTAGTCGCGTTCCGCGCGGCGTTCGACGAGAAGGTCCGTGTAATAGCTGACGGAATCGAGGAGCGGGGATTCCGGATAGTTCGAGGCGAACTTTTCGAAGTCGCGCATGGCGAGCGTCGTGTTGGTCTCGTCGCGGTCGATGTTGTATTCGATGTTGAACGCGGAAACGGCCTTTCGGTATTCGGCGGTTTCGACGAACGGGGAACTGGGGAAGTTGTTCGCAAAGCTTCCGTATTCGCCGCGGGCCTCGAGCCATTCTTCGAGGTTGAAGAAGCTTTCCGCAAGCAGGAACTGCGCCTGTTCCATATAACCCGTTCCGATGCAAAGGTTCAGGATTTCTTCGAGCGGTCCCTTGACGCGGCTGTAGTGGCCCGCCTTGAAATCCTTGTCCGCCGATTCAAAGCGGTTCTTGCACATTTGGGCTCTGTCGCCGCCGCCTTCGCTCGGGGCGCAGGCAAAAAGGAAAAGGGACGCCGTAGCGATCAGGGCAAAAAATGAAAAGTGTTTGTTTGTGCGCATTGGTCCGTCTAAAGTGGGATGGAACGTTTTCAAGTTTCTAAATTAGCAAAAACAAAACGAAGAAAACCCTATGATTCTTGTTCGGTATGTGTTGAAGGAACATGTTGCGCCCTTTTTCCTCGCGCTGTTTGTCATCACGTTCCTGTTTGTCGTGGATTTTCTCGTGACGATTCTCGATAACGTTCTTTCGAAAGGGCTTCCCGCTTCGACGGTTCTCGAAATTTTTTTGCTGAATATTGCGTGGATGCTCTCGCTGTCGATTCCGATGGCCGTGCTCGTTTCGTGTCTGATGGCGTTCGGAAGGCTTTCGGGCGACCAGGAAATTACGGCGATGAAGGCCGCCGGCGTTTCGCCGCTTGCCATGATGCGGCCGGTTCTTCTTGTCGGAATTCTTGTCGCGGAACTTCTCGTCCTTTTCAACAACTGGGTCTTGCCCGAGGCAAACCACAGGTCGGTGGAACTGATGAGCGCCGTTTCCCGGAAAAAGCCCCACGCCTTTATTGATGCGGGAAAGCTTACGACGCAGTTTCCCGGCGTGCAGCTTTGGGTCGATAGGATTGACCCTTCGAGCGGAACGCTTTACGGCATCCAGATTTTTGAAACGGACGGAAAGGGACCTCCGCGGGTAGTGCTTGCGGACAGCGCGACGATGGATTATGCGGACAACGGCGCAACGCTCATGCTCAGACTCAAGAGCGGCGAAAATCACATTGCGGACAAGGACGACCCGGCAAACTATTTCCGCATCCGTTTTTCGTCCGAGGACTTTGCCGTAAAGAACGTGAACGACCGTCTGGAACGCCGCAACCGAAAGCATCGGAGCGACCGTGAAATGCCCGTGGAGATGATGCTCGAAGTCATCGAGGAAGCGGAAAAAAATCGAGACAGAATTGTCGAGGAGTCCCGCAATACGCTTTTCCCGGACCTTCTCCGCCTGCGGGAATTTGCTTATGGGGATTCCATTGTCCCGAAGGATTTTGACCGAAACATCAAATCGGATTCCCTTCGCCATGTCCGGGCCTTGCGCGAAATAGCCACGGCGGAGCGTACCCGTGCTCGCCTTGTTCACCGCACCTCGGATCGTGTCCTGAACGAAGAAAAGCGCGCCGCGCAATACTGGGTCGAAGTGCACAAGAAGTTCAGTACGAGCGTCGCCTGCATCGTCTTTGTCCTCATCGGGGCGCCTCTCGGTATAATGGCCCGCAAGGGCGGAATCGGCACGGGCATCATCTACAGCATTGCGTTCTTTGTCCTCTACTGGGTATGCCTTATCGGGGGCGAAAATCTGGCGGACAGGCTCATTGTCTCGCCGGCGTTTGCCATGTGGATTTCGAACGTTCTCATCGGCCTTTTCGGCATTTTCCTCACATGGAAGATGTATCGCGACCGCTATTCGGGAACGACTCCCGTGATGCGGCTGAAGCACTTTTTCGGAAGTCTTTTCAGGCGCATTTTCGGGAAAAGGTTCTCTTCGAAAAAGGAGGCCGGATGAAGTTTTCGCGCTATCTGGTCGTGCATTTTTTAAAGATGTTCCTGCTCGTGCTCCTCGGCGCGGTCTTCATGTTTATTGTGATAGACTTTGTGGGGAACATCCGGACGTGGCTTGCCCGCGACCTTGCGGATGCACGGGCCTATTACATTGCCTATCTGCCCTATATTGTCTATCTTGTAACGCCCGTTGCGCTTTTTATCGGCGTTGTCGCCTCGGTGGGAAACATGTCCCGCCATCTGGAATTCATGGCCATCCAGCAGTCGGGAAGAAGCCCTTTCCGCGCGCTTGTACCCGTCTTTTTTGTGGGCGCCCTCGTCACGCTCTTTTCGTTTTATCTGGATGCGAAAGTTCTCCCGGATGCGAACCATGCCCGTTACAAGATCATGGAGCCGATGTCGCAGCAAAGGAGGGATCCGCGGATTAAGGACAAGCGGGACTTTGTGTACATTTCGGGCGACAAGACGAGCTGGTTTATGCGGTCTTACGGCGGAACGGCAAGGCTCGGGCGGGAGGTCGTCCTCCTCATCTACCGCGACGGGGACCTTTACGAACGCTTTGACGCGCGTCGCCTCCGCTGGATGGAACCCGACACAATCTATGCGAAAACGACTCTCGATTCCGCGGCAAAAAAGGCGACTTCCGGTCGTCCTCGGGCAAGGAAAAAGGGAGAACTCGCCGTAGCCGACACGCTCGCCAAGGCGGACAGCGCACAAAAGGCTCCGCGGACAATCGAGCGAATTGAACCGGGCTACTGGCGCTTCGAGGACGGCTATGAACGGACGTTTCTCAAGGACGGGACCGTTCAAATTCGGCATTTTGCGCAAGAAAGCCTCAAAGGGAAAACCTCCCTGTTGCCGGAAGATTTCCTGGACGAAAGGCAGCGCGGCGACGAAATGGACGCAAAGACTATCCTTCGAAAAATCGAAGTGCAAAAACGCTCGGGCGAAAATACGAACAAGCTTTCGACGGCCTATTACTTCAAGTTCTCCGGATCGATGATGAATTTCATCGTTCTTCTGATAGGGGCGGCCCTTGCGCACCGCTTTAACCGGAATGGAGGGCTTTCCCAAAAGTTCGGGCTTGGGATTCTCCTTGTGTTTAGCTATTATGTAGTCATTCGGATTGGGCTCAAAATGGGAGAGAACGGTGCGCTTCATCCCATTCTGGGTGCGTGGATCGGGCACATCCTTTTTGCCGTCGTTGCGGTTTGGCTGTTATACCGGTCGTTCCGAGTGTAAAATTTGAACGGTGGAAGCATGTCGAGTATTCTGTATGTCGTCTTTGGCCTTTTGATTGGCCTTTCGTTTCGCGGAGGACTTTTTCTCCTCGCGATTCCCTTTGCGCTCGTTTCCCTCGTGCTTGCGTGGCTAAACCGCTCGGACGCCGCGGCTTCGCCCGAAAGAATCTCCGGAACGCTTCCCGTTCTTCGCGCTTCCCGCACGACGGATGCGACGGCCATCGGAAAAATTTTGCGCCAGCCCATGACGCAGACGGGCCCCGTTCTTGCCGCCAAGGAACTTTTCAACGCCTATCCGGGCGAGGGAGATTCCTCGTTCGACAAGCTGAAAGGAAACGAAATCTGGGAAAAGCTCGAAGCGGATCTCGACCCGGTTTACCGTTCCGCGCTTTCCGCCATTAGAAGGCTTGTGCCCAAGGCGCATTCGGCGCTTCTTCTGTTAAAGACGGAGAACAGGCACTATTTCGTTCGCCAGTTTTCGTCCGAATCGGAAGACGAAATCAACAGAAACGCGCGCATCGCGGACGGAACGGGCATCGTGGGACAGCTTTCGAACCGTGAAATCTCGCGGATTCTCGAAGGGGACATTCCGAGCGGAAAAAGCCTCGGATACTATCTGACAAATCCCGCGGTCCATTCGGTGGCGGGAGTTCCGATTGTCAACGGAAAAAAGGAGCGCGTGGGCGCGCTCGTCGTGGATTCGCTCGAACCGCACGCCTTTGACTCGGGGCTCACTTCCGTTCTCGAAAGCTTTGCGAGCCTTTTCTATATGCTCACCTATAAGAGCTATACGTCGGCGGCAAACTACCGCGAAAAGAAAAAGTTCTACGAGCTTTCCGCCTACCAGCAAAAGTTCTTCCGGACGACGCTCCTCCGCGATACCTACAAGGAAATTTTCGATTACGTGAGCCGGAACTTTGCCGCGGACCGCATCATGATTCTCATCTTCCAGCCGGACAAGGACGAAGGAACGGTCGCATTCTGCCGCGGCGAAGACGAAAAACTTTTTGAAGGCATGCATTTTTCGCTTTCGGACAAGGGCATTTTGCCGCTTTCCATGATGCAGCACAATGCGACGGAACGCGTTTTCAGCGGACGGGCCTCTGAATACGTTTTACGCGTCAACGATCGCGAACCGCGCAACTACTCCCTCCGCTATCTTTTTGTGCAGCCGAGTTCCATGACGATGCGCAACGCGGCGCGCGGAGAGCCTTCCGAAATTGCCATTTCCATCGAACGCCGCTATCCGCAAAAGTTCGACCAGCTCGAAAAGGACCTGCTCCGCTTTATGGTGAACATTGCCTACTTCGCCTACCAGCGCGGCATGCAGTTCGAACACGAGCAGTTTGAAATTTACCACGATGCGCTGACCGGGCTTTTGAACCGTCGCACCATCGATACGGAACTCGTCAAGCTGAACAAGATTCGCCAAGAAAAGAACATCGGCGTGATGATGATGGACATCGACCACTTTAAGCACATCAACGACACCTACGGGCATCAGGCGGGGGACGAAATTCTCAAGGGCATCGCGTCCCGCATTTCGTCCGTGGCCTCAAAGGGCGACAATCTGCTCGCCCGGTATGGCGGCGAGGAATTCTTTGTCGCGATTCCGGGAGCGACCGACGAGGTTCTGAAGAAAACCGCGGAGGACATTCGTCTCGCCGTTTGCAATACGCCGTTCGATATTCACCAGGGCGCTCCGATTTCCGTTTCGGTCAGCATCGGATGCTTCCTTGCGACGACGGATTTTCACGGGGAGCTTGACCGGGCCGTTCACTATGCGGACGATTCGCTTTACAAGGCAAAGGAAGGCGGCAGAAACCGCGTTGTGCAGTATGAGAACCAATCCTTTGAGGCGGAAGCCCCGGCGGAGAACTCCTAAATGTTTACGCTTTTGGACTGGACGGTTCTTGTCCTCTACATTCTTCTTTCGGTAGGTATTGGGCTTTGGGCCTCCCGCGGAAACAAGGGCTTTGGCGACTATATGCGCGGCGGCGGAGCGATGCCGTGGGTCGCCATCGGCATAAGCCTCATCGCGACATCTGTCAGCGCAACGACTTTTCTCGGAAATCCGGCGGAAGCCTATGCGTTCGACATGAGATTTCTCATGAACAATATCGGCGCGTTCCTCGCGATTGTCGTCGTCGGAATTGTTTTTATTCCGCGGATACGGAATGCCGGGATTTCGAGCGCCTACGAACTTTTCGAAGTGCGCTTTTCGCCGTTTGTGCGGCGGATGGCGGCCGTTTTTTACAGTCTGCATCTTTTGCTCCGGATGGGGATTCTTTTGTATGCGCCGTCCCTCGTGCTCGCTCCGATTGTGGGGATAGACATTCATCTTGCAATTCTCGTGACGGCGGTCGTCGCAACGGTCTATACCTGGTATGGAGGCTTCAAGGCCGTGGTCTGGACGGACGTGATGCAGTTTCTTGTCCTTTTTGGCGGAGGCGTTGTCGCGCTTTGCATTTTGGCGTCCGGCGTCGGCGGGTTCGGCGAAATGCTCTCGCTTGCATCGGAAGCGGGAAAGACAAAGTTTTTTGATGTGTCGAACTGGGATCCGGCAAATGCGCGGAACCTTCTTTCGGCAGGCATCGCCTATGCCGTCATCGAAATCTCGATCCGCGGCTGTGACCAACAGTTTGTGCAGCGCTACCTGAGCTGCGATTCCATCAAGTCCGCCAACGCTTCGAGCGTTCTCAGCATGATTCTCGGCATTTTTGTCTCCGTGCTTTTCTTTTTGGTCGGCGCGGGACTTTTTGTGTATTACAATGTCCGAGGCGTGGGAATTCTTCCGGAAGGAATCGGCCTGAACGAGGTCTTTCCGCATTTTATCGTAAACGTTCTTCCGCCCGGTGCGACGGGGCTTGTCGTCGCGGCCATTTACGCGGCGGCCATGAGCAGTCTTTCGAGCGCCATCAATGCCCTTGGGAATACGACGGTGAAGGACGTGATGCTCGTTCGGTCCGAAGACGCAAAGGATCTTTCGAAGGCGAAGCGCTGGACGCTTCTCTGGGCCGTTCTCAGCACGCTATGCGCCTTTGTCGCCGCGGACATGCAAAGTTCCCTTCTTTCGAACGCGCTCTTCTTTACGGGACTTTTTACGGGACCGCTTCTCGCTCTTTTTCTCCTCGCGTTCTTCTCGCACGGAATTTCGACCTCCGCCGTCGTCACGGGCGTCCTGTGCGGAATGGGTTCCATTCTCCTCTTCAACCGCATCCCGATTTTTCCGTCCTACGTGCCGCCTTTTGACGGAACGCTATGCTTTTTCTGGAATCCCGTCGTTTCCTGTGCAACGACGCTTCTTGCGGCAAACCTCTTGCGCGTTTTCTTTCGGAAAAATGCGGAACCTTCAACAAACGGCGGGGCAAAATGATTGACTCGGAAGATGAACGTTGGATGAACGTGGCCCTTCGCGAAGCGGAACGCGCCTATGATTTGGGAGAGGTTCCCATCGGATGCGTTATCGTCAAGGACGGCCGCTGTCTTGCCCGCGGCTACAACCAGGTCGAAACGCTCAAGGACGCAACCGCCCACGCCGAAATCGTCGCCATCGGAGCGGCCTCCTCCGCCCTCGAAAACTGGAGACTTTCGGGCGCCACCCTCTATGTTACGCTCGAACCGTGCCCGATGTGCGCGGGAGCGATCCTCAACAGCCGAATTTCCCGCATCGTCTATGGCTCTCCCGACAAGCGCTTTGGCGGCTGCGGCACGACCATCGACGTCATCACGGACAATGCCCTCGGCCAAAAGGTCCAGGTGACGGGAGGCGTAAAGGCTGAAGAATGTCTGGGCCTCATCCGGGCCTTTTTTATGGAAATGCGCGAGAAGAAGGGGGATTCTGGCGCAAAACCTCCAAAAACTTCCGTTTCTTAAATTATTTTTTGACTTATGAACCGCCTTGCGCTCCCGCTTTTTCTTTTGATTTTGACGCTTCTTGTCGCCTGTGACGGCAAGTCCGTTTCGATTGGATTCAACACGCAAAATCCCTCGCCCGAGGATTACGTGCTTTCGAGTTCCATGCAAATTCTTTTGAACGCCTCGGAACAGGCTCCAGCCGATTCGAACATCGCCGTCAACGCGCATCTGAATTTGCGCGTCCACTCCGAGCTCCTTTCCGCCTACGACGACGGAACGGGCCGCTTTCTTCTCCGGGTCGATTCCGCGAACTATTCTTCGGACACGCGCTCCGCCGAGGAAACGGACCACATCGAACGCTATCTGAAAACGCAGTCGGTGCAGTACAAGATGGCTTCCGACGGGGAAATAGGAAACGTCCGCTTTGACGAAATGGTCGCCTTGCCCGATGTGGGCGACATGGACGTCCGCAAAATCTTTTTGAAAGTACAGCCCGTGCTTCCGGGCGGAAAGCTTTCCGTGGGCGATTCCTGGGAAAGACAGCAGGTGATTACCGACGACAACGGGAATCCGTGCACGGTCTATAAGTGGTTCAAGCTGGAAGACGTCATCCAGCGCGAGGGCGTAAAGGTGGCGAGGCTTTCGATGAATATCCGCTACCGCCAAAGCAGCGAGGACGATTTGCAAATTATGGAAAGCCCGGATTTTATCCTCGGATCGGGAACGGTTCTTTTTGATATCGACGCGGGGGTGGTCATCGAGGGCGATCTTCTCGTCGAAGGGAAATTGCGGGTCATCGAAAAACGGAACGGCGATACGCTGCCCGACTTGCGGGTCCGTCAAAAGCTCATGCTCCGGAGGATCCGCGCATGAGAGCCTTTCTTCTTCTCCTGTTGGGTTTTGGAACGGCCTTTGCCGTAACGCCTTTCCCGACGCTCCGGCACAACAAGGTTCTTTTGTCGGAAAGATCCTCGCCCTATCTTCTCGAAGCGAGCTTTGTCCTTTCCGAAAAGGATACGCTCGAAATCGAACCCGGCGTGGAGGTTTTTTTCAGCGGCTATGCAAAGCTTTATTTGCGTGGAACGGTCCGCATTGAAGGAACGGTGCAAAAGCCCGTTGCCTTTCTGTCGGCGGATTCCCTCGACTCGTGGAACGGCCTTTACATTTCGACGGGCGACCGCTATTTTGTCGTCAAGAACCTGAAAATCGAAAACGCCTTCCGCAACACGGTCATCCGTTCGCACGGCCTCTTCGAAAACGTCCGGTTTGTCAATAACTACTACGGTCTTTGGGTCGAAAATTCCCCCAAGCTCGAACTTTCGGGCTGCGATTTTGCGCGCAACCGGTTTGCCCTTTCCGTGGGCGTCGGAACCGTCCGCTTCCGCAACACGAAGATTCACGACAACGTCTTTGGTCTGTATCTTTACCGGGGCACCTCCTTTGACGGCGACAGCAAGCTCGTTTCGAACAACCTCGAAGCGGATATCCGGAAAGAATCCGACGAACTTGCCGCCAAGGGCAGAAAGGTTTCCAAAAACGTCTGGCAACGCATCGAAGCCGAGTTCTAGAGGTCTCACGTGGAAGAATCGTTTCGCAGGGCAATACGGAAAATGACGGGAACGAGCATGCTCGGTCTTCGGTTTCGGCAGGACCGCGCCTCGGAACTTTCGACGCTCTCGCAGGCGATGGATGTCCGCTGGTCGATAGCCCTCAACGAACATCTGGACGCCGCCGAGGCAAATCCGGAAACGATGATGTCCGGGAGCGAGATGATTTCGAACGGCGCCGCCGCATGGAAGCTCGCCTCGGAGGATTTTCCGATTATTCTCGGCGAGTATCGCGAAAAATTCAAGGAATTCCGCTTCAAGTGGATGCAGCGCTTCGCGACGGACGAAATTACCCGGATGCTTTCGCAGAACCAGTATGTGCTGCACGCGGACGAAGGATGGTTCTTTTTTGCCAATGCGGAAAAGCTCCGCAACCTGTATTTTTCGACGATTCACCTGATGGTGGGGGATGCCGAAAAGCTTTTGGTGAACCTCGCGGGCCGCGTCGAACACATTCAGGACAAGCTTTCGCGCATGTGGTATCGCGAAAGCGCGGTGGACGCCGTGTCCAAGGTGCTCCCTTCTCTCGAAGCGTCCCTCCGTTCGAGCGAATATGCGCTCACGGCAAGGCTCCGGGCCTCGCTTGCAAACGTTGCCCGCAAGCGCTTTATGGCGGAGTTCCGCCCCCCGCGCGAAAAAAAGTTCTTTTCCTCGGTGCGCCTTTGCGCAAAGAGCATCGGGGCGAACGCTTCGAACATCGCCTACGAAAACGCCTTTCTCGCCTTTACGGATGACTTTTGCGATTACGCGGAAGGAATCACGCTTTACATCGGAAAATGGTATTCGGAAAAATGGCTCCTGTTCCTTCGCGGATTTTCGCGGGGACAGCTGGATCTCTTTACTCTCAAAACAACGGAATAAAAAATGGTCAAATCACTTCGGGTCTTGTTGCTTTCCCTGGTCGGCGCTCTCGTGCTCGTTTTCGGCGCCTTCTACTTTGGCGCACCGCTGTTCGGATGGCTCATCATGATAGCCATCTTCCTCATCTATCTCTTTTCGGCCTTTTCCATGTTCCGCGCCATCCGGGCGATTGAATCGGAACGCGGTCTTTCCCAAAAATATGCGGCTCTCTACATGTCGGGAAGCTCTCCGTCGGAGGCTGAACTTGAAGCTCCGGGCCTTCTCAACGGGCGTATCCGCTTTATCCGAAATTTGCAGTCGAAAAACATTCCGGTGCAAATCCAGGACCTGCCGTTTCTCAAAACGACCTGGGCCGCGGACGAGGAAGGCTCCGTCAAAAGCGGAAGCGGCGTTGTCGTCCTGCTCGGCCTTATGGGAACGTTTTTTGGTCTGATGCTTTCCATCAACGCGGCGGGAAGCGCCATCGATTCGAGCGCCACGTCCGAGACGACGCTCGGAATTATCCAAAACATTTTTGCGAGCATGAAGGGCATTTTCGGGTCTTCCCTTTGCGGACTTTTTGCCGCGCTCATTTTGAATGCCGTCCGAGCTGTTTATGAATCGTCCAGGGACCTCTGGATTTCGGAACTTGACCGCTTTACGCTTTTCCATCTCGTTTCGCAAAAGGATTCCGGGGAAAATTCCGTCGTAAACGAAATTCAAAGCCTTGCCGGTTTGCTGAAATCCTCGAAAGAAAGTCTCGACGAAAACTTCAGTTCGTTGAACGGCGAATTGCGTTCCTTCGATGAGAACTGCAAGGGCGCCATTGAAAGCGGACTTTCCCGTTTGCAGGATGCCCTTTCCGGAAACTTCCTGAAACTCGGCGAAGAAACGCTGCGACGCCTTTCGGAAGCTCAAAATGCGGCCCTCGAAGGCATGCGCTCCGTGGTCCAAAAAATGTCGGAAAATTTTGAAACGGCAGGCCGGGATGCCGTCAAGACGCTCGCCGAATCTGGAACTTCCGCGACGACGGAACTGCGCGATTCGCTTTCGCTTGTGACCCGCGGACTTTCCGACGAAATGCAAAAGCTCTCTTCGAGCGTGCAGTCGGTGGAATCCTCCGTGGTGAACGGCCTCGAAAAGGAAATTTCGAACCTTTCGGAAAGCGTCTCGACTTCGCTTTCGAACCATTTGAACAGCCGCATGGAACGCTCCGGCGAGGAGTGGAACCGCTTTATGGAATCGCTCCGGAGTTCGACGGAAAAGATTGCCGACTCGGAACAGAAGGGCCTTGAAACCTTGCGGCATGTCGCGGAAGATGTCGCCGCTCGCGCCAACGAATCGACGGTGGGACTTTCCTCTGCCGTTACGCAGGAAATCGAGAATCTTTCGCAAAAGGTCCAGGCTTCCTTTGCGGAACTTTCCAAATCCTCGGAAGCGCTCGTGGAATCCCAGAAGGCGCTCATCGAGGGCATCGATTCCCGCACGGTCAAGGAAAACGAATCGGCCGAGGCTCTGGGCGCAAATCTCGCGGATGCGGCAAAGCTCATGCGCGTCAACCAGTCCGAACTTTCGGCGAACCTCGAAATGTTCGGCAAGGGCATCGAAGCGGTCCTTTCGAAACTCTCGGGAGACGTTCCGGAACGCGAAAACGAGGAGAACTTCATCGAACAATTGAATTCCTCGCTCCAGTCCTTCCAGGAACGCTCCGGCGAGGTGCTGCTTGAAAACGCGATGAAGACGCAGGAAATCCTGCTCGAAATTCTCGACCAGGTTCAGAAGGCTCCGTCAAGCCCGAAGGCGGAATAATCCATGGCGAAGCGTCGCGAAGAAAGCCATTGGCTTGTATTTACGGACCTCACGGCGGGCCTTCTTTCCCTCTTTATCCTCGCCTTTGTCGCGATGACGACCGTGAAGGAAAAGAAGGTCGAGGCCTTGACCCGGACGGAACAGGAAGTCGTGAGCTGCCAGGAAGAAATGCGTCGCGTGGCCAAGGAACGGAACGCGCTGCTTTCCCAAAGTCTCAAGGCCCCGCTCGAAAAGGGAATCATCGCGCTCGAAAACGGAAACATCCAGATTCAGGCCTCGTTCCTCTTTCCGCGCAACGGGGCGGACCTCACCGCCGAGGGCATTGCCATCATCCGCTCCATTGGAAAGGGCCTCACGGACGTTCTCGACACGGGAGACGCCATTATGGTCTCCGGTTTTACGGACGACACCCCGACAAACTCTCCGACCTATACCAACTGGAACCTCTCCGCGGAACGTGCCGTAAACGTCGTCAAGACTCTCATTGAGCAGGGCTTTGCACCGGACCGCGTCTTTGCGGCGGGCTTCGGGGAATTTCATCCACGCGTCCCGAATACGAGCGAGGAGAACCGCCGCCTGAACCGCCGCGTGGAAATTGGCGTCACCCCTATCCGCAAGTCGGAAGCCCCGGAAGGAAAGCTCCCATGAGCGAAACCCTTGACGCGGCATTCGCTTCGGTAAAGGATCGGGTCGATAGGCTGCGAAAGCGCGACCGTCTGCCTTATTGGAGGCTCGCCTATGCCGAGTTTTCGCTTCGGCGAATCGGCGAATATCTGACGCTCGGCGAATCGGACGAGGCACTCGAAATGATTTCACGCCTTGACCGCTGGATTTCTTCGCACGAAAAGGAACTCGACCGGTCGGAACCCGCAAAGGTTTCCAAAATTCCGCTTTGGAATGTCGAAACGCTCCAAAAGGAAATTGCCGTGTTCGAGGAAAAGCTTTCTGCCAAAAAGTATCTGATTCCCGTTGCGGAAAGAATCGCGTTTTCGGGAAGTCTCGAAAAGGCGCACCGCCTGATTTCGGAAGGATCCTGCGACGAGGCTTATTCCGAACTGTTTTCCTTGCGCACAAGGCTCGTTTCCCGGCTGCGGAGGTCCTACCGCGCCCGCCGTGCGATGATGCTTTACAGTTCTCACAAGGGAGCCTTTGGACGTTCGGTCACGGGAACGGTTGTCGGTCCCTACAACGCCGAAAGGACGCTCGAAAGCGCGCTGTCGCTCGTGGGGGAGCGCGACGCAATTTGGGTCGAGGATTTTCTCGAACTTTACGACGGCATTTCGAAAATTACGGAAAGGCTTTCTCCCGTCGAACGCAAGCGCAAGTAAAAAATTTTTGCGTTTCAAAATACCCCTATGGGGTATTTTTTTGTATATTTGGGGCAAAAGAGGTCAAATCATGGTCAAGGATTTTTCGCCCTGTTCCGCGTGCAAGGTCAAGCATCGAAGCGCCGTCGAACAGCGCCGTCTGATGAGCCGTCTCAACCGAATCGAAGGCCAGGTCAAGGGCGTCAAGGGCATGCTCGAAAAGGACGCCTACTGTCTGGATATTCTCGTGCAGGTCTCGGCCATAAACGCCGCGCTCCATTCGTTCAACAAGATGCTTCTCTCCGAACACATTCGCACGTGTGTCGCAAAGCATGTTCGCGAAGGGGACGACTCGGTCATCGAGGAACTGGTGGAAACCCTTCCCAAATTAATGAAATAAGGAGTTCAAACATGGTGAACGTCATTATTCTCCTGATTATTCTCGTGGCAATCGTTTTTGCCGTCCGCTCGTCGATTTTGCATTTTAAGGGCAAGGGCTCTTGTTGCGGCGGCGGTGGAGGCGAAACGCTTGCTATCGACAAGACGCTCGACGGAAAAGCCGCCGTCCGAAAGGACGTCAAGGTGCAGGGAATGGTTTGCAAAAATTGCGCGGCGCATGTCCAGAACGCGTTTAACGCTCTCGACGGGGTTTCCGCGAAGGTCGATCTCAAGCGGGCCGTGGCGCATATCGAAGCGACCCGCGAAATTTCCGACGAGGAAATTCGGAAGGTCGTTTCCGACGCCGGATACGGTGTAGAAAAAATCGAAACCCTCTGAACTTTCGGGAGCGCAGAATGAAAAAGTTCCGCGTCACGGGAATGTCCTGTGCCGCGTGCGCTGCACGCGTTGAAAGATCCGTCAAGGGCGTCCCGGGCGTCCGGGCTTGCTCGGTGAGCCTTCTTACGAACAGCATGCTGCTTGAGGGAAATTTCGCCGATTCGGACGTGATCCTTGCCGTCAAAAAGGCGGGCTATGGGGCATCCCCTTTGAATGCGAAAACTTCCGCGGAAAGAACCGAAGACCTTTTGAACGTTAGGATTTCTTCCGCGCTTTTAAAACGCTTTGTCCTGTCCGTCACCGTTCTTTGCGCGCTTCTTTATTTTAGTATGGCGCATCCGATGCTTGCGGCTCCCGTGCCCGCTTTTTTGGATGAAAACGCCCGGGCGAACGGACTTGTGCAAATGCTTTTGGCGGCAATTGTTCTGACCCTCAACCGAAAATTTTTTGCGAGCGGATTCCGGAGCCTTTTTCGCGGCGGACCGAACATGGATACGCTTGTTGCGATGGGGTCCGGAGCGTCCTTCCTTTACAGCGCGGCCGTGCTCGTTTTTTCGCCTACGGAAGGATTTTATTTTGAAACGTCCGCGATGATAGTCACGCTGATTACGCTCGGAAAATTTCTCGAATCCGTTTCGAAGGGGCGCACGACGGATGCGCTCCGCGGCCTGATGAAGCTTTCGCCGAAGACGGCAACGGTTCTCCGGAATGGAGCGGAAACGGTCGTCGATGCATCCGAGGTGAAGGTCGGCGACATCTTTTTGGTGAAGCCCGGCGAGAGCTTTCCCGTTGATGGAATAGTTCTTGAAGGCTCTTCCGCGGTCGATGAATCCGCGCTTTCGGGCGAGAGCATCCCGGTCGATAAAACGAAAGATTCCGCGGTGAGTGCCGCGACGCTCAACCGGAACGGTTTTCTCAAATGTCGGGCGTTGCGCGTCGGAAAGGACACGACGCTCGAGCGCGTCATTCGGATGGTGAGCGAGGCGTCGGCATCCAAAGCTCCGATTGCAAAAATCGCCGATCGCGTCGCGGGCGTCTTTGTGCCACTTGTGATAGGGCTTTCGGTCGTGACATTTTTTGTCTGGTTCTTTTTTGGGAAGGATTTTGCGTTTGCGCTTTCCCATGCGATTGCGCTTCTTGTGGTGAGCTGCCCGTGCGCGCTCGGCCTTGCGACGCCTGTCGCCATCATGGTCGGGACGGGAAAGGGCGCTCGGAACGGCATTCTTTTTAAGACCGGCGCAAGTCTCGAGGAAACGGGCCGCATTCAAATTGTCGCGCTTGACAAGACGGGGACGATTACGCAGGGAAAGCCCGTTGTCACGGACATTTTCCCGCAAAAGATGTCGGACGTCGAGTTTCTTTCCTTGGCCGCATCGGTCGAAAAGCGAAGCGAGCATCCCATCTCCAAGGCAATACTCGAAAAGGCGCGCGAGCGATCCGCGAATATTTTGGACCCGGAATCGTTTGTCGCAAAATCGGGCCTCGGTATCGAAGCGGTTCTTTCCGGAAAGAAAATTTTTGCGGGAAATTTGGAATTCATCCGCGAAAAAATTTTGGTGGAAGGCCCCGTCCTGAACGATTTGGAGCGCCTTGCTGGCGAAGGAAAAACGCCCGTTCTTTTTGCAAGCGAAAATTCCTTACTCGGAATCATTGCCGTTGCGGACGCTCTCAAGGAAGACAGCGCCCGGGCCATTCTCGAAATGCAAAAAATGGGAATTTGCACGGTGATGCTCTCCGGCGACAATCGCCGTACCGCGGAGGCGATTGCCAAAAAGGCGCATATCGGGGAAGTTGTCGCCGGAATCCTTCCGGGCGAAAAGGCGGAAGAAATTCGACGGCTTCAAAAGCGCGGAAAGGTAGCGATGGTGGGGGACGGCATAAACGATGCGCCGGCCCTTGCGCAGGCAAATGTCGGCATGGCCATCGGTGCCGGAACGGACGTTGCCCTTGACGCCGCGGACGTGGTTCTTGTAAACAGCAGTCTTGAAGATGTCTGTGCCGCCATCCGTTTAAGCCGCGCGACGCTCTGGAATATTCGCGAAAATCTCTTTTGGGCGTTCTTCTATAACGTTGCGCTGATGCCGCTTGCCGCCGGAGCCTATTACTCCTTAAACGGCTGGTCCATGCATCCGGTCCTCGGAGCCTTTGCCATGAGCCTTTCGAGTTTTTGCGTCGTCACGAACGCGCTCCGGCTGAACCTTAAAAAAATCCGCAGGTCCAAAAGTTCATCCCCGGCCAAAATCGTTCTCACCCTTTCCGTCGAAGGAATGATGTGCGCACATTGCGAAGCGCGCGTCCAAAAGGCGCTTCTGACGCTCCCCGAAGTGGAATGCGCAACGGCAAACCATAAAAAGAACAGGGTTCGGGTGGAATGTTCGTCAAGGCCTTCGGAAAAGGCTTTGCGCGAGGCTATCGAAAAGGCCGGATACCGCTTTCGCGGATAAGGTTACTTTAGGTCACCTCTAAAAATTCATTTTCAAAAATTTGGTTGCGACGCTTCGCGCTGG
>CAVBPX010000032.1:0-25578 GCA_963597395.1 Eggerthellaceae bacterium | reverse complement strand
ACCCAATCGAACAGTGGCGCTACGAGAACACGCAACGGCTTCTCGATTCAAACTCGACGGAGTTCCTTACGCCCGACGAGCAGATGTTCATTGGGCAACAGCTCAACAAAGCAGTCCTTCGAGAGCTGGAGGATAATTCGAACCTAAACACGGAATCCCTTTCCTCCCTTTCTAACCTTTGCGACTGGCTCAAAAACGACGGTCGCTCCACGTCCCCGGAAGACGTTTCCGCCGCCTACGACGCGCTGCTCGGGCTGCAGAAATTGCCGGACCTCTCGGACGAACAAAGGCGGTATTCCAAAAATCTTTTGCTCCGTTTTTTGAACTACGCCGGGGCGCTTCCGAACAGGCCGCTAGACCTGCAGCCCGCCGACACGGAATATTTGGCAAGGCTCAACGCATTCGGGAAAAAATCCGCATTGTCCGACACGAAATTCCAGCTGCAGCCGAACCCCGGATTTCCCGCACGGCTTCCGGAAAATTTCAGGGCCGCAACCGGCGACCTTTCCGACAGAAACGACACCGGGCTCAACACGATGACGGACATCTTCAAGTTTTCGCGGAACGAGCTTCTCACGGCGATGTATCTGGACTTCCTTTCCGGGAAATCC
The DNA here is from genome assembly GCA_963597395.1 of Eggerthellaceae bacterium. GTDB lineage: Bacteria > Fibrobacterota > Fibrobacteria > Fibrobacterales > Fibrobacteraceae > Hallerella. The sequence continues at coordinate 24,967 of CAVBPX010000032.1, read as the reverse complement.
GACTGGGACATGAACGCGCTCCTCGAAAAAAGCCGGAGGCTTTCCCGTTGCAAATATTATTCCGAGCCGGACGACGCCGAGGCCATCTACACGCTCTACGGCAATCCGTTCGCGAAATTTATCGACCGGTACGGGGCTCTGGGAAAAAGGGCTTTCGACGCCCTGGAGGCGAACACGAGGATTTCCGCCTTCGACAACTTTGTTCTCCCGGAGATAGACGAACAGATAAGCAAGGCCCGCGAAACGGCCCGGATAAACGCGGAAAGAAATCCCGGCAGGGAACTTGACGGCTCCTTTTCCGAGCCCCTTTCCGAAAGCACAAGACAGAACGTCCTTGACAACTTCATCGACCTGTTCGACGCGAACGGCCTGGACTCCTCGTGGCTCCGAGAGCTGAAAGGCGCCGACTTCTCGATTTTTTTCAACGAAAAGAAAGGCGACAATGCGCGCGCCGGAGGAATAACGGTTCAGGATGCGGAAAACGGCCTTGCCGTTTTAATGAACGCGAAGGACGGAAAAAGCTATCGGGAAATGAGGATAGCGCTTCTCCACGAACTGCGCCACGTATGGCAACGTTTGAACGAACCCTGGAAAAGCAAGTTCGGCGACGGAATCAGCACCAAGACCGATATGGACATAGAAGTCGATGCACACGAAAAGCAGTTTGCACTTGAACGAATTTTTGGAATGGAGGCGGGAAATATCAGGAAAAAGTTCGAAGAATATGACAGTACATCCGCCAGATATTCATCCAAGCTCTACAAAAAGGCAAGTTGCCTTTTTAAAACCGGATATGAAGATACTAATCATTACAAAATAAGAACCCAAACGGAATACAACGAAGAGTACAACGAATGAAAAAGCTTCTTGTTTTATTATTCCTCTCGATAAATGCTTTCTCCAGCGACTCTGTCGTTTTTAAAGAAGGCGCGGATGTGCCAGGCTGGCTGGATAACCCGGCTGCACTGATAGGCTTAATTCTTCCGCCAGCTCCCTGCAAAGAAGACGAAATAGAATATAAAGGAATTTTATATACAGATTTTTCGTTTCACTTTTACTATTATATGTTGGCAAATAAATATGGGAGCGTTCCGCCGGGACTTTACCTAAAAACCCTCATCAAGGATTCCACTGTCTATTTTGTTGATGCCGGAGTGTGCTTTGAAAAAAGTAAGGACTATAACTCCCCTGCAGGCGATACGCTCACGCACTTTCCCCTAAAAATTTTTTTCCCGGAAGCGGCCTCGGACACGGTCAAGGCAACGGCCTTGACAAATTATATGGAATTGTTTTTTAATGATACCGTGAGGGTTCTTTTAACTGTAAAAAAGGGAAAAGTCACCCGTATCTATGAGAAGGGGACGCCGTCGGAAGGCAAGTTCATGTGGGATGAAGACTATGAACATTTTCAACTATACGAAGCGGAAGAATCCTGTTCTTCGGAATGCGAGAGACATCCAAATCCGAAATTTCTAAAACTGATGCAACAGCTCAAGCCATACTACGGAGAAAAACGATGGGAAATCGCCAAACGGTCGGTTGGCGTCCATGAAGAAAAAGCACTGGATGAATTTGACAAGACCGAAAAAGCCAACAAGCCGAGCAGTGATTAATTTTCTTTACCAAAGCAATTTTTAGAGGTGACCTTAAAAAAACGGTCGCCCGTAGGGCGGCCATTTTTCTGTTCTGAATTTTTCGCTAGCGGAACTTGCCGAAGAAGCGCTTCGTTTCGCGCATTACGATGCCGCTCAGAAGAATGAGAGCTATCAGGTTTGGGAAGGCCATCAGGCCGTTGAAGATGTCGGCGCATGTCCAAACGGCGCTCACGGTGAGGTAGGGCCCGATGAATACGGCGAGAACGTAGAGCCAGCGGAAGGTGAGCTTTGCCGTGCGGCCGGTTCCGACGAGGTATTGCAGGCACTTTTCGGAGTAGTAGGCCCATCCGAGGATGGTCGTAAACGCAAAGAAGACGAGCGAAATCGTGAGAATGTAGGGGGCGACGGCGCTGCCGAAGGGGAGGAATTCGAACCCGCGGCGGAAAGCTTCCATGGTGATGTTCACGCCTTCGAGTCCGAGGCTCGGGTCCCAGGCTTCGGTGATGACAATCGAGAGGCCCGTCATGGTGCAGATGATGATTGTGTCGAAGAAGGTTCCCGTCATGCAGACGAGGCCCTGGCGGACGGGTTCCTTGGTCTTGGCCGCTGCTGCGGCGATGGGAGCGGAGCCGAGGCCCGCTTCGTTCGAGAAAATTCCGCGGGCGATGCCTTTTTGCATGGCGATGAAGATGGAACCGACGGCGCCGCCCGTAACGGCCTGCGGGTTGAACGCGGCGCGCACGATGATTTCGATGGCCTCGGAAATGTGCGAGAAGTTGAGAAGGAGGAAGAAAAGACAGACGAGGACGTAGAAGATGGCCATGAACGGGACGACGAACGTGGCGACTTTCGCAATGCGCTTGAGCCCGCCGATGATGACGAATGCGACGCAAAGCGTGACGACTGCGCCCGTGATGGCCGTTGCAAAGGAAACGGACGAACCTCCGATGTTTACAAATTCACCGGAGGGGATGACCGTGTTGACCGCCGAGGCGATGCCGTTTACCTGGGTGATGGTTCCGATGCCAAAAAGCCCCGCGCATGTTCCGAAGATGGCAAATAGGACCGCGAGCCACTTGAAGTTTAGGCCGAAGCGTTCCTTGATGCCGTTTTCAATGTAGTAGAAGGGACCGCCCAGAACCTTGCCGTTCGGGCCGATGACGCGGTATTTGACGGCGAGGACGCCTTCCGCGTATTTGGTCGCCATGCCGAGGAAGGCCGCAACTTCCATCCAGAAGAGGGCGCCCGGTCCGCCGGTTCCGATGGCCGTTGCGACGCCCACGATGTTGCCCGTTCCGATGGTCGCTGCGAGAGCCGTGCAAAGCGCCCCGAAGCTCGAGACTTCGCCCTCGCCTTCTTTTTCGTTGTGGATGACATAGCGGAGCGCGTTGTGCAGGTTCATCACCTGGAGACATCCGAGGCGGATTGTCAGCACAAAGCCCACGAGGAGAATGAAGATGATGAGCGGAAGACCCCAGACGAGGCCGTCGGCGTAATCGAGAATGCTGTTGATCAGTTCCACGTTTTTTCCTTTGGACTTTTGGTCACCTCTAAAAATTCAATTTTCAAAAATTTGTTTTTTCTTGACCAAAGCAATTTTTAGAGGTGCCCCTTAATTTTTGGAGGGCGACGCAATGTTAGAATTTTTGTCCGCCGTCCGTTGCTTTTCGCGGTGATGTTCCCAGATGAAAAGGACGATTCCGAGAAGGATCATGAGAACGCACAGGGTCTGTCCGCGGCTCATGCCCAAAAGATCGTTCCGTCCGAGGAAACTGTCCGGGTGGCGGAAAAATTCAATGAAAAATCGGAACGTTCCGTAGCCCATCAGATAGAGCGGGAGCATCTGCTTTTTAAATACTTTGTACCGTCCGAGGAAAATCAGGAGGCCGAAGAGAATGACGCCTTCGAAAACCATCTCGTAGAGCTGCGACGGATGGCGGAGTTGCAGGTCGTGCGCCAGCGGAAAGAGCATCCCGATGGGGCTTGTCGTCACTTCGCCGTAAAGTTCGCCGTTGACGAAGTTTCCCCAGCGCCCCCAGCTGTATCCGAGCGGAGCCGCCAAAAATCCGAGGTTGAGCGTGTTCCATACCGGAAGCTTGTTTCGCTTCATCCCGATGATTCCGAAAAGAATCGCTCCGAGGAGGCCTCCGTGGTACGACATGCCCGAAATTCCTACAAAGTAAAGTCCCTGTTCCGCGCTGTAGCGGAAAGGCGCAATGATTTCGAGCGGGTTCGACAGGTAGTGCGCCGGGTTGTAGAAGAAGACGTATCCGAGGCGCGCCCCGACGAGAATTCCGGCGATGACCCAGGTGACGAATCCGTCCATTTGCTGCTTGGAAATTCCGATGTTCTCCCGGACGTTCGTTTTCCAGATGACGGCGTAGCACGTGACGAACGCGAAGAGGTACATGAGGCCATACCAGTGCACGGGAAAGCTTCCGAGGTGAATCGCCACTCCGTCGAAGTGCGTTGGAATCAGGTTCCACCAGCTGTAGTCGAGGTTGAACATCATTTCTCCTTTGCCCAGTAGTTGATGAGAAGGGCCGCAATTTGTGTGGAGGTCTGCGTGCGCATTTCCCCGTGCACCTGCATCACGACCAGGACTATCGATTTTTTCGGGTCGGATTTGCTTTTGGCAAATCCCATGAACCAGTCGTAGCGGCCCTTGGGATTTTCGCCGTCGAGCGATCCCGTCTTGCCGCCGATTTCAAGGTCCGAAAAGACCCGGCGCGAAATGTTCCGCGTCGAAATTTGCTTTCTTGCCGTGCCGACGGTTGCCGTTGCGACCATCGCTTCCCGGAGTCCCAGATAGGCGTTGTCCGAAAATTTCAGAAGACCGAGGTCCTCGGAAATCCTTGGGGCGTGTCCGTTTGCGCCGTTCCTTTCCCACGGGATTTCGAACGGGCGCCTTTGCAGAACGGCCCGGACCATGGCGGCCGCCTGGAGCGGAGAGAGCGTTACGCTTTGCGTAAATCCGCAAGCGGTTTCGGCGAGGGCGTATCCGGTGTCGGGGGGCGCATAGAGGCTTTTTTCGGGGAGGCCGTGCGGGTAGTCGCGGTTGAATCCCAGCTTTTCGGCGGCTTCGCGAAGGCGTTTTGCACCGACGTTCATTCCGATGATGGCGAGCGGGGGATTGTAGGATTTGGCGTAAGCCTCGTGAACCGGCACAAGAGGTCCGCGGTAATTTTCGGGAACCTGAATCTGCCGGCGGTAGAGCTTGTGAGCGGAACCTATCAGCGGAATTTCCGAGTGGAGCGAGTAGCGCTTCGATTCAAAGGCGGCCGCAAGCGTGACCGTCTTGGCGAGGCTCGCCGCGGGGAACGTCGCCCGGGACAGGTAATCCGGTTCAATTTGCACGGCGTCTTCCTTGCGCTCTCCCCAGGCGATGATTTCGTTTGTCGAAGGATCGACGGCGAGGTAGAGAGCGTCCTTGGGTCGGTAGCGGCGGAGGAACGTGTCCATAAGATGGGCAAGGCCCGTGTCCCGCTGGGCATAGACGTGCGAAAGGTCAATTTCCTTTCGGGCGTTTTCGCTTGTGAAGGGAATCTTTTCCGCGGAGTCGGAAAGGTCGCGCTGGGGAAGCGTATCGGGCAGAGCCTCCGCTCTTTTGGAAGGGGCGCCTTCCGGGGAATCTTCAAGCGCGCATCGTCCGCATTCGACGAGGCACGCGATGCCTAGAGCGATGAGAAGGGCCCGGTTGAAAAGGCGCCACTTGCGCGGAATTTCACGTCGGCCGTTCATCCTTTCGGCGCAAGGTGGAAGATGGTTTTGCGGTAATATTCAAGTTCCGCGATGCTTTCGCGGATGTCGTCGAGGGCCTGGTGCTTTTCCTCTTTTTGAAATTCGGGAAGGTCCGGAAACCAGCGAAAGGCGAGTTCCTTGACGGTCGAAACGTCGATGTTCCGGTAGTTGAGCCAGTTCGAAATGTTCGGCATATACTTATAGAGAAAGCGCCTGTCCTGCGTGATGGAATTTCCGCACAGGAGGTTTCCGCCGTGTTCGCGGTCATGTCCGATCGTGTATTTTCGGATGAATCGGAGCGTGACGTCTTCCGCATCCTTGAGGCTGTATTGGGAACGCCTGACCCGCGAAACCAGTCCGCTTTGCGTGTGATGCCGCGTGTTCCAGTCGTCCATGCCGGTGAGAACGTTTTCCGGCTGGTGGATGGCGATGACGGGGCCCTCGGCGAGAACTTTCAGGTTTGCATCCGTCACGATTGTCGCAATTTCGAGGATGACGTCGCGTTCTGGGTCGAGACCGGACATTTCGAGATCCATCCACACGAGATTGGGAGCGGTTCTGTTTTGAAAAATCATTTAATTCCAAATTTATAAATTTATGGTGTTGATACAAAAAACCGGCCGTCTTTCGGGACGGCTCGTCACCCTTAAAGGAAAAGGAATGAACATGGAAGAAGTTGTGATTACGGGCATGGGCTGCGTCTCGTCCCTCGGAAACACTCCGGATGCGCTCTGGGCGAATCTTCTCGCCGGAAAGTCCGGTGTTTCGAACATCGAAAAGATGGATACGAGCGCTTACGAAGTCCACTTTGCGTCGGAAGTGAAGGAATTTGACGATTCCGCCTATTTCAATGCCCGCGACCAGAAGCGCTATTCCCGCAACATCCGCTATGCGGTCTATGCCGCAATGCACGCCGTCGAGGATTCGGGTCTTGTTCTCGAAAATGTCGATAAGTCCCGCGCGGGCGTCATCGTCGCCTCCGGCATGGGTGGCATGGACCTTTATTACGACGGCTGCGCCTCGCTTGCGACCAAGGGACCGCGCCGCGTCTCCCCGTTCTTTATTCCGATGTCCATCACGAACATGGCGACGGGCGAAATTTCCATCCGCCTCGGATTCATGGGCCCGAACTTTGTGACGACTTCCGCGTGCGCCTCTTCGAATCACGCCCTGATTGCCGCCGCGGACCAGATCCGCCTTGGCCGCGCCGACGTGATGATTGCCGGCGGAACCGAAGAAGCCGTAACGTCCGTCGCCCTCTCGGGATTTGCCAACATGCACGCCCTGAGCCGCCGAAACGATGCTCCCGAAAAGGCTTCCCGTCCGTTCGACAAGGACCGTGACGGTTTTGTCATCGGAGAAGGATCCGCCGTCATGGTGCTCGAAAGCCGAAAGCACGCTGAAGCGCGCGGCGCAAAAATCTACGCGACCATTGCGGGCGTCGGACTTTCCGCCGATGCGCACCACATTACGGCCCCGCGCGAGGACGGCGCCGGCGTGAAGCTCGCCATCGAAAACGCCCTCCGCGACGCAAAACTCGAACCGAAGGACGTCGGCTACATCAACACGCACGGAACATCCACGCCGCTCGGAGACGTTGCGGAATGCAAGGCCATTTGCGAGGTTTACGGCGACGCGGTTAAAAACCTGAAGATCAACTCGTCGAAGTCGATGATCGGGCACATGCTCGGAGCGGCTTCGGCCATCGAGGGAATCATTTCGATTAAGTCCCTCATCGACCAAAAGGTTCACGGGACGCTGAACGTCGAAAATCAGGACCCGGCGATTGCGCTTGACGTCTGCAAGGACGGAGCCGTTTCGCACAGCTTTAACTATGCAATGTCCAACAGCTTTGGATTTGGCGGCCACAACAGCGTCGTCATCTTCGGACGGGTCTAATTTCGAAAATCGGACGGGTTTTGCACGTCTCTTTGTAAACATCGCAAACCGGATGTTCTACATTTAGAGCGTGCGTTTTCCCATCCGAAAAATAGCCTTGTTCCTTTTTCTTTCCTCGCTTGCGCTCGCCGGCGATGGAAAAGGTTCTATTTTTTCGAACAGGATAGCGGACGGCGGCATCCCGCTTTCGCACGAGACGGCCTTTCAGCAAAAGGGCCTAGGCGTTGGACTGGGCGCCGGGGCGTTTTTTCCGAGCGGCAGCAGCTGCAATACGCTTGCCGAGTGGGAAGGCGCCCTCGAATACGACTACGCGAGCTTTCTTTCCGGCGGATTTTCCGTCCGGATGTACGGCGGGGACATCGACGACGAAAACTTTCTCATCTATCAGCGCTACTACACGAACGTGCGACTGCACGCGCTGGTCTCTCCCAGGTGGGACATTTTTCTCAGCCCGAAAATCGGGTTCGAAACCACGAGCCTTTCGGAACTCCGGGACGAATTTTCCGCCCGCGGGGACAGAAACTTCTTTTTTGACGGGGACGACAAGGGGGGATGCAAAAACGAATATCGTCTGGACGGCTTTTCGAGCGGACTCGAAATCGGGACGGGCTTCCTTCTTTCCCGGGACTTTGCCGTGAACGGGGCTTTCGGAATCGAATACAATTTTGCGAAAGTCGGCCAAATTTCCCTGGGCGCGGGCATCGGTTTTAACCTCCGAAACCACTGGAACTACCTAAAAGAGAACTTTCTCGGCGGCTGGATCGTGCTCGAATTCCTCGGCCATCACTATATTTCGGGAAATTCGAGTGCCTGGGGGGAGGCTTTTTTGCTCGCTCTCGTCCTGAGCATTTGACGGATTCCGGATTTTTTTCTAACTTGGGGGTCCCGCGTAAAAACGGGACCCTCCTGTATCCATGGTGGATGCGGGCTAAAGTCCAAAGGGATATTATGAAACAATACGAGACAATGGTGATCCTCGATGCCATGCTCTCCGACGACGTGATTGCGTCCGAAGTGCAGAGCTTTGCCGACAAGATCACCGCTGCAGGCGAAATCGTCCGCCGCGATGACTGGGGCAAGCGCAAGCTCGCCTACGAAATCAATCACAAGAGCCACGGCTACTATGTGATTTTCTACTACAAGGCGGAATCCTCCGTCGTTGCCGAGCTTGAAAAGATCTTTAAGCTCGACGAGAACGTCCTCCGCTGGATGACCCTCGCGGATTATCCGATGACGGAAGTGATTTACGACAAGAACCTGAGCCAGACCGAAGACGTGACTCCGATCGACGCTGAAGAAGGAGATGCAGAATAATGGCTTTCGAAGACAAGAAGAACAATTCTCGCGTTCGCCGCAAAAAGACCTGCTGGTTCACCGAGAACAAGGTCGAATTTATCGACTATAAGGACGAAAAGGTCCTGCGCCGTTTCATTTCCGAACGCGGCAAGATCATTCCGCGCCGCATTTCCGGAACGAGCGCCAAGTATCAGCGCATGCTCGTCGAAGCCATCAAGCGCGCCCGTCAGATGGCCATTCTTCCGTTCGTCGCAGATACGTTGCGCTAAGGAGTAAAAATGGAAATTATTCTTAAAGCCAATGTGCCGAACCTGGGCAAAATGATGGACGTGGTCAAGGTAAAGAACGGCTACGCTCTCAACTACCTTTTCCCGAAAAAGCTCGCCATCCGCGCCACGGAAGAAGCGAAGAAGAAGATTGTCGAAAATCGCGAAGCGATGGAAGCCATCTTCAACAAGGAACTCGGCAAGGCCCGTGAAACGGCCGCCAAGCTCGCCGAAGTGACCGTGAACCTTTCCCGTCGCGTCGTCGAAGGGGAACGCCTTTACGGTTCCGTGACCGCCGCGGACATCGCGGACGAAATCACGAAGCAGGGCGTGAAGGTGACCCGTGCTCAGATCGAGCTCGCGGAACCCATCAAGCAGCTCGGCGTCTATCCGGTTACCGTCAAGGTTTTCGGGGACGTCACCGCGGAAGTGAAGGTTTGGGTCGTCAAGGCCGACTAAGCTTCTAAAGCTTTTACGTCAAGGAAGCCGCCCTCCGGGCGGCTTCCTTCATTTTATGCGGAAACGGCGCTTTTTGTTCCTTTGAATTTTGTAAATTTTGCCTATGCGATTTTTCGTTTCCGTCTTGTGCGTTTTTTTGATGTCGGCGTCGGCGTTTGCCCAGGTGCGCGACTTGTTTGCCGAATTTGACGAGGAATCCAAAAAAGAGGATTCTTCTTCGTCCGTTTCCAGCTCTTCGGAGGCTCTACCGGAAAGTTCGTCCGCCGTGCAGCTCGTTTCGAGCTCGTCCTCGGTTTTGGTCTCCAGCTCCTCGGAGGTTTCCCTGAGTTCTTCCGTCGGGACGCTTTCAAGTTCCTCGGCAGACGCTCCTTCCAGTTCCTCGATCGAGATTTCCTCCAGTTCGCTTGCGGAAGTTTCTTCCAGCTCGTCAGCCATTCTCTCTTCGAGTTCGTCCGAAGTTCCGCCCGATTCTTCGACTCTTCCGGCTGCGGATCCCCTGAATGCGGATTCGTCCGCCGTGGCGGATTCCACGGCGTCTTCGCCTGTTTTGCCGGATTCCCTTGCCGCGGTTCCGGACAGCGCCGTTTCGTCGTCCAGCGCGGCGGAATCTTCTTCTTCCGCGGTGGTCGCCGCCTCTTCGTCCTCGATTTCACGCCGCGATATTCTCGGCCCGGTCAAGGTTTCGAAGGTCTATGGCATCGACGAAATGAAGGGACGCTACAAGAGTCCGCGGAAGGCGCTCTTTTTCTCGCTGGTCGTTCCGGGTTCGGGACAGCTTTATGTCGGCGGGTCGGCATTCAACTATGTGCGCGGAGCGGCCTATCTCGCACTCGAAGCGGGACTCTGGGGCAGCTGGTATTATTATTCCGTCCACAAGTATGACCGTCAGGTGAGCCGTTACAAGAAGTTCGCCAAAAATCATTTCAGCGCCTACGAATACGAGTCGAAAATGCACAGCCTCTACAATTCGCTCGACGATTCGGACGAGGAGGAAAAGTTCATCGAACGCTACCTTTCGAACCGCGAATCGTATTGCAAGTCCATCTACGGCAATAACAACGCCGGAGCGAACGGCTGCTATGTGGAAGGCAAGGAACTCACCGACGACCGGAACCATGTGAACCATCTGAACGGAAAGTTCTCGCTCTACAACTCGGGTTCGTATTATTCCTCGATTTCGGGGACTTCCTATGTACTCGGCTGGGACGACGTCACGGACGAGACGGCGGCTTCCGCGCTGAACCTTTCGAAAACCTCGGAGACGGTCCCGCTCGGAACATCGGCGAACATGGCCATCTATCGCAGCATGCGGAGCAAGGCGAACGACTATGCCGACATGCAGGCCTGGTTCTTTGGCGGCCTTATTCTGAACCATCTGGTCTCGGCCCTCGATGCGGCGTGGTCCGCCCATGCGCACAACAAGGTTCTTTACGAAGAGGAGCTTTCCTTCTTTGACCGGCTGCATTTTGAGGGCGGGTTCGTTCCGATGAATTCCCAATCGCTTTTGAACGTCTATTTCAATTTCTAGTTCATGGTCACCTCTAAAAATTCAATTTTCATTCCTGCCATCGTTTGGTCTTGCTCAAAGTTTCTTAACCAAAGCAATTTTTAGAGGTTCCCTCATGAAAAAGTTTTTTCTGGTTCTTTGCGCGGTGCTTTTGCTTTCTTCGGAAGCCTTTTCGCAAATGGTGATTTCCGTGGATGAATCCATCGGCAAAAATTCAAGGAAGAGCCTTCCGCTTGCGATTGGCGCATCAATGCTCCTCCCCGGAATGGGGCAGTACTATTTGGACGAAAACGCGGTTGTCAAGGCCTATGTCTGGACGGACGTCGCGCTTTGGATGGCGACGCTCGGAAGCTACTTCTTTGGAGACAGGCAGATTGCGAGCGCACGCTCGTATGCGTCCCGCCATGCCGGAATTTCGAATCCGCCGTCGAGCGAATCCTTTTTGAACCTGATGGCGGATTACCGGAGCCGCGGGGGAGTTTCGGGCGAAAATGCGAACCCGGATTCCGACGAGGACTACAACCAGGCGATGCTCCGCAGCGGAAAGGCGATTGACGCGGACTATCCGTTTGACGAGGCCCATACGTGGGACTGGGGCTCAAGCGACAATCCCGAAACGTCGAAGCACATGTCGCACTACCGCGACATTTTAAGGAACTATCGCATTTCGAGAATCGTTTTTCAGGTTTCGATCGGCGCCCTGATTCTCAACCGCGTTATTTCGGTCCTTGACGTGATGCGCATTTACCGTTCGACGTCGAGCGATCTCGCTTCTTCCGTTCCGCGCCGTCTTCACGTGTTCCCGGACTTTAGGCCCGAAGGTCCCGGTGCGACGCTTCTCTTCTCGTTCTGAAAATTTTGGAAAATTTTCCCGGCCAAATTTTCTATCGTTTGCTCGTGCTTTTTCGTTTTTTGAAAATCGCTTTGCTCTTTGCCGTCGGCATTTCGTTTGCCGCGGGCGAAAACGTTCCCCTTTCGGCGGATTCCCTGGGACGTCTTCGCGACGAGACGTTTGACTACCGCTCGGAAGACCCGGGCGCGGACTCGCTCCAAAAGTTTTCGCCGCTCAGGTTCGGAGGAATGATCGCGCTGACGGCAAGCGCCTATGGGGCGGCTTACGGGCTCGTCTTTGCAAAGGGATGGTGGGACGACGAACGCTCGCACTTTCATTTCGAAAACGATTTTGAATATGCGAAAAATATTGACAAGGCCGGTCACTTTATGTCGGGCTATCTTCTCGGCGAGGGCTTTTATCTGGGCTATTACTGGGCGGGACTTTCGGAATTCGGCTCCTACCTTGCGGCTGGACTTTCGACCATGGCGACGCACATCGCGATTGACGTGAAGGACGGATTTTCGCCGGAATGGGGATTCAGCATTTTTGACGTGCTTTCGGGGAGCCTCGGCGGGTTTTATCCGATGGCGCGGCGCTATATTCCCGCATTCAATTATTTTGACCTCAAGTGGAGCTACTGGATAAACAGCCGCGCTTATTATCGCCAGAGCGATACGGGCGTTTTTACGGACGACTATTGCAATGAGACGTTCTGGCTTTCGCTCAAGGTTTACAGGCTTCTTCCGGCGAGCCTCCGGAAGTATTACCCGTCCTGGCTTGCGATTGCCGCGGGCTGGAGCATTGACGAGGGGGTCTTTGAAGGAAAAAAGGGACGGCACGAATTTTACATTGCGCTCGACTACGACATGGAAGCGATCTTTCGCCCGCATGCGCGCTGGGCGCGAAACCTCGTGCGCTTTGCAAACGGATTCAAGATGCTGCCCGCTCCGACGCTCCAGATTTATCCGGATGTCAAGTTCTTTTTGCTTTATCCCATCAAGTTTTAATTTTTCCAGGGAATTTTTAGGTATCTTATGGGTATGAAAACGGCACTAATTACAGGAATTACGGGACAGGACGGTTCGTATCTCGCAGAACTTCTCCTTTCGAAGGGCTATGCGGTCTATGGACTTGTACGCCGCAAGAGCAAGCTCGACTTCAACAACGCGGAACATCTGAAGGACCGCGTCACGTTCCTCTTTGGCGACATGACGGACCAGGCCTCGCTTCTCCGCGCACTGGAAATTTCGAAGCCCGACGAGGTTTACAATCTCGCGGCGCAGTCGTTTGTGACGACTTCGTGGGAAACGCCGCTTTCAACGGCCGACATCAATGCGATAGGCGTGACGAACCTTCTGGAAGCGATTCGCCTCGTGCGGCCCGCAACGCGTTTTTACCAGGCGAGCACGAGCGAAATGTTCGGGATGGTGCAGGCGGTTCCGCAAAACGAATCGACGCCTTTCTATCCGCGGAGTCCGTATGGCGTCTCCAAGCTTTACGGCCACTGGATTACAAAAAATTATCGCGAAAGCTACGGCATGTTCGCTTGCTCGGGAATCCTCTTTAATCACGAGTCGGAACGCCGCGGCGCGGAATTCGTGACGCGAAAAATTTCGATAGCCGTGGCAAAAATCGCCGCCGGAAAGCAGGACTTCGTTTCGCTCGGAAACCTTGACGCGAGCCGCGACTGGGGACATTCCGAAGATTATGTCCGGGCCATGTGGCTGATGCTCCAGCAGAAAACCGCCGACGATTTCGTCATCGCTTCGGGCGTGACACATCCTGTTCGCGACTTTGTACGCCTCGCCTTTGAAACCGCGGGCATGGAACTCGAATTCCGCGGAAAGGGAGCTTCCGAAGTCGCCGTCCTCCGCGGCACGGACCGCGTCCTCGTGAAGGTCGATCCGAAGTTCTTCCGCCCGGCCGAAGTCGATCTTCTGATAGGCGACGCGTCGCATGCAAGGAAGGTTCTCGGCTGGGAACCGAAAGTCTCGTATGCGGAGCTCGTGCGGCGTATGGTGCAAAGCGACATGAAGCTCCTTGCCGAAGGAAAGCTTTGATGGCAAACGCTCTTGTTTTCGGGGCGTCGGGGTTTGTCGGCGGGTATCTTGTCCGCGAACTCGAAAGCGCCGGGCATCGGGTGTTTTCGGCAAACTTTCCGGAGGTGAACCTTTTGGATAAAGGGGCCGTCGAAGCGGCCGTCAAAAGTTCAAGTCCCGAATTTGTGGTGAACCTCGCCGCGGTCAGCTCCGTCGGGGAAAGTTGGAAAAATCCGGTGAACACGATGGACGTGAACGTCAAAGGGACGCTACACGTTTTGGACGCGGTCGCAAGGTTTGCGCCGCATGCAAAGACGCTCTTGATCGGCAGCGCGGAGGAATACGCTCCGAAAACGTCCCCGCTTGTCGAAACGGACTTGCTCGAAGCGAGCAATCCCTACGGCATTTCAAAAATTGCGCAGGAAAACTTTGCGGAACTCTACCGCAAAAAGTTCGGGCTGAAAATCATTTGTACGCGTTCGTTCAACCACACGGGCGTGGGGCAGACTTCGACGTTCGCACTGCCGAGTTTTTGCAAACAGGTCGCCGAAATCGAGAAAAGCGGAAAGCCCGGGAAAATTCTTGTGGGGAACCTTTCGGCGGTCCGCGATTTTTCGGACGTGGAGGACGTGGTGCACGTCTATCGGATGCTGCTCGAAAACGAGAACGCGTTTACGGTCTATAACGTGGGGTCGGGCGTTGCCCGCCCGATGCTCGAACTTTTGCGGACAATCGTCAGATTTGCGAGCGTCTCCGTGGAAATTGTGCAGGATCCGGCCAAGATGCGTCCTGTGGAAGTTCCGTTCCTTTGCGCGGACAATTCTCGCATTCGGGACTTTTTCCGCGGCACGGACATTCGGGATACCGTCCGCAAAATGTTCGAATTTTATTTGCGGTAAAAGCTCACTTCAGAGTGAAGTGTGAACAACATCCTGGAGTGTAGCGCAACGAAACGATAGGAACTACAAAGTTCGGGCCGCAGTAACAGTTCGTTTGCGGAACACGGATCGGTGTAAATGGCGTGGCCTGATTCTCTCGGCCTTCGACTTTGGAAATTCTGCGCGGTTATTCGGCGAGAACCTTTTCGATTGCTTTGCGCATTTTTTGGGACATGGCGTCCCAGCTCATGCCGAGGGCGCGGCGCTTCGCGTTTTCTTCCAAAATTCTGAGACGAGTTTCGTTGTGCAGAATTTCCGCGGCTTTTTTGCAAAAGCCTTCCGGATCGTCGTTTTCGTAGAGAAGTCCCGTTTCGCCGTCAATGACGGAATCCTTTAGCCCCGCGACATTGTTCGAAAGGGAGATGGTTCCGCAAAGGTTCGCTTCGATGTTGTTGATGCCCCAGCCTTCCTTGAAGGACGGGTTGATGAAAAGGGACGAACGGCTGAGAAGGTTGCGCTTTTCGTCTTCGGATATGCGCCCGAGAAACTTGACGGAATCGTCGACGCCGAGTTCCGCGACGAGCTTTTCGAGCTCCGCGCGAAAGTCCCCGCTTCCCGCAATTTCGAGGACAATGCCCGGTACGAGTTCACGCAGGCGCGGCATGGCGCGGATAATGAATTGCGCATTCTTGTATTTCATCAGGCGGCCGATATACGAGATGACGGGCGGATTTGCCTTGGGACATGTCGGGTGGAAATATTCCGTGTCGATGCCCGGTTCCACGATAAACGTTTGCCGGGCGCGGATTCCCATGTCCTCGATTTCTTCGCGGGTGCTTTCGGAAATGGCAAGGAAGTTTTCGTTTTTGTAAAAAAGCGCGACAGCGCGTTCCATCAGGTAAACATACAGGGCGAAGGGGAAGGCCGTTTCGCGAAAAATGGACTTGCGGAAAAAGTGCATCACCATATGCAACCGTTTTGTTTTGCAGCAAAGCGGCGTGAAGAACGGAATCTTGTTCAGGTCCTCGACAATCAGGTCGTATTCCGACTGGTGCCTTTTTGCATAAAGGTGCGCGGAATAGTTGAACAGAAACTTGTTTCCGATGCGGACCGTACGCATCCCGTCAATGGTTTCCTCGTCCGGAAAGCCTTTGACCCGGTGAGAAAGGACCGTGACCTCGTAGCCGTTTCCGTTGAGCCTTTTGAAAATCTCGTGAAAATAAAGTTCGGCGCCGCCCGCTTCGGGATTTTTGATGTCGCGCCAGTTGATAAGTAAAATCTTTTTGTCTTTCACGATGATCCTTCGGTTGATGCGGGACTAAAATAGAAAAAAACGATTATATAAGGGAATCCTCTAAAAATTGCTTTGGTTAAGAAAAACAAATTTTGAAAATCGAATTTTTAGAGGTGCCCATAACCTCAAAATCACGGAAATCCGAGCGTTTTGAATCAAAAAATCACAAAATTTGGACTGTTTTTACCTGTAAAATCACAAAATTCGGGTTGTTTTAAGCTCTAAAATCACAAAATTCCGATTGTTTTCGGGCGAAAAATCACGGAATTTCAACTTTTGGCGAAAGCCGGAAGTTTTTCCGCTCCTTGAAAACGATCAGATGTTCGCGGGCGCGGGTCGCGGCGACGAGAAGCAGGTGCGGGTTGCTGTAGGGAAATCCGGGGTCGTTTGTGGAGGCCGTCATGTCGCTCAGAATGACGACGCGGCTGTCGAGACCCTTGAAGCGCCTTGCGGAGACGATGTTTATTTTTCGCTCGTCCAGGGGGTCTCCGATTTCACACCATTTGACCTTGTCGCTTTCGAAATTCTTGAGTCCGGAGCGGGCGCGGCTGTGCATCGAGACCACCTGAATGTCCTTCTTGTCAACGCCCTTCTTTTTGAGCCTTTCCAATTCTTTTTTGAGCAACTCCGCTTCTTCTGCCGGGTCCGTGTAAAAGCGCACTTCCACTTCCTTTCCGGCGGGCGTGTTGTCGTAGCACGGGATCCGGATATCGGTTTCTTTGCGAATCCATTCGAGAATCTTGCGCGTGGAACGGAAGCCGCACGGGAGGACCATTACGGGCATCGCATTGATTTCCGCGTTTCCCAGAACGTTTCGGTAGTAGAGGGTTTGAGCCGGGTCGTAGAAGAACCGTACAATTCCCGTCTCGCGGTCTTTTAAAAGCTTGAGGGCAATGCCCGTCCAGGCGTTTTCGAAGTCCTGCCCTTCGTCGATGAGGACCGCGTCAAAGAAACGGCTCGAATCCTTTGTTTTTTTTGAGCGGGCTTCCTTTCGGAGAATGTCGAGCGCCCGGTCAAAATGTTTCGGCAGCGATTCGAAATATTCGCTTTTCGCGTTCGGGTCGCGGGGTTCCTTTTTGGGAACGCCGGGAATCTTGGCGAGCCTTGTGTATTTTTGGGCAAATTGGTGGAAGGAGTGCACTTCGACGGAGGAATCCTTCGGGTTTTCCTTTTTCAGATCCCGTTCGAGGCCCTCGGCGAGAAGGTCGTTGTAGCAGAGGACGGCGACGCGCTTCCCTTCTTTTTGAAGGCGTTCCGCTTCCCATTTGACGAGCATGGACTTGCCGGAACCGGCGACGCCCTCGATGCGCATTTTCCTGTTGCGGGCAATCGTCTGCATCAGCATTTTTTGCAGGTCGGTGGGCTGCACGCGCATCGATTCGTTCATGGCCCACAGTTCCGAAAGGGAAATTTCTTCGTAGGAGCCCAGAAAATTAAAGAGCCCTTGTTCGTCGTCCGGGTCGAGGGGCTTGTGCGGGTAGGGCTTTCCGCCGAAGGACTGCTCCGCGGTCGTGAGGGCCTTGCGGACCTTTCGGTCGAATGCGCTCACCTTGAGCGAGTCGCCTTTCAGGAAAAGGTGCGGCTTGGAAACGCTCCCGATGATGTTTCCCGCGTCTTCCATGTCCGGGAAGAATACGGCCCACTGTACGCGGAGAGGCGTTTTGAACATTTGTTTGAAATGGTCGTGCAGAATGCTGTGCATGGTCCGCACCTGATCGATCGGTGAGCGGGGAAGCTTATTGCCGGATTGTATCCAGGCCGGTTCGGCGCCTTCCGAAACGGGCCGCTCGATGGAAAGGAGCCCGTCCTTGCATTCGACGAGAAGAATGCCTATTTCCGGATGGTAGAGGATTCCGTCGATTTCGCGGTTGACTTCTCCCTGCGAGGTTATAAAGTTCAGTTGGCGGTTCATCCACACGGTCCATTCGGCGGAAAGCTGGCTCGCCAGTTCAAAGAACCGCTTTTCGGAACGGGACGAAATGCTATAGTTCGGGTAGCTGCGGATGTTTGCCATGGAAAACCTCAAAGGGAAAGTTGTGCCCGGACCATTTCGAGAATTTTCGGAATGACAGTTTCGGGCGGTTCGTGGACCGTGGCGCCCGCGGCGCGAACATGTCCGCCTCCGCCGAGCGTCCTTGCGATGGCGTTCACATCGACCGTGTAATTGGAACGCAGGCTGAGCTTGTAGCCGCTTTCCGTCGGATAGACAAAAAGGGCGACTTCGGTCCCGGAAACTTCGCGCAGCGCATCGATGACGGAGGACAGGTCAAGGGGAGTCGCGTCAAAGCGCTTCAGGTCTTCGGGATGCAAAAAGGAATAGACGACCTTTCCATTGAGGGCGACTTCGGAGCGTTCCATTGCGAAACCCGTGATTTTTGTGGCGCGGTGCGTCCGCGAGTAATAGGTTTCGTTGATGATTCTGTCGAATTCGCAGCCCTTTTCGATGAGCGTTCCGACAATGTCCATGGTGCGCTTGCGCGTGTTGCTGAACTTGAAAACGCCCGTATCGTGGACGATTCCGAGATAGAGGGCGTTTGCCGTGTCCTTTCCGATTTTTTCCTTGGACAGGAGCGTAAAGAGCGTTTCGCTCGCGGAGCTGGAATCGGATTCGACGATGCATGTTTTGCAGAGGTTTCCGGGATTGCTCACGTGATGGTCAATGTTGCACGTGAGGCTTGCGCGCGCAAGCGCCGCCTTGCCGTTTGCGCCGATACGTTCGAAAGAGGGCGTGTCGAGCAAAAAGACGAGGTTCGCTTCTTCGTCCGTGTAGGCGTTTTTGACGCTTTCCGTTCCGCGGAGAATGTTGAACTTTTCGGGAAAGGGGTCGAGAAAGACGTTCGCGCGGACGTTCGGAAAGTTTTCCCGCGTGTAGTTGTAGAGCGCGAGGGTCGATCCGATGGCGTCGCCGTCCGGGTGGACATGTGCAAATATCGCGACGGACGTTGCCTCTCCGAGCATTTCGTCGATGGTCACTGGCGTCTCCTTACCCGAAGAGATCCGGGGAATTGGGGTCCTTGGCGTCCTCGGGAAGCTCTCCGCCGTTTTCCTCGACTTCGATTCGCGTAAAGCGCTTGACCTTCTTGGCCGTGAACTTGCTTCCGAGAGCCTTGTATGTCTTGATGTCGGCGAGTTCCGAAAGGTCCAAATCTTCCTTTTCGACCTTGTGACCGGACTGGTATTCCATGGTGACGCGGGCTTCGTCCGTGGCAAAAAATTCCACGAGGCGCGTTTCCGGATGATCGGAAAGAAGGGCAAACTCGGTTGTCGTCGGGCAGTTTTCGAGCGTAAATCGCTTGACCATGTAGTTGAAGTTTTCGCCTTCGAAATAGAGAATGGTGAAGACCTGCTCCGGGTCGAACTTTCCGACATAAAGGACGTCCGTTCCGACGAGGACCGGATCCTTCATTTCGTGGAGACGGGCCATGCCGTTTTTGCGGACGGAAATGAGCTTTTCGCCTTCCTCGAATTCGCCGAGGGAGTCTCCTTTTCGTTGTGTGCTGACCGTGCCCGTGATGGCGTCAAAGTAGAAGACCTTCGCCCCGAGCGTGCTTACGCCCGCGCTGACCTTCTTGATGGCCTTGACCGCGTATTTCGTCACGACGTTTCCGAGCGTGTTTCGGCCCTTGACGTCCGTCTTCGAAAAATCCACTTCGAAGTTGAGCTTTATCCGCGGACGCGGCTTGAGAACGACCTTGACCGTTTCCGCCTCGCCGTTCGGGTTCGACGAAATGTAGAGGATTTTTGTGCCGGGCTTTCCGCGGCCCATCGGGTAGTCCTTGTTGCGGGTCACGCCGCCGACGTTAAACCTCTTGATGAGCGCGGGACCGTCCTTTCCGTCCTGGTAGATGACGTTGTAGATGCGCCGCTCGTCGTCCTTGTTGAACTTTTCGACTAGAACGATGTCCTTTCCCACAAAGTCCTTGTCGGAAACCTTCACAATCTTGTAGGAACCGTCCGCCTTGAAAACGATGATGTCGTCGTATTCCGAGACGTCGAAGAGATATTCCTCTTTTTTGAGGCCCGTGCCGACAAAGCCTTCCTTGCGGTTGACGAAGAACTTCTGGTTCGCCATGGCGACGTGGACGGCATCGACCTTGCCGAACTCCATGATTTGGGTCTTTCTTTCGCGGCCCGCGCCATACTTCTTTTCGATGTTCTTGAAGTGGTTGATGGTGTATTCGGTGAGGTGGTTCAGGTTGCCGTTGATTTCCTCGATGTGGCGGTCGAGTTCCGCGAGAAGTTCATCGGCCTTTTGGCGGTTGAATCGCGCGATTTTCGACATCGGAAGCGCGGCGAGCTTTTCGATATCCTCTTCCGTGATTTCGCGGCGGAGCTTTTTCGCAAAGGGGGAAAGCCCTTCGGCGATGCGGCGGATCATGTCGTCCCGGTCGGTCGCCTTTTTGATGACCTCGTAGATTTCGTGTTCAATGAAAATCTTTTCGAGGCTCGTCGCGTGCCACTTGTCCTGCGTGTGGCGACGCTCGTTTTCGAGTTCCCACTTGAGGAGGCGCTTCGTGTGGTCCGTGCTGAGTTTTAAAAGCTCGGTCGTCGTCGTAAAGCAGGGCTTTTTGTTGATGATGACGCACGTGCACGGCGAAAGCGACTTTTCGCAGTCCGTAAACGCGTAGAGTGCCTCGATCATCTTTTGCGGATCGGAACCGGGGAGAAGGTGAATGACTATCTCGACGTTCTGTGCCGTATCGTCATCGACCCGCTTGATTTTGATTTTGCCCTTGTCGTTGGCGGCGACGATCGTTTCGATGAGGGAACCGGTCGTTGTGCCGTAGGGAATTTCGCGGATGACGAGGGTCTTCGGATCCTGCACCTCGATTTTCGCGCGAATCTTGACGCGTCCGCCGCGCGCTCCGTCGTCGTAGTGGGAAACGTCAATGGTGCCGCCGGTAAAGAAGTCCGGGTAGAGCGTGAACTTTTTCCCTTTGAGGTAGGAGATGCTCGCTTCGCACAGTTCGTTGAAGTTGTGCGGGAGAATGTAGGTCGAAAGGCCGACCGCGATGCCATCGACGCCCTGGGCGAGGAGCAGCGGAAACTTGGCGGGGAGCGTGACCGGTTCCTTGCGCGTTCCGTCGTAGTTCGGAATCCACTCGGTCGTTTCCTCGTTAAAAAGAATTTCCTGGGCGAACTTGGAAAGGCGCCCTTCGATGTAACGGCCTGCCGCCGCGCCGTCTCCGGTGAGCGGGTTTCCCCAGTTTCCCTGCGTATCGATCAGCAAATCCTTTTGACCGAGACCGACGAGGGCCGTGTAGATGGAAGAATCTCCGTGGGGATGGTACTTCATCGTTGCGCCCACGACGTTTGCCACCTTGATGAGGTGTCCGTTGTTCATCTCGGAGAGCGTGTGCAGAATGCGGCGCTGCACGGGCTTCAGTCCGTCCTCGAAATAGGGGACCGCACGGTCGAGAATGACATAGCTCGCATAGTCGAGGAACCATCCGTCGTAAAGCTTTTCGAGATGGTTCGCGTTCGAGAGCCCGAGGATGGCCGTGGAACTTTTGACTTCGGGTTCGGGCGCGTTTTCAAAACGGTTCGTCTCTTCGTCTTTCTTGATTTCGTCGCTCATCAGAGTTCCTCCACCGCTTCGGTGCGCAAGTTCTGAACGATTCGGTTCTGGCGTTCAGGCGTATTTTTTCCCATGTAGTATCCGAGCATCTTGGTGAGGGATGCGTCGGGCGGTGAAACGACGCTTTCGAGCCGCATCGTCTCGCCGATAAACTGCCGGAATTCCTCCGGGTTGATTTCGCCGAGGCCTTTGAACCGGCTGATTTCGAGATCCTTTCCGGCGAGGGTCTTTGCCGCCTCGTCCCGTTCCGCTTCGTCGTAGCAATAAAGGACCTTGTTCTTTTGGGAATTTCTCACGCGGAAAAGCGGGGTCTGCAGAATGTAGAGGTGCCGCTGCTCCACGAGCTCCGGGAAGAACTGGAGAAAGAACGTCATTAACAGAAGCCGGATGTGCATTCCATCTACATCGGCATCGGTTGCGATAATCACCTTGTCGTAGCGGAGCGAATCGAGACCGTTTTCGATGTCGAGCGCATGCTGGAGCAGGTTGAATTCCTCGTTTTCATAGACGACCTTTTTGGTGAGGCCGAAGCTGTTGAGAGGCTTTCCGCGGAGGCTGAAAACCGCCTGGTTCTGGACGTTGCGCGCCTTGGTGAGGGTTCCCGATGCGGAGTCGCCCTCGGTGAGGAAAATCATCGTCTCCTTGTGAATCGCGTTTTTCGCGTCCGTCAGGTGCACCTTGCAGTCGCGGAGCTTCTTGTTGTTCAGGTTCGCCTTGCGGGCGCGTTCGTTGGCGAGCTTTCGGATGCCCGCGATGTCCTTCCGTTCGCGTTCGCTTTGCAGAATGCGGTCCTGCAGCGCCTTTTCGGCTTCGGGATTCCGGTGCAGGTAGTTGTCCGTTTCCGTGGCGACAAAATCGACTATCCAGGTGCGGAGGGAAGGTCCGTTCGGCGCGGTGGTCGTGCTGCCGAGCTTTGTCTTGGTCTGCGACTCGAAAACGGGTTCCTGGATGCGGACCGAGATGGCCGCAATGATGCAGTTCCGGATGTCCGCCGGGTCGAGATCCTTTTTGTAGTGGTCGCGGACGCCCTTGACGAACCCTTCGCGGAAGGCCTGCTGGTGGGTGCCGCCCTGCGTCGTGTGCTGGCCGTTTACAAAGCTGAAGTAATGTTCGCCGTATTGGCTTCCGTGGGTGAAGGCTATTTCGATGTCCTTCGACTTCATGTGCGCGATGGGGTAGCGGAGCGTATCATCGACGCGACCGGAAAGCAGGTCGAGAAGACCGTCCTTGCTCACGTATTCCTTCCCGTTCATGACAAGGGTAAGGCCCGTGTTCAGGTAGGCGTAGTTCCAGATTTTTTCTTCCATGTAGGCGGGGAGAAAACGGAAGTTCTTGTCGAAAATGGTCGGGTCGGGCGAAAAAACGATTTCGGTCCCCGTCTTTTCGTCGGACTTGCATTCGCCGTATTCTTTCACCAGCACGCCGCGGCTGAATTCCGCCTTTTTGCACTTGCCGTCGCGGAAGCTTTGCACGACGAACCTTTCGGAAAGGGCGTTTACCGCCTTGGTTCCGACGCCGTTAAGCCCTACGGACTTTTGGAATGCCTCGGAGTCGTATTTTCCGCCCGTGTTCATCTTGGAAACGCAGTCGATGACCTTTCCGAGGGGAATGCCGCGGCCGTAGTCGCGTACGCGGACCTCGCGGTCCATAATTTCGATTTCGATGCGTTTTCCGGCCCCCATCACAAATTCATCGATCGAGTTGTCGATGATTTCCTTTGCGAGAACGTAGATGCCGTCGTCCGGGCTCTGTCCGTTTCCCAGCTTTCCGATGTACATGCCGGGGCGCATCCGGATATGTTCGTGCCATTCGAGCGACTTGATGTTGTCTTCCGTGTACTTTACTGCCATAGGATTCTAAGTCTCTTGTTCCTTAAAATTTTGCCAAATATGAATAAAATTTTGAACGGAACCGGGATGGACCGGACGGTTCGGTTCGAGTTTTCACAAAAATAGAAAAATTTCGGGTCGAATAGTGCATATTTGTGCATTTTGCGAAAAATTTTCCGCCGACCTTTTGATGGGAACCTCTAAAGAGACAAAGTGATGGCGGAAATGCGGCGGGAGGCTTTCGCCGCAAAGGTTTTAGCCGCTACCTTTTGCAGAAAGGCTTTCCGCAAAGCGCGAGGGCGGCGGACACGAACATCGCCGTCATCGTGGGGCCTACAGGCGAACTACCCGCAAATTGGTAAACGCCGAACCCGACCGCCCACGAAATGACGTTCCACACGGGAAGCGGGCTTTTTACCGCGTAGTGCGAAACGGCGAGAACCGCGGCCATCGGCGCAAAAACGGAAGCAATCAGGTAGAGAAAGTCCGCGTAGCGGTCGATGATTCCGAAGACGGCGAGAAAAACGCCCAGCGCGCAAACGACAACGCCCACAAGTTTCGGATTCAGCCGGCGGCAAATCGTCCTTGCGGACTCCCCGGCGGAGTATGCGTCGAGAAAAGTCGTCGTGACCGTCGAAAAGACGACGATGAGGATTCCCGGGATTCCGAGTCCGACGGAAAGAATTGCCGCGGGAAGGTTACCCGCACCGGACGCGGCGATGAGAATTCCGATGGCATACATCCAGAGGCTCACGACCGTATAGACGCATGCGGAAACGGCCGTTGCGGCAAACGGACGCTCCGCGTTTTTTGTGTAGTCCGAAATCAGCGGAAGCCAAGAGAGGGGCATCGCAACCGAAAGCTCAAAGGCCGCCCAGAACGAAAGCGCTTCGGACGGTGCGCCCTGCGTGGCGCCTGCGGACCCGAAAAGCCTGAACGTGAGAATGGCGACGAGAACGGCGAGAAGCGCCATGGCGACGGTCGCAATGTGCGCGGAATCCCTAAGCCCGATAAAAATCCAGACGGCGACGAGAACGGCAAGCCCTGCGGAAAGAACGGTCGTCCCCACCGGAATTTCGAGCCCGCCGAGCGCCGAGGCTCCCTGTGCAATCATCACCGAGGTCCATCCGACGAGTTGCAGCATATTGAGTGCCGCGAAGAACTTCGCCCCGTACTTTCCGAAAGCGGAAGCGGTCGAGTCCATCGCGCTCAGATGCGCTTTCGCCCCGATAAGCCCCACCAAAAAGAGGAGCGCTCCGCCCAGAAGATGTCCTAGAATTAAGGCCGCCCAGTTGTTCCCGGACTGGATGCCCGCCTCGATTTCCGCAACGGAAACCGCCGCGCCAAACCAGATGATGCCGTTTGCAAAAATGCCTGTACCTTGACGATTCATTATACCTCCGCAGGAATTACCCTGATCAGGTTTCTCGGGTTTGTTCTCAGCATCCGCACACCGTGTGCGGTAGCACCCCGAATGAGTGCCGCAAATATAAAAAATTCCGCGGCCGCCGACAGGCCGTTAGGATCCGTAGTTAGAACTTAGAGCTGAGAGCTTAGTTGAGAGTGGAGTGTTGAGAGTGAAGAGTGGAGTGTGGAGAGTTGAGAGTGGAGGGTGGAGAGTGAAGTGTGGAGAGTGAAGTGTGAAGAGTGGAGAGTGAAGAGTGGAGAGTGGAGAGTGAAGTGTGGAGAGTGGAGTGTGAAGAGTGAAGTGTGGAGAGTGAAGTGTGGAGAGTGGAGAATGAAGACTTGCA
>CAVBPX010000031.1:0-26975 GCA_963597395.1 Eggerthellaceae bacterium | reverse complement strand
CGCGCGATACTTTTGTGACGTCGTCGCCACAGGCCCAAAGGCCGAGGACGCCGCCGAGGAGAGCGCCTCCCAATGTGCAAAATTTCAGGGTCTTTTTCATCGATATTTCCTATGGATTAAATGTTTTCCGGATGCAGGTGCTTGTCAGTCCTTGACACAGCGGACGGACTGTGCAAGGTATTTCGGATAACCGCCCCATGATACGCTCGTTGGACTCCTGGTATAGGCGCTTTCTGTATAGGTTGTACTGAATTCCGAGGACGTCCAGAAATATGCGTCGCGGCGAACATAGCTGTAATCGTCGTAACGGTGGCCTGCGGGGAGCGCATTGAAACCGAAAACATCCAATCCGTTGTCGTTGTCGTCCCATCCGCTTGTCGATTTGAGAGCCTGGCCTCGTCCGCAGCTGCTGTTCGCCTCCACATAGGATTCGAGTGTTTCCCATTCCGCCTTGCTCGGCAGATGCCAGCCCTCGGGGCATGCGCCGCGGACGTGCCCCGAGAATGTACAGTACTTTTTATAGCCGCAAACCTTTCCGGAATCGGCGGCGAGCGAAACCGAATCCATCGCTGCGGCCCACGTATAAAGGCGACCGTATTGTTCGCAATATTCGGGATTGTTATTGTAGCAGAAGCTGATCGAGTCCGAATAGAAGTTCGAGGGGTCGCCTTCTTCGTCCGGGAAGTTTATCGATTTGGTGAGCTTCGGATAGACATAGTTCAAATTTTCGGCCATCCAGGTCTGGGTGGCGATTTTAACCGTGCGGTAAATGTTGCCGTCGCGCGCATCGGTCAGCTCGCTAAAGATTTTTCCGGATTCGCAAGTTTCCAAGGACGGATCATAGGCCCATCCGCCGCACGAATAGAGGGAATCTTCGTAACAGAAGGCCTTGACCGGCTCGTAAGGCTCTCTGTTGCAGGAATAAAGGGAACCTTCGTAACAGAAGGCTTTTGTCGAGTCGTAATCCACATTTCCGCAATGTCCATAGAGAATGTTTTCTTTGCAGAAATTCTTTTCGGGATCGAATTCATGGCCGTCACAAAGCGCATAGACGGAATCCGCAACGCAAAAGCTTTTTGCCGGATCGTAGAAGGCATATCCGCAAATCGCCTTGTACAGGGTAACCGTATCCGTTCCGCAAGCCTGTTTGAAGGAACCGTCGCCGTTGTCCATAAGCGAACAGCCGTTATCGTCCTCTCCGATTTGGAGAAACCCGACCGAGTCCTTTCCGCAAACGATTTTGTAGCTCGAGCTGTCGCCGAGAAGTTCGGCGGTGCAGGAAGTGCCGGTTTTTCCTGTTGCGCCCTTTTCGCCAGTATTTCCGGTTGCGCCTTTTTCGCCATTTAAAAGTACACCGACCGAGTCTTCGCCGCAAACGATTTTGTAGCCGGAGCTGTCGGAAAGAGCTTCGGTCCTGCAGGATTTGACGCCGGAGTTTTTTTGCGAAAACGGTACCCAGCCCGAATCCGAGCAAATGTATGCGGCATTTTCATCGGTTGCAAAGGCTGTCTTGCCGATTGCGGAAGAATCGCACTTGTCAAAGTCGGCCGTGGATTTTGCAAATTCCATATCGGAAGATCCTTGGGTTACCTCCGTAACACTCTCTCCGCATGCCGAAAGGGCAAGACCGCAGACTAGCCCCAATAGCGGGAACTTTGCAAACATGATCGTTCTCATTTTGTGTCTCCGTGGAATATACAAGTCAATATAGTTTCAACATAACATAAGGTCACCTCTAAAAATACAATTTTCAAAAATTTGGTTGCGACGCTTCGCGCTGGTTCGTCCCGCCCAGCCATCGCTCGGTCTCACTCAAATTTTCTTTACCAAAGCAATTTTTAGAGGTGACCATAAAAAAATGGATTGGGAAAAAATTGCGAAGAGTTTTAACAAAACGAGGAAAATTTCGCTTGCGCAGGGTCTTATCGCGGAGCGACCGGTTGGTCGGCCCGGGCTGCAAAAAAGACCGCCCGGCGGGCGGTCTTTTGCGGTTTTAAAATGCGATGCGGCTAGGACTGTTCCTCTTCCGCGTTTTCGCGGGCGAAGGCTTCCTGCATCTTTTTGAGGGCGGCCTTCGGGTCGAGTTCAATTTCTTCCGAGGCTTCATCGACGAGGGTCGCAAAGTCGTTATACCAGTCGGTGAAGATTTCGACCTGCAGATGGTCGGGGCCGGGGAGCGTAAGGCGAACGCCGCACTCGTCGCCGATGCGTTCGTCGTATTTGTCGAGTTCCGGTTTGAGCAGGGCGAGGTCCATGCCGTCGAGGTCTTCCGGGTCGAGCCAGATGGGGGCTTCCTTGCCGTCTTCGGACTTGTCTTCGACGATTTCGCCGTCTTCGTCCTTGCAGCACGAGCAGGAGCATTTGTCGTCGCTTTCTTCGCCCGAGTCGTAGTAAAATTCCTCGTCCTCAAGGTAGAGCGTTTCGACAAAGACGCATTTGGACCCGAGGGCCTTGGCGACTTCGACGAATTCGGCAAAGGTGCCGCCGAAGTAGCGGACCGTTTCGGCGTCGGGGTTGATTTCCTGGACGGGAACGGGCAAAAATCCGAACTTTTTCAGGTTCTCGAAAATTTCGTCGGTGACATTCTTGGAATCTGCCATGTTAAACTCCTTGATTGTGATACTTGAGGAGGGAAGGCGCCTTTTCCCGGATGAGTTTCATGATGCGCGCCTCTGCTTCGTCGCCACGGGCCGTTTCGCGGACGCTGACGAGCGGGAGGAAAAGCGGGCTGTTGAAGAGCGTTCCGAGCGGAATCGGGTTTTTGCGGCAGAAGACCGAGTCGATGTAGTCGCGGGCGGCGTCCTGTAGGTCGTCGCACTTGGTAAATTCGCCCTTCTGGAATGCCTCGTAGAGGTCCACAAAGATTTTGCACGCTTCGGGAATGTTGCCCGATGCGCTGACAAGACCCGTGCCGCCCATTTCGAGAATGTCGATAAAGGCGTTGTCCTCGCCGCTCATGACGGCAAAGTCCTTGCCTTTCGTCTCTTTGATGACGCGGAGCGTATCCTCGTGGTATTTTTCGCCGATGCGGAACTCGACGGCCTGCTTGAGACCGATGATGTTCCTATCTTCGGCGAGGCGGATGAGGGTGTCGGGATGGACATAGCTCGAGGTTCTTCCGGGGACGTTGTAGATGACAATCTTTGCGCCGGTTTCCCGGCTGATGGTGAGAAAGTGCTTTTCGAGGCCTTCCTGCGGGGGATTGTTGTAGTAGCCCGTGACGCAAAGAACGGCGACCGGTGCAATCTTCAGGACGTTCTCGATGATTTCGATGGATTCCCGGGTGCAGTTGGACCCGGCGCCCGCGATGACGGGAACGCGCCCGTCAACGTAGTCGAGCGTAAACTTGATGATGTCGAGGTGCTGGCTCGGGGAGATGGTTGCGCTCTGGCCGGTGGTGACCGCCGGGAGAACGCCTGCGGCGCCCGCCTTGATGACGTCGTCGATCATCGTTCCCATCTTTTTGTAGTCGATGGTGTTGCGGAGATGTTTCGGATCGTCGTCCTTGATGGGCGTAAAGAGGGCAGGGAAGACCCCGCGGAGTTGGGAAGCGTTTGTAATCTGCATGCCCTAAAAATAGACAAAATCGAAACGATTCGCCCCCTTTTCGCCGGAAAATTTTTCTTTAACGCGAATTTTCCGGTTCTTGCGTTTTCGAACGGGCATTTTGAATATAAATTGGGAGAAAAACAAGGTGGTGTGTCTTATGTTGAAAAAAGTTTCGGTTTTTGCCCTGGCTCTTTCCGCTTTTGGAACCGCTGCGGAAACTTCTTCGGATTTTTCGTGGGGAAACGTCGCGATGGGCGGTGGAGGTTTTGTTTCGGCCGTGATTGCGTCCCCGGTGGACGAAAACCTTTTTTATGCCCGGACGGACGTGGGCGGAGCCTATCGCTGGGACGAAAGTTCAAAGAAATGGATTTCGATGATGGACTGGGTCGATGTCTCGGAGCGAGGACTTTTGGGCATCGAGGCTATAGCCGTTGACCCGCAAAAGACGGGAACGGTCTATATGGTCGCGGGGACGAGCTACTGGAATAGCGGCCGTTCGGCGTTTCTCCGTTCGACGGACATGGGCAAGAGCTGGACCACAATCTATACGTGGGACGAAACCGGCGAAAAGGGCGGCGTCGTCAAATGGTTCGGTGCGCACGGAAACGGCATGGGCCGCGGAAACGGGGAGGCCCTCGCGGTTGACCCGAACAATTCCGACATCATGTTCTACGGTTCAAAAAACAAGGGTCTCTGGAAGTCCACCGACAACGGATCGAGCTGGAGCCACGTGGACGCGTGGACGACTGCCGCGGGGAGCGATACGACTTGGAACGGTTCCGGTTTTTCGTTTGTACAGTTCGCGCCGGGAAGTTCCGAAGTTCTGTATGCGGGGTTCCTCCGCGAAGGTTCAAAGGGGAGCACCTTTGAAAACGTCTTTACTTCGACGGACGGGGGGGCCTCCTGGAAGGCGCTTCCGATTCCGGATGCGCTCCGCTCGACGGCCGGCGGCGGGCTTGTGCGTTTAATGCCGCAGCGCGCGGTCGTTTCGGGCGACAATTCCTTCTTGATGGTGACCTTTGCGGACGGCGCGGGCCCGCACACGATGGCGTGGGACGAAGGCTGGGGCATGATTTACGACGGATTCGGTCGCGGCGCGGTCCTCAAATACGACGTGAAAACGGCCACTTGGAGCGACGTCTCCCCGGACAATCTCCTTTATTATGACGGCGACAAATATGACGAAACGGACTATGCGAGCGGAAATTACGAGTATTGCGGTCCTTATGGTGGCATTTCCATCAACCCGAACAATTCAAGCGAAATTGTGGTGACGACGGAGGGCTACACGGGCCCGCAGTATTGGAAGCTTGCAGACGGAACCTATGACCAGAACGGTCAATGGGGAACGCAAATTTACCGTTCGACGGACGGCGGCGAAAACTGGGTGCAGTCCTTTGCGTACAACGTAACGACCGTGACGATGGACGAAAACGGCATCGGTTGGATGAACAACAGCTCGATTCATTGGTCGGGAAGCGTTGCCATCGATCCTTTCAATCCGAAGCGCGTCTTTGTGAGCTCGGGAAACGGCGTCTTCCGCACGGACGATATTTCCGCCTACACGCTTGTCGAAAATCCCTACCTGCATTCGGGTTCGAGGGTTTACGACGCCTGGGGCGCAGTGACGAACAATCAGGTGTGGAAGGTCTCTTCGCACGGAATCGAGGAAACGGTTCCCGAGGAGGTGGTGAGCATTCCCGGCGGCCCGATGATTTCGGTGGTCGCGGACTACGACGGATTCCGTCACGACAACATTTCGAAATATCCTTCTTCGCGGCACATCACAGGTGTCGATGGCGGAAACCCGGTCGGTTCGACGCGCGGGCTCGCCTTTGCGCCCAAGTCGGGAAAGCTCGTGAAGGTTTCGGATGCGCGAACCTATAATTCGAAGTATAACGATATTCCGATGGCCCCGCTGCAGTATTCGACGGATTCGGGGAGCACCTGGTCGGTCGAAACGTACACGGGACCGGACACCACTTTCAAAAAAGGTTCCGCAGCCATATCCGCGGACGGAGCCGTTGCCGTCTGGGTCCCGGGCGAAGGAACGACGAACGTTCTCCGAAACTACAATTCGACGACCTGGGAAACGGTTTCGGGCATTACGAATTCCGCGTATGTGGTCGGCGATCCGGAAAATGCGAACGTCTTTTACGCCTACGACAAAACGTCCGGAATCTTCTATAAGAGTTCGGACCAGGGAGCCTCTTTTTCGAAGGTGAGCACTCCGGGCAAGAGCGATTTCAAGAAGTTCCGCGCCATTCTCGGCTACGAAGGCGATCTGTGGCTTCCGATTGGCGTGACCGCGGACGGGAAAAGTTCGGGAAAACTGCTCCATTCGACGGACGGCGGAAGCACGTGGACCGAAATTTCGGGCGTCGGTTATACGGAAGCGGTCGGCTTCGGC
Source organism: Eggerthellaceae bacterium (assembly GCA_963597395.1). GTDB lineage: Bacteria > Fibrobacterota > Fibrobacteria > Fibrobacterales > Fibrobacteraceae > Hallerella. Next base: position 21,016 of record CAVBPX010000031.1, on the reverse strand, counting down.
ATTTCGAAGACGGGAACGGGCTACCCGGCGCTTTACGCATACGCGGTCATCGGAGACGAAAAGGGCGTTTTCGGTTCGGACGACGAGGGCGCAACCTGGACGCGGTTAAACGATGACGGCCACGAATACGGCGGACTTGCCAACGGCGAATTTGTGATGGGCGACATGAACACTTACGGCGTCGTCTATATGAGCACGGCGGGCCGCGGAATTGCCGCCCGCGTTCCGTCCTCGTGGAACATGGGAACGAGTTCCTCGACTTCGACGACGGCGATGCAAGCCCCGAAGCTTCGCATGAACCGTTTCGTGTCCCTTTCCGGGAACCGTCTCGATCTGACGGTCGAAAATGCGACGGTCGAAGTTTCCCTCTTTGACCTGAAGGGCGTTCGCGTTTTCAAAAAGACGTATTCCTCTTCGGCTTCGGTCGCCCTCGACAGGGAAGTTCGGGCTAGCGGCTCCTATATTCTTCGCGTGACGGGCGGAAATGCCCTGATGCTCTCGAAAAAAGTGGGCATTTTACGTTAAGGTCACCTCTAAAAATTCAATTTTCAAAAATTTGGCCGCATTTTCTTTACCAAAGCAATTTTTAGAGGTTCCCCTAAGTTTTTCGAAGTTCGTTTGGTGGATTTTCCCGCGCAGGCCTGCGCGGGAAAATTTTTTAAGGCCGAAATTTCTATATTCCCTCCGTCTTTAACCTTTTGAAGGTGTTCTATGGGCAAAAATCTATATCAGAAAGTGTTTGACAGCCATGTCGTGGCGAAGCTTCCGAGCGGCCAGTATCAGCTGTTTATCGGGCTTCACCTTTGCCACGAAGTGACGAGTCCGCAGGCCTTTGCGATGCTTCGCGAGGAAGGCCTGAAGGTCAAGTATCCGGAACGCACGTTTGCGACGGTCGATCATATTATTCCGACGACGACGGAAGCCCGCCGCCGTCCGTTTGCCGACCCCGTTTCGGAAGAGATGCTGTCCCACATCGAAAAGAACACGCATGATTTCGGCGTGCGCTTTTTTGGCCCGGAGACCGGCGAGCAGGGCGTTATTCACATTGTGGGCCCGGAAGAGGGCGTAACACAGCCCGGTATGACTATAGCCTGCGGAGACTCCCATACGGCGACGCACGGCGCCTTTGGAGCGGTCGCCTTCGGTATCGGTACGAGCCAGGTGGCGGACGTTCTTGCGACGCAGACGCTCGCGATGAGCCCTCTCAAGACCCGCCGTATTACGTTCAAGGGCAAACTGAAGCCCGGTGTGACGGCAAAGGACGTGGCGCTCGCCTATATTGCAAAGCTCGGAGTGAACGGCGGAGTCGGCTATGCCTACGAATTTGCGGGCCCCGTGATCGAAGCTCTCGATATGGAAGGCCGGATGACCGTCTGCAACATGGCGATTGAAGGCGGCGCCCGCGTCGGATATTGCAACCCCGATGAAAAGACGTTCGCTTTCCTCAAGGGAAAGCCCTACGCGCCGAAGGCCGACAAGTGGGACGAAGCCGTGGCCTACTGGAAGTCCGTGGCGAGCGATCCGGATGCGACATTTGACGACGAAGTGGAAATCGACTGCGACGCTCTCGAACCGATGGTCACGTGGGGAATTACGCCCGCCCAGGCGATTCCTCTTTCGGGAAAGATGCCGATGATCGATACCTTCCAGGGATCCGAAAAGAAGGTCATCTCCGAAGCGTATGAATACATGGGCTGGGAAGAGGGTTCATCGATGCTCGGAACGCCCATCGACATCGCCTTTGTCGGAAGCTGCACCAACGGGCGTCTCCCCGACCTGATTGCCGCCGCCGAAATTCTCAAGGGACGTCACGTTTCCCCGAACGTCAAAATGTGGGTCGTACCGGGCTCCATGAAAATCAAGGTCGAAGCGGAATCTCTCGGCCTCGACAAAATTTTCAAGGAAGCGGGCGCGGAATGGCGCGAAGCGGGCTGCTCCCTCTGCCTCGCCATGAACCCCGACAAGCTCAAGGGCCGTCAGGTCAGCGCCAGTTCGAGCAACCGCAACTTCAAGGGCCGCCAGGGAAGCCCCACAGGGCGCACCATCCTCATGAGCCCCATCATGGTTGCCGCCGCCGCCATCGAAGGAAAGGTGACGGACGTCCGCAAGTATCTCAAGTAGAAAGGAGCGTTGAAGATTATGCTTACACCGATTGACATTGTAAAAGGTTCCGGAGTTCCGCTGCGCGGAAACGACATCGACACGGACCGCATCATCCCGGCGCGCTTTCTCAAGTGCGTCACGTTTGACGGCCTTGGCGAACATGCCTTTGCCGACGACATCGCTGGCCTTTCCGCACAGGGGAAGGTTCATCCATTCCGCGACCCGGCCTACAAGAACGGTTCCATCCTCGTATCGAACCGGAACTTCGGCTGCGGATCGTCCCGTGAACACGCCCCGCAGGCCCTGAAGCGCTGGGGCATCCGCGCGATCATTGCCGAAAGCTATTCCGAAATTTTCTTTGGAAACTGCGTTGCGATAGGCGTTCCGTGCTACCGCGTCTCGCACGAGGTCGCCGACAGGATTCTCGCCTGGATTGAAGCGCATCCGGCCGAGGAAATCACGACGAGCACAAAGGATCACACGCTTCTTCTCGGAAGCGAAACGGTTCCGCTCGAACTCGCGGACGGTCCCCGCGGACAGTTCCTCGACGGTTCGTGGCACGCCCGCGGCGTCCTGCTTTCGAACGAGGACAAGGTGACGGCTCTAACACACAAGCTTCCTTACCTGAACTTCTAGACGGTCGGGTGTCAAAATTAAAAGGACGGTTCTTTTCGAAGGACCGTCTTTTTTGTGGTCAAAAATTTTGCCCGGTAAAAATCCAAAACCGAATTTCGAAAACTGAAATTTTAAAAAAGGGAACTTCTAAAAATTGCTTTGGTAAAGAAAATTTGAGTGAGACCAAGCGATGGCTGGGCGGGACGAACCAGCGCGAAGCGTCGCAACCAAATTTTTGAAAATGAATTTTTAGAGGTGACCAAAAGAGAAATCCACCGAAGGGTGGATTTTTTAGAGCGGGAAAAGGGACTCGAACCCTCGACGTTCAGCTTGGGAAGCTGACGCTCTACCAACTGAGCTATTCCCGCGACAGCCTAAATATAGTAAAAGTTTTGCGGTTTGTAAAAGCCCCGTGACGGGGAACCCAAAAATTTTTATCGTTGGAACATGATTTTTCGCACGGGCGCCCCGGTCCTTTTTCTGTTTGCCTTTTTGCTTTCGGCTTGCTCCTCGTCGGATCCTTCGGCGCCTAAAAAATCCTTTTGGAAATCCATCTCGGATTTTTTCAGTCCGGCGGAAGAGGTTCGGGGCGACGGGGAACTCGAACGGGAACTTTCCGAAATGGAAAAGGAAATCCACGAGACGGAATGGAAGTATTCCCGCGAGAACCGTCCGCAAAAGAAGTCCCGCTACAAGGCGCACCTCGAACGTCTTCGCGCTTCGCGCGATTCCCTCGAACTTGTCATCTCGCAAGTTTCTTCGTCTTCCGGCAAGGCTTTGTCCTCGACAAGTCTATCGTCTTCGGAAAAACTTTCTTCCTCTTCAAACGCGATTTCGTCTTCGAGCGGCGCGGAATGTGCTGCCTTGACGCGCACCGATTCCGTCTTCGTCACCACGACCGTTACGCGCGTTGTGCACGATACCGTTTTTATCCGCGACACGGTCCTTGTTCGCGACACGGTCCTTGTCCGCGACACGGTCCGCATTTTGGATTCGACGTATAGGCCCGAATCGCACACAAACTAATTTTGGAAGTTCGTATGATCAAGGAATTCGCCCCCGCCAAAATCAATCTTTTTCTGGACATCCTTTCGAAGCGTCCCGACGGCTATCACGATCTGGGAACGCTTTTCCAGACGGTCGCCATCGGCGATGAACTCTCGGCGGAAACGGTCAAGACGGGCGAAATCACGGTTCGCTACAACGCACCGCAGGAGTATCCGCTTGAGTCGGACCTGGTGTATCGGGCCGCGGTTCTTTTAAAGGAAAAGTTCGGGGTAAAGCTCGGCGCGGATTTTTATCTGGAAAAAAAGATGCCGCTCGGAGCGGGTCTCGGCGGAGGAAGTGCCGATGCGGCGGCGGCCCTTCGACTGCTTTCCCGCCTCTGGGGGCTTGGACTTTCGGCCGAGGAACTGGAAACGCTCGGGGCTTCCCTCGGCGCGGACGTTCCTTTTCTCGTTCGCGGCGGAAGCGTTTTTGCGGAAGGAATCGGCGAGCGCCTTTTCCGGATTCCGGCCGTGGAACTTCCGAAGGGTGCCGCACTGCTCGTGGCGACGCCCAGGTGCGCCGTTCCGACAAAGGCCGCCTATGCGGGCTGTGTGCCGTCGGGAAACGCCCGGTGGGATGCGTTTAAAAAGTCGGGACTTTCTGACCTTCGAAATTCGGCGTTCAACAAGTTCGAGGAAACGGTTCTCCCGGAATTTCCGCTGATTTCCGACATGAAGCGGATGATGCGGGACGCCGGTGCGGAATTTGCCCTGATGTCCGGTTCGGGGGCGTCCGTCTTTGCCGTCTTCGAAAAAAAGGCCCGGGCCGAGGAGGCCTTGCGGCGGGTCGCGCCCTTTGCCAGGTTCTCGGCCGTAACGGACTTTTTTCCGCGGATTTTTTAGCGCGACGTCTTGCGAAGTTTTCGAAACTTTGCTATCTTTGTAGTCCCCTTTGGGGTATCGTCAAGTTGGTAAGACAACAGATTTTGATTCTGTTATTCGTTGGTTCGAGTCCAGCTACCCCAATAGGTCTTTTTTTTTCATTGGAGAAACAATGCAACTTACAACACTCAAAGCAACCTCGAGAGTAGCGGGATCCTCCCGTGCAACTGGCCGTCTTCGCAAGGCTGGCCAGATTCCGGCGATCTATTATGGTAAGGGTCAAGAGGCGGTAAGTATCAGCGTGAATGCCCAGGATGTCGCGAAGATTCTCGCTCCGGGCAAGCGTTATACCCTTCTGGATCTTGAAATTGACGGCAAGTCGGGAAATCCCGCCGTTATCTACTCCTACCAGAAGGATTCCATCTCCATGAGCATCGATCACATCGACTTTTTGAAGATCGATGCGGCTTCGCCGGTGACGGTTCGCGTCCCGGTCGTGCTCGAAGGACTTCCGGTCGGCGTCAAGAACGAAGGCGGTCTCTTCTCCCAGATCTCCCGCTACATCAAGATCAACTCCGTCCCCGAAAAGATTCCGGCGAATGTCAAGCTCGACATCTCCGACTTCCACGCGGGTGTTACATTCTACGCGAAGGACCTCAAGCTCGAAGGCTTTGAACTGGCCTCTCCGGCTCGCACGGTCATCTTCACAATTTCGACCAAGGCTCGCGCAGCAAAGATCGAAGCTGCTGAAGAAGCTCTTATCGCAAGCACTGCCGCAGCCGCTCCGGCTGCCGCCGCTACTGCAGCCGCTCCGGCCGCTGCCGCTGCTGCTGCACCCGCTGCCGACGCGAAGAAGTAATACTTCCTTTAATTGCAAAAAAGACTCGCCTTATGGCGGGTCTTTTTTTTGCTTTTAGGTTTGAGCGAAACCGGGCGATGGCGGGAATGTTCCTGGATCTATTTTTTTGATGTCCGGTAAAAGTTCGGACTCTTTGTTACTTGGCGTCGGCGCAGCAGCGGAATCCGACAAAGTTGTACTGGTTTTGCGGATAGAAGCTGTATTTGGTGCTGGTGCACTTGCTTTCGTTTTGAGTGTCCCAGGCGCCGCCTGCGACAAGGTAGCGGTTCGGCATTTCGGGGGCGGGCGAGTCTGTCCATTCCCAGAGGTTTCCGTTCATGTCGTACATGCCATACCAGCTGCGGCATTCTTCCTTGCGGCCCGCGCGGCGCGCCGCCTTCGTGTTCGTGTTGCATTTGAACGGCTTGTAGGAAGAACCGTAGGAATAGCGAAATCCGTCCTTTCCCTTGCATGCGGCGGACCATTCGTCAAAGCGGCAAAGGCGCTTTCCTTTTTGGGCGCAAAGGTTTACGGCCTCGTCGTGAGAAACCATGTCCTTTACGACGGCGTCCGGTTCGTTCGGATATTCGTAGGCATCGACGCAGACGGTCTTGCCGTTTACGGGAACCGGGTAGGCGTTTTTGCCGCACACGTTGTCGCTTGCCATGTCGTAGTGGGCGCTTCCCCAGGCGGTGCGGTTACCGGCGGAATCTTCCGCAAAGTAAAAGACGTCTCCCGTCTTGTTGTAGGTGACGGGACCCGTGAGTTCCTCGACGTGGTTCGTGTCGCCGACGGAGTAGAACGTCTTGCACTTGTATTCGTCGCACTTGACCTTGAGCTCTATCGGGTCGTAGTAGCGGCCTTCGGGCGGAATGATGGTCGCTTCGGGCGGAATGGAATCCCGGTTCGCATAGGCGATGCTGTCCGCTTTGCGGAGGCTGTCGGCGCGGGCGATGCTATCGCGGAGGGCCTTTTTTGCCTGTTCGATGCTGTCGCGGTTGACCGGGGGAGTCGTGTCGCGAATCTTGGACTTTACGGCCTTGACGGGCTTCGGCGTGCTGTCGGGAATTTCCGCCCTGACAGTATCCGCTGCGGAATCCAGGACGGCCGTATCCGGCTCGGTCGGAAGTCCTGCGGGCTTTGCGGATTCTTCGGGAACGGGCTTCGGGGCGTTCTCGGTCTTGATTCTCGAAAGTTCGCACTGGACGACAAAAAGTGCCGCGAGCAAAAGAATCATCAGAATGATGACGGTCGCCCGGTTGCGTTTTTTCCTTGCGTTTTCGCGCTTTTGGCCTTGAGTTTCCATAAAAATATCCTTTAATGTCCGAAGCTATTTCTTTTTCGGGGCGTCTTCAAAAAGATCGTGCCAGTGCCTTTTGATTTCCTCTTCGACTTCCTTTGCGCTGAGTTTTCGGCGGAGCGTTGTGCGGTAGGCGATGGAAATGTAGCCGGTTTCTTCCGATACGACGATGACCAGTGCGTCGCTTTCCGCGGCGAGGGCGATGGCCGCGCGGTGGCGCATGCCGTAGGCGGAATCCTTTTCGGACGAGATGGCGGGGAGAGGCAGGATGCATCCCGCCGCAACGATCTTTTGGCTGTTGAGAATGACCGCTCCGTCGTGGAGCGCGGAGTTCGGGAAAAAGAGTGCACGGAGAAGCCTCGAACTGATCCGTGCGTTCAGAAGTTCACCCGTGTCCGCGTAGTTTCGAAGGCCCACCCGGTTTTCGAGGACTATCAGCGCACCGAACTGGTTTTTGGCGAGGTCCTGCACCGCCGTGCAAATTTCTCCCGCCACCTTGTCGAGACCGCTCTGGTGAAAGAAGAGCGTCTTCAGGTTCATCTTGGCCGCGGACTGCCCGATGCGCGTGAGCGCGCCGCGGATTTCGGGCTGAAAGAGGATGACGATGGCAATAATTCCGAGCGTCGCCAGGTTGCTCAGAAGCCAGACGACCGTGTGAAGTTCCCACCACTGCGCAAGGAACCAGGCGATAAGGAGAAGCCCGCCGCCCACAAACATCTGAACGGCCCGTGTGCCGCGGAAAAGCAAAAAGACGTAATAGGCGACGATGGAAATGAGAAAAACGTCGAGCAGGTCGGCAAAGCGGACGTCGATAACCCCGAAAAGCTTAAACAGATTCATGTCGGAACGCCCTCAAAAGGTTGAGCGATTCGGATGCTTCGAGAACATCGTGAACGCGGATGACCGTGGCGCCGGAAAGCGCCGTGAAAATTCCGGAAACGACAGTCGGAATCAGCCGGTCGCTTTTTTCGAGGCCCGGAATTTTTCCGATGTAGGACTTTCGGGACATTCCGTAGAGAACCGGATAGCCCGTTTCGACAAAGGCTTCGACGTTTGCAATCAAATCCAGATTGTTTTCGAGGTCCTTTCCGAAGCCGATGCCCGGGTCGATGCATATCGTTTCCCGTTCGACTCCCAGCGAAACGAGCTTGTTTGCCGCGGCGAGGAGGCTTTCGCGGACTTCCGAAACGACGTCCCGGTAAGGCGCAAAGTCCTGTTGCATGGTCCCGAAGTTTCCGCGCATGTGGTTGAGAACGCTGGAGGCTCCGGTCTCCGCAATGGTACTTGCCATTTTCGGGTCGAATTCAAGCGCGCTGATGTCGTTTATGATGTGCGCACCGGCCTTCATCGCTTCCCGGGCGACTTCCGACTTGACCGTATCGATTGAAATCAGAAAATCTTTTTGGGAAAGAAGCGGGACGAGCCTTTTGACAAGCGGAACGACCCGCTCGATTTCTTCCGACGCGGAGACGTTTTGGGCGCCAGGCCGGGAACTTTCGCCGCCGATGTCGAGAATCTTTGTGCCTTCGTTGAGAAGTTTTTGGGCGTGCGCAAAGGCCGCATCCGGCAAGTTGTGCTTTCCGCCGTCAAAAAAACTGTCCGGGGTGACGTTGACGATTCCCATCACATGGGGGACGGGAGAACCGGAAAGAACCGTCTTTCCGACTTTCCACGGATTTGCGCGGGCATGTGAAAGGAAATCGCGGAACATCGCTAGGCCTTTTCTCCGTCGGTCGAAGGCTCGGGAGAATTCGGAACGACCTGTGCCGGGACGCTTTGAGGACGACCCGGATCGGGCGGCGGTTCCTCTTCCTTCCGTTCTTCTTCGCGCTTTTTCGCCATCTGTTCCTGGAAGAGGTAGGTGCGGCTCTTCTTTGTGTGGTCGAGCTTTTCGCCCGCAATAACGCGGTCTATTTCTTCGCGGTCGAGCACTTCGTATTCGAAGAGGGCGTTTCCGAGGAGGTCGAGCTTTTCGCGGTTTTCGACGAGAAGCTCGCGGGCTTTCTGCGTCATGCGCTTGACGAGACCGTTGATGGCGTCGTCGATTGTTTCGGCCATCTTTTCGGACATTTCCTTGGGCTTGCTGATTTCGCGTCCGAGGAAAATTTCGCCGTCGTTTCGGCTGTAGCACAGGGGCCCGATATTTTCGTCAAAGCCCCATTCGGTGACCATCTTGCGGGCGAGTTCCGTGGCGCGGGCAATGTCGTTCGATGCTCCGGTGCTCTGGTGGTTGAACACGAGGAGTTCCGCAAGCCTTCCGGACATGAGGATCATGATGTTTTCCTCGGCGCATTCCTTCGACATGGAAACCCGGTCGCTTTCGGGAAGCGACATGGTGACTCCGAGGGCGCGTCCGCGCGGGATGATGGTAATCTTGTGCAGCGGATCCGCATGTTTGCAGAGGAGCGTCATCAGGGCGTGTCCCGCTTCGTGGAACGCGGTGTGCCGCTTTTCCTCGTCCGACATGAGAAGCGTTCTGTGTTCCGCTCCCATGGCGAGCTTGTCGCGGGCCTCTTCAAAGTCCTGTTTGGTGACCTTCTTGTTGTCGAACCGCGCAGCGAGCAGCGCCGCTTCGTTGATGAGGTTCTCCAGGTCCGCACCGGCAAGTCCCGGAGTTCCGCGGGCAATGTCCTTCACATCGACGTCGCCAGCGAGAGGAACCTTGCGCTTTTTGATGTGCACATTGAGAATCTCTTCGCGACCGCGGAGGTCCGGAAGCCCGACCGTAATCTGCCTGTCAAAACGACCGGGCCGCAGAAGGGCCTTGTCGAGAACGTCCGGACGGTTTGTCGCCGCAATCAGGATGACGCCTTCGTTTGCGCTAAAGCCGTCCATTTCGACGAGCAGCTGGTTGAGCGTCTGTTCCCGTTCGTCGTGTCCGCCGCCGAGGCCCGCTCCGCGCTGTCTGCCGACCGCGTCGATTTCGTCAATAAAGAGAATGCAGGGGGCGTTTTTCTTGCCCATGTCGAACAGGTCGCGGACGCGCGCCGCTCCCACGCCGACAAACATTTCCACAAAGTCCGAACCGGACATGCTGAAAAACGGAACGCCCGCTTCGCCAGCAACGGCCCGGGCAAGCAGGGTTTTTCCCGTTCCCGGAGGCCCGACGAGAAGCGCGCCCTTGGGAATTCGCCCGCCGAGAGCGTCATACTTTTTCGGGTCCTTCAAAAACTGTACAATCTCTTCGAGATCCGCCTTGGCCTCGTCGCAGCCCGCCACGTCCTTGAAGGTCGTCTTCGTCTTGCCGTTTTCGGAAAGCTGACGGGCCTTGCTCTTTCCGAACGAGAACATGCCCATTCCGCCCTTGCCGCCGCCCGTTTGGCGCGCCATCATATACCAGAAGAAGGCAATCAGAAGAATGGCGGGGAGGAACGCAAAAATGCGGTCGAGCCAGCTCGTCGTCTCGTGCTGGATGCGTACCTTGATGTGCTTTGTCTTTTCCCAGTTGTCGATCTGTTCGCTTGTGAGGTCCAGAACGTGGCTCGTAAAGGCTATCGTGGGTTCCTTTTCCGGAGCGTTCCGCGCGATTTTCGAAAGAAATCCCGTTTGCTTTTCGCTCTTTTCCATCTCCTCGGGGGTCATCGTGCGCGTGCCTTCGACCATGATGCCGTCGAGCGTGCGCTGCAGCTTGAGGCTCTTTATATCCGACGTGGAATCTCCCATCATGGCGAAAAAGTCGGTCCGCGTGAGGTCCAGGGACGTGTCGTCATTGTAAAGGCGCATAAAGAAAAGCACCATCAGGAGCATTGTCGCTATCAGGAAAAAGTTCCTGTTTTGAAATGCCGACGGAGCCTTGGGCTTATTACTCATAAGTTTCCTTTATCGAGAGGGGGAATCCCGCCGATGTCAAGAATTCGGCTTCCTTGGGCAAGGAGCGGCATCGAATCCCGGGCAAAGAGCGGAACACCGTTTTCTTCAAACCATTTTTTGAGCGATCTGGATTTTCCGAAAGCGGGAACGTAGATGTCGCCGTCCTTCCGAAATCTCCATTCGCCGGGAGTGGAATTTTCCTTAAAAAAATACAAATTGTGCAGGACGTCCGACCGCAAGCCTTTGCAAAACCAAAGGATATGACGGCTTTTTTCAAAGAGGAGCGAGCGGTCCCTGAAAGAAACGTTCGCTTTGAAGTCCGTCCCTATCGGAAAGGAAAATCCCTTGGCGTCGAGCCAAAGCCTCAAAACCGCGGACGCGCCGGATTTGGACCCGGCTTCAAGTCTTTGAAAGGCGCTTTCGTGCAGCGCGAGGACGTTTTTGTAGGGCGAAGTCGCGGCGGGGAAGGACCAGAGCCTTGACGGGACGGTAAAAGGCGCAAACGCCCGCTCCGCTTCCGCGAGAATTTTCGCATAGACCCTTTCGGAAAGGACGGCAATCCGCCCGAGCTGTTTTACGGCCCGGTCCGCATCGGAAAAAAGGTTCGGGATGAGCGAATTTCGGACCGAATTTCTAAAAAAGCTCTCGTCCGCGTTCGTTTCGTCTTCCATCCACTCGAGCTTTCGGCTTTCCGCATAGCGCAAAAGTTCCGCTTTGGAAATGCCGAGGAAAGGTCTCGAAATGCCGTCCCCACGGTGCGGGAGAATTCCGCGGAGACCTTTGAAACCCGTTCCGCGCATGAGGCGCATCAGAAGGGTTTCGGCCTGGTCGTTTGCGTGATGCGCCGTGAGAATTTCATCGGCGCGGACTTCCGGAAGCCTTGCCACGTCAAAGAGCGCGCGGTAGCGCGCGATACGGGCGTTCTCTTCGACGGAGCCGTTTTGCACAAGAAGTTTTCCGTCGAGATGCCTTATGTAAAAAGGAATGTTTCGCTCGCTTGCAAAACGCCTTACGAATTCCGCGTCCCGGTCCGCCGTCTTTCGCAGCCCGTGATGGACGTGCGCAATGCCAATCCATTCGTATAAAAGTTTTTCCCGATTTTGGATAAAGTAATCGGCGAGGCACATGGAATCAAGTCCGCCCGAGACGGCGAGCAGAAGACGCCTGGAGGCAAAGGAAAGGCTTAATTCGAAAGTGTTCAAGGGTTTGGGCTAGCGGAGCGTTTCCGTCTTGAAAAAGCAGGAACGGGCTCCCGTGTGGCATGCGACCTCTTTCCCGTGCATTTTCACCTTGAAAAGAAGCGCGTCGTCGTCGCAGTCGCGCGACCATTCGACGACCGTCATCACGTTGCCGCTTGTGTCGCCCTTGTGCCAGTATTCCTTTCGGCTGCGGCTCCAAAAGACCATTTCGCCGCATTCGAGCGTTCGGCGGAGAGCCTCCTTATCCATCCAGGCGAGCATCAGAACGTCGTTTTTTTCGGCGTCCTGGACTATCGCCGGCGCGAGCATTTTGTTTCCAAAGGGAACTTCGAACTTGACGGAATCCAGAATTTCGGCTTGGTCCATTTTACTTTCTCCAAAATGTTCAGGTGCGAACCTGTCCGTTTCCGACGAGCAGCCACTTGTAGCTGCAAAGGCTTTCGACGCCCATCGGTCCGCGGGCGTGAATCTTGTCGGTGGAAATTCCCACTTCCGCGCCGAGGCCATAGACGCCGCCGTCCGCAAGCCGCGTACTCGTGTTGGCCATCACGCTCGAAGAATCCACGTTGCGCATAAAGTAATCAATTGCCGCCGGATCCTTTGCAATGATGGATTCCGTGTGACGGCTCGAATAGGATTCGATGTGTTCGCAGGCGGCTTTCACGCCCTCCACAAACCGAACGCCCGCCTTGAACGCGAGATATTCGGTATGGTAGCCTGCATCGCTTTCAAACGGCTGAACTACCGGAAGGCGCTTTTGCGTTTCGGCGTCTCCGTAAAGCGTCACGTTTTTTGCCTTGAGCGGCGCGAGAATCTTTTGAACGTCCGCATCCGAAAGGGACGCGTCGAGGAGGAGCGTTTCCATGGCGTTGCACGTGCCGCACCGCTGTGTTTTGGCGTTTTCGACAATCCGCGCGGCCATTTCCACGTCTGCGGACTTATCGACGTAGATGTGGCAAATGCCGTTAAAGTGCTTGATGACCGGGATGGAGCTCTGTTCGACGACCGCTCGAATGAGGCCTTCGCCTCCCCGCGGAATTACGAGATCGAGATAGTCCCGCATCTTGAGAAGCTCGCTCACAATGGCATGGTCCGGATATTCCACCAGTTCCACGGCATCGGGAGAAACTCCGAACTTTTCAAGGGAATCGCGAAAAATTTTGGCGAGAATTTTGGAAGACCGGATGGATTCCTTTCCGCCGCGGAGAATGACCGCGTTTCCGGCCTTAAAGCAAAGGGCCGCTCCGTCGATGGTGACGTTTGGACGGCTCTCGTAAATAAAGAAGACGCTTCCGAGCGGAACGGTGACCCGTGAAATTTCGACGCCGTTTTCGAGCGTCCTTTTTTCGAGAACTTTTCCGAGCGGGTCGGCAAAGGAGGCAATCTGTTCCGCGCCTTTCGCCATCTGCTCGATTCTTTCGCGGTTGAGAGTAAGGCGGTCGAGCTTTGCCGGGGCGAGCGTTTCGCGGTTCGCTTCGACATCCTTCCTGTTTTCGGCGAGGATTTCCGCTTCGCGAGTGCGCAGGGACGCTGCGACGTCATACAAAACCTTGTTTCGCGTCTCGGCCGAAACGGTTCGAATTTTGGCCGATGCCTCGTGCGCCTTTTGGGCGAGCTTTAGAGCGTATTCTTGGATTTCTTCGGAAGTCATGGCTTTAATCTAGAAATTCTGGAAAGGAGGTTTACCAGGTGACGCCCGCTTTGCCGCTTGTGCGGTAGCCCTTATAGTCGCCGGCAAAAAAGCTCTGGTCAAAGTCGATAAACATCCACTCGAAAGGCCTTGCCGAAATTCCGAATCCGAATTCCCCGTAGCGGATGGTCGTTTCGCTATCCAGAAAGACGCGGTCCGTCCTGTCGTAGGGCGTGTGGATGTCGTAAATTTTTCCGCCAAAGGCCGAATCCTTGGCAACGCTCGAAGCGAAAAACCTTCCTTCGAAGTTTTTATAGGAGAGCTTAATTTGTGTGAAAAATTCCCGGGAGTTCGGGCCGAGGTTTGAACCGAGACTTTGTCCGTAGTGCGAATATGCGTAGGCTTTTCCCTTGTGATGGGTATAGACCCAGGGCTCTATCCACGTAAATTCGGAATTGTACGAAAAGAGGAACGGTCCGATTTTACGGTTGTCCGTCGCAAGCCCGATGCTTGCCGCCCACTTGTTTCCCCACCAGGAATCGTCGAACATGCTCGTGACTTTTTTCATGTCGTCCCAGAGCATTTCGCCGTAAAATTCCCAGTTCGGCACCGTGCGCACGCGAATGTCGAATCCGAGGCCCGTATTTTCGAGGTCGCCGGTGTAGTGCTGCGCAAAAATATAGGGCACGAAGGGCGCCGCGTAGAGCCATTCAAAGCTCCGGTCCGTGCTGTCTGCGTCCTGGTTCGGGTTTGTGTTCGCTTTTTCGATTGTGGAACCGTAGATGAGCGTTTCCGAAATGCCGAAGTCGATGCGGAACGGGAGCGAAATGCCGAGCCTGTGGGCGTGAAAATACTTACTCTTGTGCTTGTCGTGGTAAAGCTTTCCCGCGTATTGCGTGTAGGTGACGGGTCCAATCAAAAATTCATAGCCGAAGTAGGGCGTCGGAGCGGGCCTTGAAATGTGGTCCGTCGAATCCATCCACGGTCTGTAGGGACTGTCGCTTCCGCGCAAAACAAGCTTGTTTCGCCGCCCGGGACCAAACGAAAGATAGTCGATGCCGCCCATTATGCGGACGACATTTTTAAAGTTGTATTCGCTTGTCGCCGTAAAATAGTCCCAGGTGCGCGACTTTTCGCCCTGGACGTTATAGGGAATGCCGTTGTAGGGATTGTAGCCTGGGTCAAGATATTTGCGGTTTGTGCGGTCGCTCATCACGCTTGCCTGGGCGCGGAACGTGAAGTTCTCGAAAATGGCGCCGTTTACAAACAAATTCACATAGAGGCTGTTTTCCACATGCTTGTCGTCCGCTTCCGAATTTGTAAAGCGCGAGACGGCGACCGAATCCCCGAGGGTTCCGCGAATCCGAAAGTATGTGGCGGAATCCCCGAATCTGATATGTCCGGGTTCCTCTCCAAAGGAGAGCGTAAAAAGGGAAACCGCAAAAAAAAGAAATTTGAATGAACGAATCATTTTTTGAAACCTCCGGACGTTAGTGCAAAAATAAAAAGCTTAAAATGAATTTTTGCGCCTTTGCGGGCCGAATCCTTGAAAAGGGCGAACGGAAGTAGAAGCCCAAACCGCAAAAGGCTTCGGACAAAGCGGAATGCCCGCGAAAGAAGTGCGCCTTTCAAACCAAAATGTTTTTTGTAAAAATACAGCTGCGAACCGTCGTGCTGCAGGCTGCGCGAAAGGGAAGTCTTTGCGGAACCGCCTCCCAGGTGAATGATGGGCGTCTCGGAGTCGATCAAAAAGCGTTTTCCGAGTGCTATCGCCCGGTAGGCCCAATCGACATCCTCGTAATACATGAAGATGTTCTCGTCAAATCCTCCGACAGTTTCCCATGTTGCGCGAGACATCATCCATGCCGCGGCGTTCGTCCATCCCGCCAACCGGAATTTCGGGTCGCTTAACGGAACCGTTTTCCCGTTGACATAGCGCGCCGCCCGGCTTTCCGAGCGGAATGCGTTCAAAAAAAACTGTTCATGCGGAATTCTTGAAAACCAGCTGACCTGAATGCTTTTGTCTTCGTTCAAAAGCTGCGGGGAAACGATGTCGTCGGGATATTTCGAAAGATCGCTTTGCAGGGATTCTATCGTGCCCGAGGGAATGCGCGTATCGTTATTCAAAAAGAAAATGGAGTCGAAAGGCTCGCCGCTTTTTTCAAAAAGTTTGCATGCTGCGTTGTTTGCAGCCCCGAATCCGCGGTTGTCCGCCAAAAGAACGGTTTTGACGTCGGGAAAATTCCGCTTTATATTTTGGAGCGTTCCGTCCGAGCTTCCGTTGTCGGCAACAAAGACCTCAAAAAATTTTGACTTTTGTGAAAAAAGATCCAAAAGGCATCTTTCCGTAAGATCCCAATGATTGTAGGTGACGAGAACGACGGCGGTCTTTTGGAAAGTTCTCATGATTTGTTCCAGATTTTTTTGGCGAGCGAAAGCCCGACGGCGGAAAAAAGAATTTGCCGAAGCCGTTTTCCGAAAGTTCCCGGCGGAAAAAGGCTTTCCCTGTTTTTGAAAATCCAGGGAAGTTCAAACGGCAAAAATGCCTTGTGCAGGCGCGCCCTGTGGAGTTTCAGAAGCCTTTTTGCAAAGAGAATTTCGCCTTTTGTCAGAGGAATTCTTTCTGCATTTTCAAGAATCCCCGCGACCCAGGTTTCTTGCAATCGAAGCGTTTCGCTCATTTTGGGGACCGGTTTTCCGCCGACCGCGTTGGATTCGTGCAACCTGTACCGGATTACGGGTTGCGGAATGGCAAAAGTTCCGCCGCGCCTTTCGGCTATCATGGCGACCCAGCGATCGTGAACGGTCACGTTTTCGGGAATGGGCAGAATGGCATCCAGAAGGGAAGCTTTAAAAAGCGACAGGCAGCCCGTTACGTTGTTGATTCCCGCAATCTGGTTTCGAATGGAAACCTTTTTTGGAATGGAACCGAACTTTCGCCAGGAATCTCCGAGAAGGTTTCCGTCTGCATCAATTACCCGGGCGTCGCCGAATACGAGGGCCTTGTCCTGGATGGATTCGGAAAGAATCTTTAATTTATTCGGGAGCCATTCGTCGTCCTGGTCCGCAAGCGCGATAAAATCGGAATCATCCACTTCGTTTTTCGCAAGGGAAAGCGCCTTGTTGAAGGCCGCGCGGTGCCCCTGATTGATGCCTCCCGAAAAAATTTTGAGCGGCAGCTTTTCCTCGTAATTTTTTAAAATGGAAAGCGTGGAATCCGTCGAGCCGTCGTCATAGGCGACGATCGCGTCCGCTTTTTTTTCCTGCTCGGTCAGGGATTGCAAAAAGCGTTCCAGGAACCGCTCTCCGTTGTAGGTGCAAAGAACAATGCAAATTTTGTTCATGCGCGTTCCCCGTTAAAAATGTCCGTGAAAATTTTTTGGGCGCGTTCGCAAAAGTCTTTGTCGCTTCGGCCCTTGAAAAGGCGCGTGCGGACCTTTCGGAATTCTTCCGGGTCAAAGGCGTGCGGATACGCTTCGAGTTTTCGCAAGGAGTCTTCGGGATCTTTGGAATTATAGAGCATCCAGTCGGGAAGTCCGTATTCCTGCATGTAATCGGCTTGGGAAACGAGAATGGGAACGCCGCATCCGAGTGCTTCGTAAAGAATCATCGGGTCACCTTCAAAGTGCGACGAAATCAAAACGATGTCGATTTCGGATTCGAGCTTTTTTCGTAGTTCCGCTCCCGGAATCCACCCGTGAAGAACCACTTCCTTTTCAACGTCTTTTTTTTGAATTTGGGCGCGAAGCTTTTCGGCATCGGGACCATCCCCGAAAATCTGGAAGGAAAACGGGATCTTTCGACGCTTTAGGCTTTGCGCCATTTGCGGAATGGCGTCCTGGCCTTTTTGTGCAAAGTAAATGCGCCCGACGGATCCGATGCGAAGGGGAAAACGCGGCGTGCGGACCGTTTCTGAAATTTCGCCGCCAAAGGGATTCGGAAGGATGCGGACGGGAACGTTTTTGGGAATGAATCTTCTTAAAAGGCGTTCCTGGGCCCGGGTGATGACAACCCATTCGGAAATTTTCGGATAGATTTGTTTTGCGAAAAAATCGCGAAGCCTTCCGAAAACGGCCCCGGTTTCCCGTTGGGAATAGGCCATCGGGTAGTAGGAAACGATTCGGATGCCCTGGCGGGAGGCCGCGAATACGGCGGGCAGGCAGCGTTCAATGTTTCCCGGACAAATGACCAAATTTTTGACGCGATATTTTTCGAAAAGGAATTCGACCGCTTTGCGCTTTTTGACGGATCGGTCGCGAAGAATGGGAAACGGCGTACTGGCGGAAAAGGAAAGCGGAATTTTTTGAATGCTTTCGTCCAGAACTTTTGAAAATTGAGGACAGGAATAAAAAAAGAAAATGTCCTTGAAAAATCCACGGAGAGAGTTTGCTATGCGCGCCGAAAGAATTTCCTGCCCGCCCCATTCGGAAGCGTCGCTGTAAAAGCAAATCTGTTCGCCTGTTTTTTGCATTTTTTGAAAATATATATATTTTTGAAAAATGCATTCATCCAAAAAGATTGTCATCGTTTGCGACAAGAACTCCCGTACGAGTTTCGGACGCCTCGCTCTGGATTTTCGGGCGGCCCTTTCCGCAAATTTCGAGGCTTCGATTCTTTGGCTCAAAACGCCCAAATATTTTCCGGATGAAAATTCGACCAGTCCGGAAGAAAGCGGCGAAAAAAACGACTCGATTTGGAAGCGTTCCCTCTACTCCGGATTTTGGACTTTCCGAAAGCCCTTTGTCGAGCATATTCGCGCGGCGGCGCCGGATATTCTCTTTTTGATTCGACCCGAGATTGGCTTTCTTGTGCCGGTCGCCAAGCGGTCCTTTCCCGGTATCAAAACGGTCGTTCTTGTGCACGATACGTTTGCCGAAACGCTTTATCCGTCAAGTCTCAAGTTTCGGCTGATTGCCGAATTTTACGCGAAGCCGTCGTCGAATGCGGACGCCTTTGTGTACAATTCCAACTATTCGAAGGGCGAGGCCGAAAAATTTTACGGCACCGGCGACCGCCCGGGCATTGTCGCGGGACTTCCGTTGCACGCAAGGTTTTGCGAGGCGTCCGAGCGACCTGGCGATGCGGAGCGAACCTCCTTTTTGGAGGCGCACGGAATCAAAGGCTTTGGCAAGATGGCGCTCAACATCAGCCTTCCGGAACCGCGGAAAAACATCGAGACCTTTTTCAAAATGGCGAAGGCGCGTCCGGACGTTGCCTTCGTGCGGGTCGGAACGGTAAACGCCTATGTGCAAAAAATGCTCGATGCGACGGCCGCCAAAAACATCTTTCACTTTTCGAATCTTTCTTCCGACGAATTGCGCGAATTTTACCGGAATGCGAACCTGTATGTCGCGCCTTCTTTTTACGAGGGCTTCGGGATGCCTCCGCTCGAAGCGATTGCATGCGGAACGCCTGTCGTATGCGCCCGTACAACGGCCCTGAAGGAAATTTTCGGAAACGTCGCGCCCTCAGTTTTTCCGGCGACGGATGCTTGCGGCTATCTGAAAGTTTTGGACACGGCGCTCGAAGGGAGGTTCGAATACGACAGGGAAAAGGTTTCCGCGCTGCTCGATCGCTTCCGCATCAAGACGATTGCGCACAAATTAAGCGCCTTTCTCGAAAAAATCCTGGAACATTAGT
Organism: Eggerthellaceae bacterium; assembly: GCA_963597395.1. GTDB lineage: Bacteria > Fibrobacterota > Fibrobacteria > Fibrobacterales > Fibrobacteraceae > Hallerella. The sequence continues at coordinate 2,013 of CAVBPX010000031.1, read as the reverse complement.
TTCGGCGCAAAAACTTTTCCGTCAGCGCCTTGAAACTTTTTGGAACATTTCGTCCGTAAAGCGCGAAAGTTCGGTAACTTCCAGGGACTTTTTGTCCAGTTCCTTTCGATTTTTAAAAAGCGCGCCGAGCGCCGTCGGATGATGAATCGCAAACCGGAAAAATTTGAGAATGTCGAGATCCTTGTAATAGACGCGTCCGAGCTCTTTCAGAAAATCGCCTTCGGAAGGTTTTGTTGGAACTTCGGAGCGGACCGAAATGTGCGGTGCGGCAAAGAGGTTTGCGCCCAGATGGAGCGCCCGAAGCCCCAGGTCCAAAAAGCGGGCGTCCGTCAAAAGTTCCGGGTCGAATCCGCGAAGCGCCCTGAGAAGCCGCGTCGAATAGATGCCGCATTCCGGAGCCGCGGCCGCAACGGGCCGAATCTCGGCCTTTTCGTTTGTACGAAATTCCCCCTCCAGGCCTCGACGAAAGTCCATCAAAAGGCCCGACGAAAAAACTTCATCGGTATTTTTTTTGAAAATGCGCGGCGAAAAGGCGTCCGCAAAAGGAAATTCCTGGCAAAAGTCGGCGACCGCGTTCAAAAATTCGCGGGTAATCCGGACTTCGGGTTTGGCGATGACGGTCCATTCGGCGTCGAGAACCTCCACAACTTCCGAAAAATCGTCAGCAAAAAGCCATCCGAGAGCGGGGTCTTCGATGGCGGGAACGGCTTTTTTTGAAAGGATCAGAATGTTGAACTGGTGAAGCATCAGAATCGAAGCCCGAGCCCGATGCGATGTTCCGTTCCGAGGCCCTGGGCGAGGTACGAAAACGCATAGTCAATCGAGAACCTGTCGCCCGAGTAGCCGAGGCCCGCGCTAAAAAGGTGCGCATTGTTCGTCTCGTCGGGACGGCTTGCCGAGGAAAAAATTTCCTTGACGTCGCGGGAAAGGTCGAGCCATGTGCGCGAAACGCCAGCCCGAATAAAGAGGCTCGTTCCGATGGCGTATTCGCCGCCGAGCGAAACGGAAGGCTCCGCGTAGCGCGGAAAGTCGGACTCTGCATAGAGGGAAAGCCTCGGGAGGGCTCCCGGAATGTAAAATCCGGAAACGGCAAAGTTCTCTTCGAGGCCGTAATCGGTATCGCCGCCTTCGACATAGGCGCGGATCATCTTTCCGAAATTGCGCGCGGAAAGCGCAAATCCGAACTTTTTGGACGTCGATTGCCAAAGGATTCCCCAGTCGAGGGCTATGGCCATGGCCGTCTGGTCGTCTTCTTCGCCGGTGAGAAGATCCGTCGCAAACTTGAGCGAGGACCCGAACTGGAAGTGGGGGAGCGGCATCGAAAGCGTTAGCGCGGTGACGGAACTTTGAGGCCTGTAGGTTTTGCCCGTTTCGTTCCCCTGTTCGTCATAGCCGTCGACGTCGCCATATCGGACCCAGCCGTAACTCAGCTGGATGTTCATCGCGCCGAGGTTTCGCGCATAGGCGATTAAGCCCTGGTTGTCGGCAAAGTTTCCCGTCTGGAAGGAAAAGGCGACGGCGTTCTTTTTGGCGGAGTCGAGGGTAAGGATTGCCGGGTTGCGGAATGTCGATCCGGGGCTAGAGGACGGCTTTGCGGAATTTGCGTTTTCGAGACCCGCGTCCCGGGCGGCGGAGAAGGTTCCCAAAAAGGAAAAAGCCTCTTCGCCGGTATCGTTTTTTTTGAAATAGGCAAGCGAGAAACTCGACAGAAAGAGAATCGAAATGGCGAGAATCGAAAATTTTTTCAAAAAAAACATGAACACAATTTACAAAAATGCGAAAGTTTATTAAATTTGCGTTGTCGGACTAATAGCTCAGTTGGTAGAGCAACGCCCTTTTAAGGCGTGGGTCGAAGGTTCGAGCCCTTCTTAGTTCACGAAATCGCCCGGAATGTTCCATTCCGGGCGATGTTCGTTTTAAAGGTCTTGCGGTCACCTCTAAAAATTCCAAAAATTTGATTGCGACGCTTCGCGCTGGTTCGTCCCGCCCAGCCATCGCTTGGTCTCACTCAAA
>CAVBPX010000030.1:0-27043 GCA_963597395.1 Eggerthellaceae bacterium | reverse complement strand
CGATCGTGCCGATGTTGCAGTGCGGCTTGGTTCTTTCAAACTTCTCTTTTGCCATAAAACTTAACCTCCGAATTGTTAAGAGCCCAGATCGGGATTTGAACTCGAGACCTCTTCCTTACCAAGGAAGTGCTCTACCACTGAGCTACCTGGGCATTACCCCCTCGCTACATTCGTAACGAGGGGGCTAATGAAACGTGGGCCGTCGTGGTTTCGAACCACGGTAGACGTAAGTCAACGGATTTACAGTCCGTCCCCTTTAACCACTCGGGCAACGACCCTTTTGTCAAGCCAAAGATAGGAATCGAACCTACGACCGGCTGATTACAAATCAGCTGCTCTACCAGCTGAGCTACTTTGGCATGCCCTCTCCGTCGGGCCCTAAAAAGCCAAACTAAGAGGTTTGCCAAATCTAGATGGATTTTTAAAATTTGTCAAGGACAAACAAAAATCTTTTTGGAAAAAGTCGCACTTTTTTGCGGTTTTGTGTGAATAATTTGTTTATATGACGGGAATTTCGACGGAACAATTTAAATTGGGCGATTTTTCAGGGCTCTTTCCTTTTCCCGGAGGTCTTTTTATATTGTCTTCCGCAAACCCTTTCCGAGAATTTTATGTCCCCGATAAGAACAAGTCCTGTCGAATATACCGCCCACATCGACGTCCGCTACGCGGAAACGGACGCCATGGGAATTGTGCATCATTCCGTCTATGCAGTCTGGTTCGAGCAGGCGCGCTCCGAAATTTTCAAGGCGAACGGGATTCCCTTCTCGATTTTCGAGAGCGAAGGCTACCACAGCCCGCTCCTTTCGCTCGAAGTCCAGTTTTTAAAGCCCTGCCGCTACGGTGAAACGGCGGACATCCTCCTGCATCTCACGCAAATCGACAGACTGCGCTTTTGCTTTGAGTACAAACTCACCGTGGGCGGAGAGCTTCGGACGACCGGAAGAACCACCCACATCTTTACCTTCCACGACAAGCCGTGCAGGCACGCTCCCGAAGCGGTGATGAAGACGTTTTTCGGCGAAGAGAAAAATCCTTAAACGCCCGCGACGCGTTATTCCGCGGGGAGAATTATCTCGATGTGGCTCGTGCTCACGTTCAGAAAGTGCGTGCGGAAGAGGTCCTTCCCTTCGCGGTCCGTGACGTTCACCTGCGTGACGGCGATGAACTCCTTGTTTTCGCGAACGTAGTCGGTGAGACGTTCGTCGCGCATGGTGTCGATTTCGCCCGTGATAATAAACGTGTCTGTCCAGATTTTTACCAGCATATTCCGAATATAACAATTTTTTACGCGGAAGTTCCCGATTCTTGACGGGGAAATCCCTATAGGGACGGTTCGAAGCGAAGAACCCAGATTTCCGTATTGCTTCCGACGCGGACGGGAGGCCCCCACGAGTCGATGCCGGACGAGACAAGCCACGGCGCGCCCGAGAGCGTTCCAAAGCCAGCGGGGAGTTCCCAAATGAGGCCAATCAGCGCGGTCGCCGGGAAAAACTGCCCGTTGTGCGTGTGCCCGGAAAGGACGAGGCTCGGGATGCGGCCCGCATAGTCCGCTTCGAAACCGCGCGGTTCGTGGTCAAGCACAATCCAGGGCTTTGAAGTGTCCGCGGGGGCAAGCCTTGAAAGTTCCGTTCGAAGCGTTCCGCGGCTCGCGGCAACGACAAAGTCCGTGCGACCGGTGAGGCAGACTTTCGGAAGACATGCGGTCGAATCATCCAGGACGACCATTCCGTTTGCGCGCATCCAGTCCTCGGGAGAAGACCCCAAGCGTTCCATGTAGGCCTCGTGGTTGCCGTTCACGCCAAAGGCCCCGACTTTCGCACCGGAGACGACACGGGAAAAAAGTTCGCTGTAGCCTTCCGCCCGCAGGGCGGAGTCCGAGACGTCCGCAAGGTCGCCCCCGAAGAGAACAAGGTCCGGGCCCACGCTATCGATGTCCGCGGCAAGCCTCGAAAGCTTTTGCCGCGAAAAGAGCGGGTCGATGTGCAAATCGCTGAAGAAGACGGCCGTAAACGGAGCGGATCCGCTCGGAAGGGAGACGACCTGTTCGCGAATGCGGTAATGGTCGTTTTGCGGGACGCCGACGGCAAAGAAGACCGTGCAGACGAGAATCCCGAGGATAAACGCGATGCGGTTTCCGAGAAGACGCGCCTTGACGCGGAGAGGTCGCCGAACAAGGATTCGACGGCAAATGCGCACGACGTCCCACACGAGAAAGACAAGGACCGCTTCGCAGAACCAGACCGTGAAAACGGCATTGAGAACCGTCCCGACAAAGAATTCCCGTAAAAAGAAGCCCGCCGCAAAGACGAGAAGAATCGCCGCGGCAAAAAACGTTCCGCGGACGCCGCCGAAAACGCTTCGAAAATGGAAGAAGAGATAAAGCGCGATGGAAACGAGAAGCAGTAAAAAAATCATTCGGGCATCCTGATATTCCAATCTAAAAAATCAATGCGGAAAAATTTTTATCCGAAACGTTATTTTTGGTGTATTTTGAGAATGTCAACAATCGAGGTTTTATTATGGCAAAGAAAACTCAGCCGTCCGTTCTTCTGGCATATCAGAATCAGCAGTTTCTCGAAAGCGATGCGGGTCGCCAGGTCCGGATTCTTTCGGAGTTCCGCGCACCGGGAGTCGTCCTGCAGGAAGGCGACATCGAAAATACGATTGTCATGTTCGGTTCGGCACGAACCATCGGACAGAAAGACCTGAAGGCGCGCCTGAAAAAGGTCTCTTCCGCGAAAGAGATGAAAACGCTCAAACGCCTTTCGCTCGTCGCCGAATACTATGATGCGGCAAGGGAACTCGCCAAGCGTTTCGGCAACTGGATAAAGCTTCACCCCGAGGGCCACTACGGCATTTGTACGGGCGGCGGACCGGGCATTATGGAAGCGGGAAACCGCGGTGCCCACGAGGCGAAAGTTCCGTCGCTCGGGTTCAATATCAAGCTGCCCTACGAACAGCATCCGAACCCCTACATCGATCCGAAGTTCAACCTGCAGTTCCGCTACTTCTTTATTCGAAAGTTCTGGTTCCTCTTCAAGGCGCGGGCCCTGATTGCCTTCCCCGGCGGATTCGGAACGCTCGACGAGCTGTTCGAGACGCTCACCCTCATCCAGACGAACAAGCTTCACGAGCAGATTCCCGTCGTCCTTTTTGGAAAGGAATACTGGGACAAGCTCATCAACTGGGAATTTCTCATGGAAACCGGAATGATCAACGCCGAGGATCTGGACATTTTCTACCCGACGGACGACATCGAGGACGCCTACTCGCACGTCGTAAAAATTCTCGAGAAGCGGTCGAAGGTTCCGTCCGCAACCGGAGTCCATCCGTTCGGTTCACACAAATAGCTAAATTGCGGTCCGTGATTCAGAATCGTTTTGCAGAATACCTGGACAGACTGTCGCGCAAACTCGCCGTCCGCGAGCATTACACGATGGACGATTACCAATGGTGGCTCGACCACAACCCCGTTTACCTGCACAGCGGCGCCGTGGAGCATATCCGTCTTCGCGACCGGCTTACGCTCGACGGGACGAACGACCTTTTCCGCGCCTCCTACTGGATAACCCGTCCGGGCACTTCCGAGCGCCACGGCGAGCGGGACATCGTCGTCAAATTCTGCAAATACTTTGTGCCGGCGGGGAAAAACCGTCTGCACCGTCTGAACATGATCATCAGTTCGTTCGAGGACGAAATCCGCATCAACAACCTGATTCGGGCGACAAATATCGAAGGCGTCGTGCAAAGCCTCGGCGGAGGCGTCGCCGGAAGACTTCCCTACCTCAAGATGGAACTCATCAAGGGATGCTCGCTCGACAAGATGTTCAAAACGGACATTTCGAAAGACGAACTCGTGCCGCGGGTGGCGCAAATCGCCTATCTCGCAAACACCATCAGCCAGCTGCACTACTACCAGATAGTTCACAAGGATCTGAAGCCCAAGAACCTGCTGCTGTGCCAGGATCCGGAACATCCGAACAACCACAAGATTCTCGTGTGCGACTTCGGATACGCCCAGGCGAAACTCCGCGAAAGCGTCACGGAATACGGCGGACAGATGACCCCCGCCTACAGCGCACCGGAACAGGCCGTCATGGGCGAGAACCTTTCGAGCTCCGTGGATTACTTCAGCTTCGGCATCATCATGCACGAATATCTGACGGGGAAAAATCCCTTCCCGGATACCATCAAGATTTTTACCGAAGACCATTTCCACATCACGGAACGCTATCTGGAGTATTTGCGCACCGGACGTCAGAACGTCTTTTACGACGAACGCTTCCCGGAAATTCACGACTGGATAGATCAGCTGACGACTTTCGACAGCATCGAACGGATGCAAAAAAGCGAGAACCTTTTCAACATTGCGCACAAACTCCGCGAACGGGTCAACGCGCTGGGCTACCACGACGTCAATACGGACTTTTTATGGAACCAGCTGCGCGAATACCGCGGTGAAGTTTCACACTCCTGACCGGAGGCCAACAGATGTTCTTCAAAAACACGCACAGGATTCCGCTCCTGTTCGGCATTCTTTTTATCCTCGCCCTTCTTGCGGCAAACATCGCCGTGCAAGGCTACCCGTCCATTCGGGAATGGTCCCGCGAGCGGAAAGCCGTAGCCCACTTTGACGAATACTGGAAAACGGAAGGCGCCAAAACATTTCGCGACGTGGGCGTGGAACCGACCGACAAAATCTACCACGAGGAACTCGAAAGCTACCTGAAGAAGTTCCATGCGCAAAACGAGCCGTTCGTTCCCGAAAAGCGCATTCGGAAAATGGAAGAGGAATTTCGGCTGTGGTGGGAAACGACCGGCAAAAAGTCCTATGCGACGAACGAGGTCTCGCCCGACGAAAAACTTTACGAAAGGGAACTTCGCCGCTACATCCAAGGCTACACGAAAACGGTTCCGCTGTTTCAAATGGCCTACATTCCGGAAAGTTCGAGCGTCCTTTCGCTGTTCACGAGCTGGATTCTTTTCCCGGGGATTCTTTCCTTTGTCCTTTTTACATTCGGATTTTTCTTTGTCATGAAGTCCCTAAAAAAACATTGGGGCCTTTTGCAGACGGGAATTCTCTGGATAGCGGGAACGGTCGTTTCGAGCATCCTGTTCGCACTGGTCCTTCCGCTGTCGTACTTTGAACGCTACGGAAACATGCCGTTTATGGGAATGAGCCTTTCGCTTGCCATCCTTCTCGGATGCGTCGCAGGCGGAAAGCGGGTCGTTCCGAAGTTTGCCCCCTATGCGGCCGTTCTTCTCGCGGTGATGGACATTCTCGTCAACTGGAACCTGAACCCGAACCTCTACGGGCTAGTCGCGATTCTCGAAATTCCGCTTTTTGGACTGGGAGCGCTTTTGGGAGCAAAGGTCCCGGCCCTTTTCTCAAGGAAAACTTCCCCCTCTACCGAAGCGGTTCACGCGGAAACCGACCCGAAAAAGAGCCTCCGCAAGGATCTCGAAGATGCGATTGACCTCGCGAACAAGGCGGAATACGAACACGCGGCCCAAATCTTTACGGAAAAGTTCGGACGTCTTTTCAGGGAAAGTCCCGTCGATGCGGAAGCGATCAAAAAGGTTGTCGAGGCGCTTCTCTACCCGAACTTCTTTTTTCCGATTCCGGGAATGCAATGGATTTCCTGGGGGAGCGAGGCTCAAAAAAAGGGCCTTTCGGAAATCGCCGTGCGGCTCTTTGAAAAGGCCTCGGACGCGGAAGAAGACGAAAAGGTGCGACGCCGGGCGCTGTTCTACGCCGGAGATCTTCGGATGCGGGCGCACCTGGACGAAAAAAAGGCTAAAGAAGAGCTTGAACAGGTCGTTCAAATGAATTCGACGGACATTTTGACCATCGAAGCGCAAAAACTCCTCGGGAAATAGCTATTTTAAAGGTACTATGAGTAACGCTCAAATTTTTGACACGACTTTCGCCTTGGCGATTCTGATTATCCTCGCCATTGCCGTTCCCCTGCTTCTTCTGTTCTCGAACTGGGTTCTGCACCCGGGAAAAATCAAGAAGACCCTCATCAAGGGAACCGCCTACGAATGCGGACTTGCCCACGTCGCCGGCACCGCCAACGAGCGCTATCCGATCAAGTATTACATGGTCGCCATGCTCTTCCTCGTCTTTGACATCGAAGTGGCGTTCCTCTATCCGCTCGCGGTCGTCTTCCTTTCTTCGCCGTGGAGCCTTCTCGTGGTGCTCCTCGCGTTCCTCGCCATCCTCGAAAGCGGCTACCTCTATCTGTATCGCAAGGGCGTCCTCGACTGGAACAAGCTCTCGGACTAGTTCCGTCTTCTGGTTAAAAGGCTTCGCGCAAATAGATGGTGAGTCCCGGATACTTGCCATCTACGAGTGAAAAATCGCACCGGGCATACGTCTTTTCTACCCGGTTCAATAGCAGTCTTCCGCCAAAACCGACCGCATAGTGCGTGTCGTTTTTCATCAGCTCCGAAAAATACGGTCCGACCTTCCCCGCCTCGAAAAAGATGGTCCCGGCGAGCCGCCAGAAAAGTTCCTTGCGAAATTCTACCTGGGCACTCAGGCTTTGACGGTCGAGGTAAAGTCCGCGTTCCACGCCGCGAAACCGCTTGGTGCCGTCGAGCGTCGCAAGCATGTCGAACGGAACGGTTCCTTTCCGCATGTCGTAAAACATTCCGAGCGCGACGGACGTGTTCCAGAAAAGCCTTGAATAGGCGCGCAAATCCACCGTTTGCGAAAAAAAGTCGAAGTCACCGCCAAAAGCCTTTGCGTAGTAGAGCTGCCGGTATTGGGCGTAAACGCCTTCGACGGGCCAGTTTACGTTGTCTCGGAGGTCGAACGTCGCCTGGAAGCCCGCTCCCGTCCGAATGCCGCCGGATTCCCCCGGACGGGAAACATCGCCCTTTCGAAACTCGACACGGTTCGTTTCGAAATACAGATACGGTCCGACACTGAGCATCCGGGAACGCGGCGGACCTAAAAGGCCTATATCCACCGGAACATAAAGCTTGAAAAGATCCATGTCGTAACGAAGAAAGGAATCCCGGTCCGGGTCGTTTCCTTTGCCGTAATACTTGGCGCGCCAGTTCCAGTAGATGAGCGAAATGTCGGAGTGAACCCGCCCGCGCAAAAGATACAGGTCGGGCGAGGCGTTCACTTCGAGCTGCCCCTTGGAGGTTCCGGTCGCAATGAAGTCGAGGGAAGTCGATTCGGACCCCGGAGTTTCGGACCGCGTAAAGAGCAGCACCATGGCTCCGTATTTTAAGCCCGTTTCTTCCGAGTATCCGAGGACAGGAAGCGCGGCAAACCGCTGAAAGTCCTTTTCCACGCCCGAGGAATCCAAGGCCTCGCTTCCGAGCGAAACCGTCCATGCGGCGAAAAGGGTCGGAAGAATCCATTTGAAAAGGCTCAAGGATTCCTCCCGAAATCTTCCCGGACAACTTCCCCGGCAAACCCTCTCATCCAATCCGCGCAAACGTTCGGGCACGATACGCGGGAAAATGTCCCGCCACCCGCGGAAAGGAATCGCTCCCTAAGTTCTACATCTACTTCGTAAAGAGTCTCCAGGTTGTCGGCCGTAAAGGACGGGCAGACGATCAAAACATTCTCACGCGCGCGACCGAGTTCCTCGACCACGTTTGCGGAATACGGTTCGAGCCATTTGACGGGGCCAAGACGGCTCTGGAACGAAAGAAGAATTTTTGCACCCGGAACTTCCTTCAAAAGCTCGCCTTTCCAAAACTCGAATTCCGAGACGCATTCATCCCTGTAAGGATCGCCTGCGCGGACCCAGCTGTCGGGAGTCCCGTGAAACGAAAAGACGACGGCGCTTTTTTTATTCCAGACGTTTTGGATGCCCCGCAAAATTTGCGAAAGCCAGACGCGGTTCATGGCAAAGCCGTCCGCAAAGTGCATTTGCAAACCCGGAAATTTTTTGAAAGCGGCAAGCGATAGATCGTGCACGGCGACAGTCGTCACCAGGGAGCGCTGCGGAAAAAGCGGAACGACCCGCACATCCGTCGCACCGAGCGTCGAAAGCTCTTCGAGAGCATCCGAAATGGAAGGCTTTGAACCGAACTCGAAGGCGTATCGGACCGGAATTTCACTTCCTATTTCACGGGCGACACCCTCGGCAAAGTTCCGCGTGTAATAAATGAGAGGCATCTCGGAAAGTCCGGAGCGTTCTATCATCCGCCGGTATTTTTCCGCACTTTTCACGGAACGCCGCGGAGCGATAATTCCCTTTAAAAGCCACTTCCAAAAAAACGGAGGATTTCCGAGCGTGTGCCTGTCACCCAAAAAATCGACGAGATATTTTTCAATGCTCCCCGGCGACGCGTCGGAAGGAGAACCCAGCTGAACAAAGAGGATTGCGCGTTTCATTCAAAGCCTCAAGCGGTCCGGTGCAAAAAATCGGCATCCCCGGAATAGGAATTTTTAAAGGTCGCCATATCCTTATTTTAGAAAAATCGTCTATATTTTTGAAGCACAAGGAGCATTTATGATACTTGCGGAAAGAATCCGGAAACTGTTGTCCGAACTGGAGAGCGGTCTCGTCGAACGGGAATCCCTTTTGAAACTCGCGTTCCTCGCCGTGGTCACCAAGCAGCCGACCTACCTCTACGGACGGGCCGGTTCCGGAAAGCGCGCGCTGATTCGGCATCTCGTTTCGGGATTTAAAGGCCTCGACATCCAAATTTACGGACGTCGCCAGTTCGAGCTCCCGGAAGAGGCAAAGCCCGCGGACGTCGCCATTTTCAACAGCTTCGATCCGGCGATAGGCCCCATGGCCGCGGCCACACGCGCGGTCCTCGACGAGAACCTCGCCCGCGAGACGCTCATTTCCGGAAGAATTCGCCCGGACGCCTGTCTATCCGAAGCGGGACTTTCCGACAGCATCCATCTCGTTTTGACGTTCCCGGATTCCATCTCGCCCGACGCCCTGAAAACGCTCCTTTCTACGGCCGGCGACCCGGAATTTTTTTTCATCGAGGAAGATCTCAAGGTGACTCCCGACGACCTGAAAAGCTGGGACAAGGAAATAGAGCAAGTCGAAATTTCCGAGGACAGCCTCGCCATTCTCAAGCAAATCGCCGCCGAATGCGAACGGAGCAACATCTACATTTCGGCAAAGCGGTGGCGCGGACTTGCGAAGATAGGCCGCGCACAGGCCTTCTTTGCGGGCCGAAGCGAAACGAACGTCACCGATTTTCTGTTCCTTTCCGAGGACCTTTGGGGAAAGCGCACGACGAACGAGGCCATCAGCAAGGGATTTCAGGCGGGAGTCGAAGCGTTTCTCGGCGCCTATGCGCCCGACCCGGAATCCCTCCAGGGCGAAACGCACGACCTTTTGCAGGAAGCGGAACACTTCAAAAACTCGACGGGCAGCCTCTACAAGACGACAAAAATTGACGGGAAGGAATACATCAGCTATTCCATCACCGTTTTCAACGAACCGATTACGCTTTTTTGCCCGCTGTCCAAGCTGGGGACGAACGAGGACTTTTTCCCGCTCAACATTTTGCACCGCGAAGAACCCCGTGCGAAGTGCAACTACATGGGCGGGGACATTTGCAAGATTTCAATCGATTCCAAGGCCAAGCGGAACGGGATGCGGGCTTCGAGCAGCGTGATGGGAAACTCGTCCGCGGTTCCGAATGCGAACACCGTCTATGAGAGTTACGCCAAGCTCCCGTCCGAAATCATCAAAACGAACGACCCCGAGACCGTCGAGCGAAACCGCGAAGGCCTCGAAGCGGCCCACAAAAAGCTCTCGGAAGTCATCGCGAATTCCATCCAGAGCATTCGGCGCATCAAGGACCTCTACAACAAGAACTTTGAATACCAAAACGACCCGTTCCTTTCGGTCGAGTCCTATAAAAAGTTCATGAACCTGATCCTAAAACGCTACAGGTCGCTCGGAGCGTTCAGCAAGGAGCTGCAGCAATACGAATCGGCCCTTTCGCAAATTTCCGAGTAGCCGCCTAGCGGAACGCGAAATAGACCGCTCCGACGAGGCACAGCGCGGACCAGAGGTAATCGAGCTTTAACGGCTGGTTCATCATAAAGACGGCAAAGGGCGCAAAGACCGTCAGCGCGACCACCTCCTGAATGACCTTCAGCTGGACGACGTTCAATGCCGTGTAGCCGTAACGGTTTGCCGGCACCTGAATCATATACTCGAAAAGGGCAATTCCCCAGCTTGCAAGGGCCGCAACTATCCAGGGGCGCGCATTCAAGAACTTGAGATGCCCATACCAGGCAAACGTCATAAAGAGGTTCGAGCAAACAAGAAGCCCGGCCGTCAAAAGTGCCACTTTCAGCATAAAACGCCTTCCGAATTTTGAACAGAACCCCCGTTCCTTTTACGCACAAAATAAATGGCAAAAAGCGAAAACGAAAGAAGCGAGAATGCGGCATGCGCCGCGACAAAGCCCGCAAAGAGCGCAAACAGCAAAGCAAAGAACACGACGGAAACCTCCTGGACATCCGCCAGGGACTCCTCGTCGAGCGTATCGACTTCCGACGGGGAAAGCCCCCACAGATACGTCAAAAGCCCTGCCCCTGCAGCCCTGCCCGACTCCTCGGCGTCCCCGGACGCAAAACTGTAGTCAATCATGGATTCAAAGGTCCGAAACCCGCTAAAATCCGTCAAATAGCAAAACGCGACCGCAAGCCCAATGCCAAGCACCAGATGGTTCTTTCCGCGAAGTCCCAGACGCGCAATCAAAATTCCAAGGACAATTCCCGTCACAAGCTCGATGGAAAACGCAAACGTCCAGGCGATGCAAAAGGCGGGACTTTCCGAAAAAATGGAATAAAGCGGCGAAAGAACGCTCAGCACACAGGCAAAAGCGGAAAGCAGCCGAAACAGTCCGAAAAAAATTCTTCTGTCTCCCGGAACGCACTCGAGCCCTTTTAAAAAAGCCCCGAGCACATAAACGCCACCCCAGATAAGAACGAGAAAAAGAATCGAAAGCAGCACATCGAGAACCGTCGCGAGCGTCCCGAAAATGGAGAGCAGACCGAACAGTTCCACACCGTAGAGCCCCGCATACAGCACGGCGAGCACGGGAACAACCGCAGCCGAAAGGACGGCGAGAGCGAGCGGGACCTTGACCGGACAGCGAGGCACTTTAAACCCCGAGTTCCGAAAGGCCGTCCTCGCGGATAACGAGCAGCACGGCATTCTGCCCGACGACCTCGTAGCGTTCGCCGTTTACCTCGATTTCAAAGGCGCTTCCGTGGAGGTAAAGGGCCTGGTCGCCGACTTCCACCTGGAGCGGAACGTAGTTTATCGGGTCGTTCGCCTCCCTCAAAAAGGAATCCGGATCGTTTGACGGAACGGCATATCCCGGCCCGACCTTGACGACAATGCCCGCGCGGACGGCATCCTTTTCGCGGACGCCCGGCGGCAGATAAAGACCGCTTCCCGTTTTGGAGGCCGCTTCGAGCGGTTTTACAAGGATTCGGTCCCCGATCATCACGATTTTTTCCACATTCTTGTCCATCATGCCCGAAAAATAGAATTGTTTACCCGAATATCTCCCCATTTTTACAGAATTTGATTTGCTTTTCCTCAATTTTTATGTATAATAGGAATGTCTGCTTAGAAAAGAAGACATAACCGCTGGGAAGAAAACCTCAGCAAGGAGAAAACATGAAAGAAAAGAACACATTCTGGGCCGAGAGAGAACTCGACCTGGAGATTCGGAATCCGAACCGCGCGTTCGATTCCGCCCGGACCTACGAAGAAGACGATGGATCCTGGTGGACGGACGAAAAGTAAGGAACCCCGAATCAAAGCCCTGGCCCTGGTGATTTTCACCGGGGTTAGTTTATTTTAAAATGGAAATTTTTACTGGATGTCGTCGGAGACGTTTCCGCACAGGGCGTCGAGGACGTAGTCTTCCGGTTCTCCGCGAAGGTAAAACGCATAAAGGCTTTCGTCATCGGCGAAGTCTTCCAGGTTCACTCCGCGGCGAAGCTGCAACTCTTGCCGGATGCGCGTCTTGAACGCCTGAAAGCCCGATGTCAGGAGACTGATGGAAAGCGAAACCGGCTTACGAAGAATATTCATCATAGGGAGCCTTCTTTGCTTGCGTTTTTGCATGTGACGAAATTTGTCACATCCTTTATTCTAGATATACACAAATTATTTTCGGCCGACCGATTATAAATTCATTATTTCAAATCGTTCGGAGACCTTATGCCATAAGGCTTCGACAGTTTCAAATAAATTAACGTTTTGCATTTCCGCCTGTCAAATTTTGACAATTTAAACGCGTCCAAGCCTTTGAAACAAAACAAGTTAGACGATTCCGACCGGTCGGGTTTAAATTTGCTAAATTGAGCCAATGCTATTCCCTATCCCAAGCAAAACCTTTCTGTGCGCCGTTCTTTTGGGCGCAAGCCTTGCAACCGCCGAAGAGACGTCCGCCTTTCATCTTTCGGAAAACCTGAACGCCGAAGCGAAGCGGGCCTTTGAACTTGCGCTGCGTACAAAGTATTCCGAATCTTACGACGTGATTCAAAAGATTCAGGCAAAGGATTCGGGCGCGGCATGCGTCATCCGCGGGATTGTCAAGCTGAGCGAATTTGACGACGTGGGCGACACGCTTGCGCTTTTCAAGTCCGAGGAAGAACTGATACGGTGCAACGCAAAAGGCGCCTGGGACGTTTTGCGGGAGTTTGAACTGGGGTATGTGCGGTCCGCCATGGGAAAGTCCGTCAAGGGAGCTCTTGAAACGCGAAAGGCCGCGAAAAAGTTCAAGGATTCCGAAGACCCCGAAGCCCGGGCCTTTTACGCCATCTACGCCTATTATGTGGAAGACGGTCTCAGCTTTTTGCCGTTCGTTTCGGACAACCGGGAAGCCCATCTGAAGAGCCTCGAACAGAGCGTTGAAAAGTCGGCACTTTTTTGGGCGCTGTTTGCGACGCCGCTCGCCTGGATGTATTACGACAAGGAAGAATACGGCAAGGCGCTGGGCGTTGTGGAGAGGGCGCTTTCCAAGGCTCCGGGGAACCCTGTTTTTTTACAGATGAAGGCCGATATGCTGTATAAGGCGGGCCGATTTGCGGAAGCGGCAAAGATTTACGAGCGAAGCGCCTCGGACTATTTAAAGCGCACCGGAAAGTCCGTCCGCTACTTCTGCGCGGTCGGAAACCTCGCCCGCATTTACCTTGCGATGGGAGAGGCTCAAAAGGCGAAAGAAGAGTCCAAACTTTTTGGGGATGCTGAATATCAAAAGATTGAAAAATGGATGCCCGCGTCGCTCGTCAAGGATCTGAAGAAGAAAGGACTTTATTCGGAGTGAGCATAAAAACCCTCCCCGGGCTTTCGCCCGGGGAGGGTAACCTTCAACCTAAGGAAAAACTTTTAGGGGGCCTCTAACAGAGGAGACCTTTAATATTGCGCCTTCAGGGCTGCCGGGCATTCCACTTCCTTGTAGGTGTGGTTCGGGTTGCCTGCCGCATTCATCCAGTTTGCTAAAAAGAGGCATCCTTCCTTCGCCTTGGAATCGTTCGAGAAGACGGAATTGCACTTGTTTACGAGGCATTCCTTGCGGGCGGTCGTCAGCGCATTTCCGGACTTGGAGTATCCCACGGATTCTTCGCAATCGGAAAGAAGTCCGCCGTATTGTTGGCCCTGACTTCCCCAGCCGAAAGCGGAACAGCCGTTGTAAATTCCCACACCGCCGCCCGGAATCATAATGTCGAACTGCCCCTGAGTCACGTCCGTTCCCACATTGGACGCCATTACAACAAGAACTTTGCCCTTGAGCGACTGATGCGGACCCTTGGTCTCGTATTTACCCGTTCCGTCAAAAGTCAGCGCAAAGCATTTTCCGCACGCTCCGCCGTTGGACGCCGGAACGGCCGCAAACGCGTAGGCCAGATTGTCGTTCACAATAATGGGAATTTGGCTTGTGCACGTTGCGGCAGAGCCGCCTTGGCAAATGCTCGTTGTGCTATAATCCGTAATTTGGCTACCGCTTGCAGAGCACATTCTCGCTTCGTTTCCGCTCCCCGCGTTCTCGGTCCAGGAACAGCTTGGCTTGCAGCAGTCCCAGTAGCGCGTGGCCCAGCCGCTTCCGGAAGCGCCGCCGCTCACAACCTTAAGCTCCGTGCTGGTTCCGCCCGAATACGAGCTGCTCGATTTGGCAACGGAACTCGAAGACCGTGCGGACGAGCTGGACTGCGCCACGGAATACACATAGGCGCTGCTCGAAGAGCTCACGGTGACCGAAGCATTCCCGATGTTCAGCGTCAGGGTAAATTCCGTTCCGTCAAACGTAAACTTGTCGGAAGACGTCCCTTCCTGGAAATATTCGGGAACCGTTCCGGAAATTGTGTAGGTCGAAGAATTCTGGTCATAGCTGCACTGCAAGAAGTAAAGCGACCAGGAGCGGGAAGGCTCCGACTTGACTCCGCTGAACACGACCGTCTGAATCGCCTGATTCTTTTGAACGTTCTGCGTGAGGCTTCCCGAAACGGTAATGTTCCCGGAAACGACCGTCGAAGACGAAGACGCCGGATTTACGACCGCACTGGACGAGGAACCGGGCAAAATCGCCGCGGATGACGTCGGAAGCACCGCCGCACTGGAAGTCCCCGGAATTACGGTCTGACCGCTCGAAGCGGAAACCGTTCCCGTCGCCGTATCAACAACCGTCGGAGCCGCAACCAGGACTTCGCCCGCAAGGTTCACGACCGAGCCGTCCAAAAGCGTGATAGTCGCACCGTCCGCATTGAGCGTCCCGAGCGGCGTCCCGGAGACATCCGAAACGACACCGCTCTTGTTCACAAGGTAGCCCGCCGTTGAAAGGCTCGGAAGAACCGTCGTATCGACAACCGCAATCGGTGTCACGCCGTCCGAAAGGCTCACGACGGTTCCGTCCTCAAGAAGCTGCCCCACGGCAGTTCCCGTACCGGCATCATAGACGACGCCCGTGCTCGGGGCAATCGTAAATCCGCCGAAGTAATAGGGGCTTTCCGCAACGGTCGTCGAGGTATCGACAACGGTCGAGTTTCCCACCGGAGAACCGGCATCGTCACCACAACCGACGGCCAAAAGCGCGCCGGCGGCCAAAAGAGATAGGTAGTGTTTTTTCATTTTTCTTCCTTCTGTAAAAAACCTTGCCACACACCACCCAATTTCACACCCGAAAATTCCCGTCAGGGGCATCCCGAATCGTCGCAATCCTTTGTTTCGAAAGTTCCGCCCGTATAGCTCGACCAGTCGTCCTGCCACGCGATGTTCGTTTCGATGACCGTGTTGATGGTCGTCTTGTACTTGTCAATCAGATATTGCGGGCATTCGACCTCTTCCCAGTTATACGTGGGATTGTCCGCCGCCATATACCATTCGGCAAACCACTTGCATCCGCGCAAAAGGTTCGCATGGTTCGGGAAAACGGCTTCGCACTTTTCGATGATGCAGCTTTGGTATTTGGCAACCGCCGCATCGTAACCGAGGGTTTCCTGACACGTCGAAAGGAATCCGCCATAGGTCACCCCGAGCTCATCCTTGGAAACGCCTATCATCGAGGAGAGAGCGTCATACTGTCCGACGCCGCCGCCCGGGACCATCATGTCGAACTGGCCCTGTTCCACGTCGTGCCCGATGTTCGAAGCCATCACAACCATATGCTTGCCCTTCAGGGCCTTGTGCGTCGCCTTGACGTCATCCGCGTGATTTCCGCCGTTGAACTGCAAATGGTAGCACTTGCCGCATCCCTGGTTTCCGCTGCCGGGAGCCGCCACGAATGCGTAAGCAAGCGTATCGTTCACGGCAATGGGCGCCATGTCCGTGCACGTAAAGGCTCCGCCCGTTCCGCCGCCGCGGTCGCTTGTGCATGCGGAGGTCGTTCCCTGGTAACCTTTCCAGTATTGCTGCACGTTGTAGCTGAGCGTCCACGCGGGAATTTCGTAGTCGTTGATGTTGCAGTTTCTCGACGCTCCATAATTTGCCTGGTAGGCGGCAAGGGAACTCGTATCGACGTTTCCGGGCCAGGAACAGTGCGGCTTGCATGCGTCCCAGTAGCGGGAGCTCCAACCGATCTGGTTATTGCTCAGAATATTCGCATAGTTCATCACTTCGTAGCCCGAAGCGTCCATCGTCCCGGAGCCGGAAGTTTTTGCCGAACTCGAGCTTGCAACGGGCGTTTCACCGGAAGTTCCCGAGGAAGACGGCGGATTTGCGTCAATCGTTGCCGACGAAGTCGGGTCCGTCGGAATTTCCGTGCTCGAACTCGAAGTTTCCACATTTCCATCCACAACGGTTCCGTTTTCATCTACCCGTCCAACAGAGCTTCCGTCAAGAGCCATCACCGCGCAATTTTTGTAAATCAGGTTTTGCCCGTCAAAATAGGGCAGCGCGGAAACGTCGAGCGTCGCAATCGTCGCGCCCGTCGCGTCCAGAACGTTCCCCGTCGCAAAGTCAAAGGTTCCGACCGCATTCGTCCCGTCCGTCACCGAACCGTCCGCATAAATAAAATAGGCTCCGGTCCACATCGGGAACGTCGCGTAGGCGGAAAGATCGCATGTAGCGACCGACCCGGAACTCGCCGGATTTACCGGAGATGTACTCGAACCGGAATCATCGCCGCACCCGAAGGCAAAAAGACAGGCGGACGTCAGGGCGCCCAGTTTTAGAGCTACGTTCATTTTTTAACCTCAAATCGATTTGCGGCAACCGCCACGGATACCCCAAAAAATACTCCCAAAATCAAGGTTTCTTTCAATTGAAAACAAAAAGTAGGCTAAAAGCGTTCCGAAAATGTTCCCGAAAAGAATTTGCGTGATTCGGGTCAAAATTCCCTTTGCCCTATTAAAACGCCCGTTCAACAGCGAATTTCGTTTTTTCGGCAAAAAAAGCCTTTTTTCGGGTTCAAAGGTTTATTATTTTATGGAGTGCTATGAAACGGATTGTTGCGATTTTTTTACTTTTCGTCCTCTTCTCGGCACTGCAGGCGGCGCCTCTTTCCATCGATGACGCCATTTCACTCGCCAAGCAAAAAAATCCGCAAATCGTCGTGAGCAAGACGCATCTCGACAAGGCCCAAAGCCAAAAGACGTCCGCACGCTCCCTCTTTATGCCCAAGCTTACGCTTTCGGGCAAGGTGACACGCATCGACGAACCGATTACCATCGACCTCTCCCCCGTCCGCACGGCCATTCTCGGTTCAAACTTCGCATCGACCTATGCCGCAACCTATGCGGGCCTCATGGCTCCCTACGCAAATTCGACGGACCTTGCGACACTCTCCGCCGCGGACACCAAGGCGAAGGAATACGCACAGAACGTCGCCGGAAAGGGTCGCGAGGAACTTGCAAGCCAAATCGCCGCCGACAAGTTCAAGGTCAAGGTGCAGGACGACCTCTTTTTTAATGCGACGGCAACGCTCGTCTGGCCCATTTTTACAGGCGGAAAAATCTTTTCGGCCTACAAGGCATCGACCGAAAACATCGAGGCGCAAAAATCCGCCTACAATATGGTCGAAAATACGGTTCTTTCCGAAGTGTGCACGCGCTACTTCAGCATGAGGCTCGCCGAAGAAATGGTGAACCTCCGGACCGAAGCCTACAACACCATCGAGGAACACGCAAAACAGGCGCAAAAGCTCGAAGCGGGCGGCCAGATTTCCCGGGCCGAAAGGCTCCGCGCCGAAGTCGCCCTCGTCGAAGCGCAAACCGAAAAGGACAATGCGGAACGCGACCTTTCGCTCGCACGGCTCGCCCTCGCAAACAGCCTCGGCGAAAGCGACACGACCCTCTCGGCCACGACGCCGATTGTCCCGGTAAAACTCGAACTTTCGCTCGAAGAATACAAAAAGCGCGCAAGCGAAAACTATCCGGGAATCCGGCAGCTCGAAGAAGAAAAGAAACGCGCGAACCGGGCCGTTACCGCAGCTCGCGGGGACTACTTCCCGACCGTCGCCCTCTTCGGCAAAAAGGAGCTCTACACAAAGGATTTGACGATTCTCGAACCGGAATGGGCCGTGGGCGTCGCCGTCGAATGGGACATTTTCCACGGCGGCGAAACCGTCGGAAAGGTCGCCGAGGCAAACGCCACCAAGCGCGAAGTCGAAAACATGCAAAACCAGGCGGTCCAAAACATTTCGCTTCTCGTCGAAAAGCGCTATCGGGAATACGAGCATGCGACGGGAAAAATCGAATCGCTGAAAAAGACCGAGGAACTCGCCAAGGAGTCTCTCGAAGACCAGCAAAAGGCCTTCAACGCGGGGATGGGAACAAGCCTTGACGTTGTCGATGCGGAACTTTCGCTCGAACGGCTGCGCATTGCCATGCTCAAGGCAAACTACGACGCGATGATGTCGCTTGTAGGACTTCTCGAAACATGCGGCGAAGTCGAAAACATCGGAAAATATCTGGAGAATCAAAAATGAAGCGTATCCCAGCCGTTTTGATGTTGCTTATCATTGTACTCCTGCTCGTTGCGGGCTTTGGAGCGATTAAGCATTTTGCCCTTTCGCCCGAAGCCGAATATTTGCAGGGGCAGGTCGAGGCGCGGCGCGTGATGGTCGCGGGAAAGGTCCCGGGGCGAATCTGTGAATTTGCCGTGCGCGAAGGCGACAGCGTCACAAAGGGCGACGTGATTGCCGAAATTTCGAGCCCGGAGATAGAAGCGAAAAAGATGCAGGCCGACGGAGCCTACAAGGCGGCAAAGGCCCAGGCGAACAAGGCGAAGAACGGGGCACGGGCGGAGCAGATTCAGGCTGCAAAGGCCGTGATGAACCGCGCGGACGAAGCGGCAAAGCTTGCGACGACCACATACGAACGCGTTCAAAAGCTCTACGACGAAGGCGTCCTGCCGGTGCAAAAACGCGACGAGGCCGAAACCCAGATGAATGCGGCAAAAGCCCAGGCCGAGGCGGCAAAGGCACAATACACCGAAGCGACCAAGGGCGCCCGCGACGAGGACAAGGCGGCGGCAAACGCCCTCGTGCTGCAGGCAAACGGTGCCAAGGCCGAAGTAAAGGCCTACCTCGACGAAACAAAAATTGTCGCCCCGATTTCGGGAGAAATCACGCTCAAGGTCTCGGAAGAAGGCGAGGTCGTCGGGGCGGGAATGCCTGTCGTCGCCATCACGGACCTGACAGACGAATGGGCCGTTTTCAACATCCGCGAGGACGCTCTCAAAAACGTATCCAAGGGAAAATCCTTTGAACTGTACGTTCCCGCACTCGACAAAAACGTTTCGATGGAAGTCTATTACATTGCAAGCGCCGGAAGCTATGCCATTTGGAAAAGCAGCAAGGAAAGCGGCGGTTTCGACCTAAAGACGTTCGAAGTCCGCTTGCGGCCAAAGGCACCCGTCGAAGGACTCCGCCCGGGAATGACGGTTCTCTGGAAGGCTCTCGCGGAGAAGTGACTTGCGGAACTTTTGGGAAGTCGTAAAGGATGCGTACGGACGAATCAATCCGCCGACAGTCATTCTTTTGTTCATTTTTCCCATTGTACTTTGCCTGGGAATTCTTTCGCTGTTTTCGGCCGAAACTCCGCGCGGGCTTGAAGTCGGCGTCGTCGCCGAAAGCGGAGGCTCGCTCGAAGGAAAACTTTTGCGCGCGATTGAAGCCTCCCCCACGACAAAGCTCTCGATGCGGTGCCGGAGCGTTTCGGAATGCGCATCGGCCATGCGGAGCGGAAAAATCTACGCGTTTTTGCACATCCCTCCCGACCTCGAAAAAAAGGCTCTCCGTCTGGAAGCTCCCATCATTACGGTTTATACAAACGGGCAGTCGCTTCTCACTAGCAAACTGATTACAAACGATTTGCGGACGGCCATCGGCACACAGGGCGCGCTTCTTGTAAAGAACACGGTTGCGCCGCCGATTACGTCGGAACTTCACGTCATCGGGAACCCGACCGGAAACTACGAGTATTTTTTGGGAGTCGGTTTTGTCGTGGCGCTTTTCCACGTCATCGCGATGATTTTCGGGGCCTACATTTTTTCCTATCCGATTCGGGAACGTGAAACTGCCAAATGGTTTTCCGCTGCGGGAAACTCCACGGCAATCGCCTTTTTCGGAAGATTTTTGCCCGCGCTTTTTATCCTCGGAACGGAGATGGTTGCGTTGTTTTTCCTTGCGCGACGCGGAATGCCCGCTTTGAAGGGCATCGACATCGCCGTTCTCGTTTGCGGAATTTATGCGATGGTCGGGACGTGCCTTGCCGCCGGAGCCGCCTTCGTCGGAATTATTGGCGAGATGCGCATTGCGCTTTCCGCGGCGGCAGTTGCGGGAGGCCCCGCGTTTGCCTTTTGCGGACAGACCTTTCCGATTTTTGCAATGCCGACCGTTTTGCGGTGCTGGGCCTTTGTGCTTCCGATTACGCATTTTATGCAGCTCCAGTCCGCGTTCTTCTTTGGACACGTCGGAATTTCGAGAGCTTTCCATTCGCTTGAAATTTTGAGCGGGGAACTTCTCTTCTGGATTTTCGTCGCCATCTTTTCGCTCCGCATCCGGATTCCGCGGACCGTTCAAAGGGAGGCTGCGGAATGATGCACCGGATAGGACAGTTCTTTCGGATAGCGCTTACCGAGTGGAAGACAATGCTCCGCGACCCGGCGTGCATGCTGATTGTTGTCGTCGGCGTCGTGGTCTATTCCTTTTACTATCCATACCCCTACGTGCACGAAGTGGCAAACAAGGCTCCGGTCGGAATTGTCGATAATGACCGCTCCGCCATGTCCCGCGAGCTGATTCGAATGGTCGCATCCACGCAGGAAGTCGATGTTGTTTCGACCTACTGGAACGAGCCCAACGCCCAAAAGGCCCTCGCGGACGAAACCATTTACGGCTACATGAAAATTCCGGAGAACTTCGAAGCGGACCTCCGCAGCGGAAAGAACGTTTCGGTCGGCGTCTATGCCCACGGCGCGTTCATTCTTCTTTACGGAAATGTCGCCACGTCTTTGGCCACCGCGGCCGGGACGCTCGGGGCAACCGTGCAGGTAAAGCGTCTCGTGGCAAACGGAAAGACTCTCGCCGAGGCCAAGGCGATTCGCGACCCGATTCCCGCACAGTTCATTCGGATGTTCAACCGGTCGGGCGGCTACGGCATCTACGCGGTATCGGCCGTTCTGATGATCATTTTGCAGCAGACATGCCTCGTCGGTATAGGCGTGATGGGCGGGCCGCGCAAAAACCGGAGATTTTCGCGTCTCAAGGGATGCGAGGAGACGGAAGGCGCACCGCTCCTCCTCCGCTATTTCGGGCGTTCCACCGCCTTCATTTTGCACTATATCACGGCGCTCTTCTTTTACAAGCTCGTCATTTACCATGTCTTCAGTTTCCCGGACCGCGGAAACATTCCGCTCGTGCTACTTTTTGGACTTCTCTTTTTTGGCGCGGTCGTCAATATGGGAATGTGGATGGCGCAGTTCTTTAGGCACCGCGAAACGGCGCTGCTCTTTTTTGCATGCGTCCCGATTCTCGTATTGCTCGTTTCCGGATTCAGCTGGCCTCAAAGCAGCATGCCCAAATGGCTACAGGTCTTTGGATCGTTCCTTCCTTCGACGTATGCAATACCCGCATGGCTAAAAATCCAGAACATCGGCGCGAACTTTAGGGAAGTCGCCCCAGAACTTTTGAGGCTCTTCGAAGTCTCCGTCTTTTACCTTGTGCTGGGGCTTTTGCATGCCAAGCGGCACGACCTGCTTTTGCCCCTCATCGAAAGGCTCCGCACCCTCCGGGGGCGGAAACGGGCGTAAGGCTTCATTTGCGAAGCGATCTGTTTCCCAACACGCCACATTCAACTCTCCACACTCACACAAATTCTGTCTATGGATCCTATCGCTGGCGCTCCAGGATGACGGCAAAACAAAACCGTCTTCAGTAAACGAAGCATTTCAATGTTTTTCGGTTCATCTACAGGATCTTTTTGACGTCCCTCTTCTTTAAGGTTTCCTCTAAACATTTCTGCCATCGCTTGGTCTCACTCAAATTTTCTTGACCAATTTTTAGGATATGTAAATTTCTTTCTGTAATTTAAAAAAGCCCGGGCCGCTTTAAGCCCGAGCTTTAATTTTTGACGCTATCGCACTAGTCTTTTAGGCAGCGAACCGGGAAGTAGTAATTGCTCACATTTTCGGCAAGTATTGCCGCCTTTTCCGGATCGTTCAACTCGCTCATCCGCAAGAAGTAGGCATCGGTCGTGGATTTTTCGGTCGACGTCCAAAGGAACGAAACCGTCGTCAAGTAGTAATAGTTCGAAAGCCCATACGCACCTGCCGGGAGAGCGCTGAACCCGAACGCATCCGAGCCGTTATAAATGCTCCAGCCGGAAGTTGCCTTCAAGGCATAGCCAACGGAATCCGTTCCGCCCGTCGTGTTGTTTGCGACGTATTTCATGAGCGTTTCGAATTCGGTCGAATCGGGCAAGTGCCATCCCGTGGGGCAAACGCCCTGGACCTTTCCGGTTACGGAGCATTCCACACCGTAGCCGCAGCCCGTTCCGGCGACGTCTTCGTTTGCAACTCCCGCCGAGTCCATCGCAGCGGACCACGTGTAAAGCCGACCGTACGTTTCGCAGTTCGAATCGGTATTGTTGTAGCAGAAGCTCGAAGAATCCAGATCGGCCGTCTTTCCGAGATACGCATAGTTCAGGTTCTCGGCAAACCAGGTCTGTGTGCCGATTTGAACCGTCTTATACGTTTGGCTATCGCGCGGGTCGGTAAACTCGCCCGTTACGGCTCCGGATTCGCACGTCATTTCGTCGGGGTTGTAAACCTGGCCGTTGCAAAGATCATAGATCGTTTCGCTGTGGCAGAAACTCTTTTTCGGAGAGTAGCTCGTGCCGCCGCAAAGGCTGTAGAGGGTTCCGTCATAGCAGAACTGCGTAGCCAAATCGATACCGGTTTCTCCGCAAAGCGCCTTGTAGAGCGTCACCGTTTCCGAACCGCACGTCATTGTGACCGAGCCGTCTCCGTTATCCGCAAGCGTGCAGGATGCGCCCTGTTCGCCCACTTTACCGGTATCGCCGACGGCGCCCTGATCACCGGTAGCGCCCTTCGCACCGTTCAGGAATCCGACCGTATCCGCGCCGCAAATGACATTATAGCCCTTCGCGTTTTCGAGTTCTTCGACATAGCAGGACTTTCCGGAATCGCCGACAGCGCCCGTTTCGCCCGTATCACCCGTTGCACCGGGCGCTCCGTCCGCAACCGAGCCCACAACTTCTCCACCGCACACAAAGTTGTAGCCTCCGGCGGCATTTTCTTCGACCGTGCAGGAGGTTCCATTCGAGCCGTTTGTGCCGTGAAGAATGCCGACAGTTTCATCGCCACAAGTCACTTCAAAGCCCGTACCGTCGGCATTTTCGGAAATCTTGCAGTTTGCACCGTCTTCGCCCTTTGCACCGGTTTCTCCGGAGTCGCCCTTCGCACCGTTCAAAAGCGAACCGACCGTGTCTTTGCCGCAGATGACATCGTAGCCCGTTCCGGCGGCGTTTGCCGAAATCCTGCAGCTCTTGCCGGAATCACCTGCCGCACCGTCTTGACCGTCGTCACCGTTCAAAATCGAGCCCGAAAGTTCACCGTTACAGTAAATGTCGTAGCCCGCGGACGTTTCCTTGACCGTGCAATACGTGCCATCGGCGCCCTGGTCGCCCTTCGCGCCCTTGGAACCGCTCAAAAGCGAACCGACCGTATCCGAGCCGCAAATGACATCGTAGCCCGTCCCGGCGGAGTTTGCAACGATTCCGCAGCTTTCGCCGGAAGCGCCTTTTGCACCGGTCTCTCCGGAGTCACCCTTCGCACCGTTCAAAAGCGAACCGACCGTGTCTTTGCCACAGATGACATCGTAGCCCGTTCCGGCGGAGTTTGCCGAAATCTTGCAGCTTTTGCCGGAATCACCTGCTGCGCCGTCTTGACCGTCAGCGCCATTCAAAATGGCACCCGAAAATTCACCGTTACAGTAAATATCGTAGCCTGCGGACGTTTCCTTGACCGAGCAATACGTGCCGGCGACGCCCTGGTCGCCCTTTGCGCCATCCGCTCCGTTCACTATTGAACCCGAAAGTTCGCCGTCACAGTAGATGTCGTAGCCGTTGCCGTTTTCAAAGGGTTTAATCGAGCAACCCGTACCGTCTTCGCCGTCATTACCGGAAACGCCGTTCCAGACGACGCCCATCGTGTCGCCGTCACAAAGAACGTTGTATCCCAGATTATCGACCAGCGTTTCGATGGTACAATACGTTCCGTCCGTACCGTCCGAACCGTCCGCGCCGGCCTTGCCGTTTGCACCGTTTGTGCCGTTCGTGCCGTTTTTACCGTCCGTACCGTTTGCGCCGTTCTTGATGACGCCCACCGAGTCGCCGTCGCAAAGAACCTTGAAGCCCGAACCGTCCGAAAGGGACTTTACGGAGCAGGTGACGTTCTTTGTATAGGGCGTAAGGGAGACCCAGCCCGATGCCGCACAAACATAGGCGGAATTCTTGTCCGTGACAAATACGGTCTTTCCGTAGTTTGTCGAATCGCAATCTCCGAGCGAGTCCACGGACGCAGCGATATCCACTCCAAAGTCGTCCTCTTTGTAAACCTTGGAAACATCGTCGCTACAGGCAGAAAAGAGGATTCCGCAACAGGTGGCCGCGACCGAGAATTTAGTGAAGCTTAGCGTCTTCATATTTTCTCTCCTAACTTGTTTTCCGTTCGTTCATCCATCCTATTCCGCATCCTTCAGGCAGCGGACAGAATAGTAGTAGGTGGAACGCGAACTTGAACTTGTTAAAGTAGTCGATGTAGACGTCAAACTGTAGTTGGTGTACCTATTCCCAGAGGTCGTCGAAGTCCAGAAATAAGCGGCAGTGCCATTGGAACTGTAAGAAGAATAATAATACTGTCCGCCCGGAAGCGCATTGAAGCCGACCGCATTCGAGCCGTTTCCGTCATCGTTCCAGCCGCTCGTGGATTTGAGCGCGGTGCCGATTTCCGAAGCGGATTCCCCGACCGTCGTCGAGAGCGTCTCCCATTCGGCCGAAGTCGGCAGGTGCCACCCCGTCGGGCAAACCTGCGCAGCAACGGTCGCCGTGTAAAGACGTCCATAAGTCGCACAATAGTCATCATCGCAATAGCTGCCGGTAGTCGTATCGTGATTCAGGTTTTCGGCCATCCATGTTTGCGTTCCGATTGTCACCATCTTGTAAGTAATTCCATCGCGGGTATCGCAGAATCCGCTGTCCGGATTGTATTCCTTGCCTCCGCAAAGGTCGTAGAGAGCCGCACCGTGGCAGAACTGTTTTTCCGGATTGTAGCTTGCGCCGTTGCAGTAGCTATACAAGGCATTGTCGTAGCAGAAGTTGTTCGCCGGGTCATAGGCGCTCGTTCCGCAAAGCGACTTGTAGAGCGTCGTCGAGGTTTCACCGCACTGAAGCGTAATCGTTCCGTCGCTGTTGTCGGTCAACGTGCAGGATTCGCCTGCCGCGCCCTGAATGCCCTGGGCGCCGGTTTCACCCTTCACTCCGGAATCGCCCTTCGCACCGTTCTTGATGGTTCCGACCGTTTCCGTGCCGCAGACAATGTTGTAGCCATCCGTAACCGCTTCCACCGTGCAGGAGGTGCCGTTCGGACCGGTTGCGCCCTGGGCGCCGGTTGCGCCCGTTTCGCCCTTCTCGCCGTTCTTGACCGTAACCGTCTTTTCGCCGCAAGTAATGGTCACGCCCGAATTATCCGAAAGAGCTTCCACCGTGCAGGAGGTGCCGGCTTCACCGTCTTCACCGTTCTTGACCGTAACCGTCTTGTCGTCGCAAGTGAGGTTGTAGCCCGAGCCGTCCGTAAGGGCTTCGACCGTGCAGGACTTGCCGTCCGCACCCTTGACGCCCTGTGCACCGGAATCGCCCTTCGCACCGTTCTTGATGGTTCCGACCGTAGCTTCGCCGCAAACGATGTCGTAGCCCGTGCCGTCATCAAGAGCCTTGACCGTGCAAGAGGCGCCATCTTCGCCGTCAGCGCCCTTCGCGCCGTTTTCGCCGTCCTTACCGTTCAAAAGCGAACCGACCTTTTCTCCGCCGCAATAGACGTCAAAGCCGTTATCGGCGGCCGTGACCGAGCAGGATGTGCCGGCATCGCCCGTTTCACCCTTTTCGCCGTCCTTGCCGTTTACAAGCGTGTCCAGCTCGTCGGCACATTTGATGACAACGCCCGAACCGTCATCGAGCTTCGTCGCGGAGCAGGATTCCCCGTTTTCGCCGTCATCGCCGGCAGCACCGTTCAAAAGCTCACCAACCTTTTCTCCGCCGCAAAGAACGTCAAAACCGTTTTCCGCAGCCGTTACCGTGCAGGAAGTGCCGTCCGAGCCGTCCTTGCCCGCGGCGCCGTTCTTGCCGTTTGTACCGTTCTTGCCGTTCGTTCCGTCGGTGCCGTCCGTTCCATTGGTGCCGTTCTTGACAACGCCCACCGAATCGCCGCCACACATAATCTTGTAGCCGGACTTGTCGGAGAGCTGCTTTACGGCGCACTTGACCACTTCCGTTTCCGGAGCGAGGGTCGCCCAGCCCGATTCCGAGCACACATAGGCCACGTTTTCATCCGTCACAAAGACCGTCCGACGCAGGTTTGTCGAATCGCATTCGCCGAGCGAATCCGCCGACACGGCAATTTCCATTCCGGAGCCCTCCGCCCGATAAACTTTTGTAACATCATCACCGCAAGCGGTGAAAAGAAGTCCGCAGCCGACTGCCGCGAACGAGAATTTAGTGAAGCTGCTAAGGGTCTTCATAATTTTCTCTCCTAGGTTTTCCGGATGTAAATATATCTAAACATCTTTCCTTCCAAATTTACAAAAAACTTTCCGTGAAATACATCACAACGCAAGTTTTCGCCCTTTGCGTACATTATGCTTACAAATTAATTTTTCACCGCCATTCCACGGGCATCTTGAAGAATTCGCAGAACCCGATAGAGTCCTCAATCCAAGCGTTATTCCGGAGCGACTGAAAGGAGCGATAGAATCCACGTCCATAGTCATTCTGGAGGCCCTGAAAGAGCCGACCTGTCTGCCGACAGGCAGGTAGAATCCATCCCGCAGTTCAGAA
>CAVBPX010000029.1:0-27436 GCA_963597395.1 Eggerthellaceae bacterium | reverse complement strand
GAACCGGACCGGGATGCGCTGCCACTACCGGGTCCTCGGGGGCGACGCGGACGGCCTCTTCCGGGATGTCGCCGAAAGGGTCCTGTCGGACGATACGCTCCGGTTCGAAATCCCCGCCGTGGCGGTCGGGTCGAAAAACGGCAAGCGCCACCTCGAATTGGTCTGTATCGACGCGGCGGGCAACGCGGGAGTCCGCACGGACCTCTTCCACGTGGGCGACCGCTACCCGACCATCGTGTCGCCTGCCTCGGACGACGAATACCTGCAGTCCGAATACGTTCCCATTGTCGGTATCGCCCCGCCTCCGTCCGCCGGTGCCGAGAACTCCACGGTTTACCGGCTCCGCTACCGGATGGACGGCTCGGACGCGTGGCTGTCGGAGCGCATCGCCGTCGTGTCGCCGAACCGCTCGAGGGACGCCGCGAACATTTCCAGGACGTCCCAGAGCGCGGAAGGGGTGCTCGGATACCTGCACAACGTCGGCTTTTCGGAATCGAAGGTCTGGATCGAGCTTTCGACTCGTTCCTGCGATACTTGCGAATGGCGCCCGGATTCCGTCCTGGTGACGCTCGACGGCTTTGCCGGGGAGGATTCCTCGCGGTCGGTCGTCCTGTCGCTCTCCCCGGCCGTCCTGGAAGTGGGGAAGGATTCTCTCTCCGTGTCGCTCCGCCTAGCCGGGAGCTTCGATGGGGATTACTTCTTGCGCGTCCATGCCGAGGATTCGAAGGGCGCGGGCATTTTCGACAGGACGTCGGAACGGGCGTTCGCGAGTCCGTTTAACGGGGAACCTTTCGACACGACCGCGGAGCGGGGCGTCTGGTTCTACGAGCGGGACGGCCTCTATCATCTGCGGTGGAAGGGACTTTTCGCGGCGGATTCCATCGCCGTAAGCTATGATTCAAAAGGTTTCGGGGAGGCGTGCCTCGCCTTTGACGGTCGGGGAAACGCTTCAAAAGGCTGCTCGATCCGCGGCGGCATGTTGAATGCGTCGCCGGTATTTTCGCAAGTGGAAGCGAGCCTTTCCGCTTACCCGGTATGGAAACCGCTTTCCGTAGCCGACAGCGTGATGCTCCTTTTCGGCGAGAGCGGGCATGTCGCGATGCGCGCATCGAAAGCGTTTCACGTCGGCCTATCGAACCTTGCGGGGGACGAATCCCTGCCGGTTTACTTCGGGGCGAATTCGGAAAGCGGCTTCGCCTTTATGGGTGCAGAAATTTCTTCGGCGGTAAACCCGTGGACGACAGGCTGGACGGTTTCTCCCGAAGCCTATGAACTGCATTTTGTCTGGGACGGGACCACTTCGACAAAGTCCTATCCCGCGGAGGGGAGTGCGACCCTGCATATCGAAGTCGTGCAAAATACGACGGCGAATCCTCGGGTCATCTTGAAGGATACGACCGTGTTTTTGACCCTGCCCGAAATGGAGATTTCCCTTCCGGAAATTCCCGAGTTCTATATCGTGGAAAGCGCTTCCGACACGGCGATATCCGACCTGGGCGAGAAGATGCTGTACACGCTCGGATCCTTGGACATTCCGTATGGAATTTTATACCGGGACGCCTGGGTGACCGCAAGGATTACGGATTCAAAGGGAAACCTGGTAAAGAGGCTGCTCGATTCCGCCTATACGCGCGCAAGTTCCAGTCGGACAGCCTACTCGGTCCTTTGGGATGCGACGGATTCCGCGGGTATCCCCGTGAAGCCGGGAACCTACCGGGCGGTCCTTTCGGCAAGCGAGGCCGGCGAAAAGGGATGCGAAAAATCCAGGTCGGCTAGTTTTGACGTTTCCCTGTGGAAAATGATCCGGGATTCGTCGAACGCGGTAAACTTGGTCGTCGCCGAGGCCTTTGACGATGAAGGCAAGCACCGCTATGTTCCTGTTCCCGATTATCTTGTTCGGGCGGACATCGCCGCAAAATATTTCCCGAGGGAAAAGCGGCAAGGTGTCTCGCTCGACATGGACGTTTTCGGGACGCAGAAAATCTACGGCTACGCCCCCGAACGGTTCAGCCTCGCCATCAAACGGCACCGGGAACGGTTGGACTTGGTTCTGCTCTATAAAATGGACCGGTATATCGAATCTTGTTCCAACGTTACGTGCGAGGTCGTTGACGAAAAGAACCAGGTTCTTGTCGATGCCGCGGATTTGACTTTTGGTACATCCGCCCGCTCTTTTGACGTAGAAATAAATATGGGGGCAGGCAAAAAGTACGGCTACGATTACGACAAGAATTCTTGCCTAGACATGTTCGCCGTGACCCGGGAAACTTGGGAAAGATACAGGGCGGAGAACGAATGGGATGGGGTAAAGACCTTCGACAGGCTGAAAGAGAATGCCGTCTGGCGACTGACGGACATATCTCCCGAAGAAAATAACTTTGTGCCAAAGCCTCGGGCTGGAGGATACAGGCTGTTTCAGGCGGCAAATGCGGGCGCCTGTTCCGCAAATCTTGAAATGGATGCGCCCGAAAATTCGCAATGTGAATATAAGAGAGATGAGAATGATAAAATTGTCTCATCGGATAATTATAATCCGAACAGGAATCTGTTTCAAGTGGAGTTGATAGGGAATTCGGAAAACAATTTTTTTTCCGACGAGGAAAGGATAAATCCGGATCATTGTGGCAACAAGCGTTTTCGGACAATGAATTTTTCCATTAGGCTCACCATCCCCGACTCCTACTGGGACGCGCCTTTCGGCATGGACAACCTGGTCAACCGGACGATCCGTTTCGACCATGCGAACAAGACGGTTTTCGGGACGGGTCCGGACGGCTACTGGGCGGCGCTTTCGGGCAGCTGCGGAACGTCTTTCCTCGGTTCGTATTTCGACGGAACCGATTGGAAGTGCGACAAGTCCTACGGGCTTCTCACGCCTTACGAAATGCAGTACCTGCCGTTCCTTTCGGCGAACGTTCTCTCCGGCGGGAAGAACATCTTCCTCTTCGCCGACGAAAATCCGTCGTATAGGTATCCGTCCTATTTCGACATGAAGTTCTACGGCCCGAAAAATCCGGACGATTATTTCCAGGTGCTGGCCTTGGGATCGGCTTTGGAAAACAGCCCATCCTGCGATTATTCGGCGACGACAAATTTTGACGCGACTTACGGCAACGTTCCCCGCTGCCAAGTGTCCCTGACGAGCCTCGGAGATTCCGTGCGGACGCCCTTGTTTGCGCATGGGAGCGCTGTTTTCTTTGTCGGGCGGAACAAGGTGTGGAATTCGGGGCATCCGGCGGAAATTTCTTTTCCCGCCGATACCGGCTGGCGTGCGGAAGTCCCCGCGTCGGACAGGCCATGCGGGGAATCCGTCGAATACGCGAACGGTTCCGCCGGCTGCTACAAATACTACGAAGGCGGATCGAAGCTGCACCATTATCTGCACGACTTTACGGATGCGGACTGGCTGGCCCTCTACACCGAAGACGGCTTCATCCGAAACGCCGTGAATTCCCCGGCCCGCGCGCCGGACCCGTCCCAATTCCATTTCCGGGATTCCGTCGGAACGACCCGTGCCGCACTGTCCGACTTACGGCTGAGGCCGAAATCCGCCGATTACGAAAACGGGTATTTTTACATCCCGCTGGATACCGTCTCGAAAATCAGGAGCGCTCCGACATTTGACGGCATCACGCTTTCGCGGTATGAACTGCGACTAGGCGATTCCGTGTACGGAATGTTCAGCGAGGATTCCTCGAGGCTTTTGATCCCGGCAAGGGACACGCTCGTGAAAAAACGGATTTACCGGGAATCCGCGGACAGCGTTCGCCGTGTGCCTTCCCGGATGAAGTCCGCCTCATTGCCGATGAGGTACTTTTTCCGGAATTTCGATTCCTGGATGAAGGATCCGCGGGCTGACGGCATCGACATCCTGCACCTGGACTCGACGGAACATTCCCATTTTGCAATTTCCGGCGAAAAGACTTCGGAAGACAGGGAGATAGGCTTCAAGGACGCCGCGGACATTCATGTCGCGCGACCGAAGGAACTGGTGGAACTTTCGGCGAACCTCAAGGCGGGCGAGAAGTATCGGTTGTCCTACCTGAAAGGCGGCGTGTATTATACCGTCATGGATACGGTCGCGGAGCGCTCGGGTTTCCAGAGGCTTGTCTGGTTCGACGTGAACCGTCTCCAGGGAAACACGCAGTTCCTGCTGACGTGGGGCGAAGGCGGCAACCTCTATTACAGCGATTACGATTTGTATGTCGGGGCGGATGTCAAGACGGAGAAGGAAAGTTCCGTTCGGTCGCTGTTCGGGGAATTGTCTGTCTCGTTCCCGGCAAATTCCATGGAAGAACGCAAGGATGTGACGGTTCGGACCGCCGAGGTGGACGATTATCCTTTCGAAGTTTTTGGCGAGATGCCGCTCACGGGACCCGTGATGGAAGTTTTGCCGTCGATGAAATTTGAGGATTCGACGAAGCTTCCGCGCATCCAAATGAGGATTTCCCGCGCGGAGATGGACGCTCGAAATGTCACGCCGCAGACTGTCAGGCTCTACAAAATCGACTTTGCAAAGAAAAAGATCGTGCCTCTGGAACATGCGCTGTACGGCTACCTCAAGGCGGACGGAAGCGCCGCCGTCCCGGGAGCGTCGGCGGAAACGGCGACCTGCGAAGCGTGGAATTCCGACGGCTGCTATCCGGGAAATGGCAAGTGGGAATATCTGCTGATTTCCGCGGAGACGAAAAGCTTCTCCGTGTTCGCCGCGATGCCGTCCGCCTTTGCGGACATGCCCGAAACGGAAGTCGAAGTTCTCCCGGAAGTGGCCCGGGTCTCGGAACGGACATTGAATGTCCGGGGGACGTTGGAGTTCAATTTGTATGTCGATGACGATTCTCTATGGAACGACAAGGGCGACAGAACTCCGGCGGAAAGGCTGGACTACTCGCCAGACGAAAAAGGCTTTGCCCATGTGAAGCTTCCGAGGCGTTCTCTTGGAACCGATACCGCTTACGTGTTCCTTGTGCCGCTCAGCGATACGGCTGGAAAGGGTGGCGAACTTCCGGCGGCTTCCGCCGTGGCCCGGGCATTGACCGTTCCCGCTGAATTTGCCTGCGAACTCCCGAAGGATTCCCTCTGGCTAGGGCTTGACAACGGATACATGGCCTATGGGGTTTCCTGCAACCATCCCGGCTCGGGGCGGATTTCGCTGTATGCCGACGGCAGGCTCGAAGCGGAATTTTCCGCTAAAAACTCGGACACGCTCGTCTATGACGGAACGAAAAGGTCGGGGAACGGCGCGCTCGGAAAAATTGCGGACAGCGTTTACGAAAGCCGCTTTTGGGGACGCTCGATCCTCGGCGATGAAATCCAGACCGCCGGGCCGCTTGTCTATACGGATTCGGCGCGTCCTGTCGTGGAAAGTTGGAATGTCCGCGACTCTTCGGATGTTCTTGACCGCGTCTTTACCGTGGCGGCAAAGGTTCGGGACGCGGAATCGGGTATTGCGCTTGCGAAGGTTTCCATTTCGTTTGGCGGAGTCCCGTTGGAAAATTTCACCTTGCTCCCGGATTCCTCGGGAAACGTTTCCGCAGGCATCCGCCTTTCGCGGAAGCGGCTTTCCGAATGTGTCGGCTGTCGGCTTTCTTTAAATCTCCGCGTTGAAGATTTTGGACACAATTCAAGCGAAAGAAACTTTGTTTCGGAGCCTCTCTATCCCTATCCGACGGGGCTTGTCCTCTGGTATCCCGCACGGGAAGGAACCGGAAACGTCGCGTATGAATTTTCGGGAAAGGGGCATCATCTCGACCTGTCGCTTGTGAGTAGTCCCTGGCTGAGCGATGCCGGAATCTATCTCGGCAAAAGTTCCGACATGGCGAGGGGCGCTGGGAATGTCGATTTGGGAAGCGCTACCTCCTATACCTGGGAAGCTCGGATAAAGCGCGGACACTCGGCAGACTTGTGGAACGAGCTGCTTTCCTTCCGCGGAACGGATGGGTTTTCTACCGGGCTTTCCCAGAATGGACGTTCGCTTCGGCTTTCCGAAGGGAAAAATTCCTGGTTTTCGGGGAATGTCCTTCCGGTGGAGAAATCCTGGGCGCATGTGGCGGTTGCCGTGGATTCGGCTTCGGTTCGCTTCTATATCGATGGGAAACTCGCTCGGTTCGTTCCGGGAGGGATCGTTGCGGAACGCGAACTGTATGGCGTTTTCTCCCTGGGCGGAACTTCTTCCTTCATCGGGAACGTCGCCGACATCCGCTTTTACACAAAGGCTCTCTCCGATGCGGAAATCGCCGCGCTTTCGCTTGCCACTTCGGAAAGCGGCGAGGTTTCGGAAGTCATCCTCGCGGAAAACCTGAAAACGGAAGGCGGTTTCTCGTCTGAATTTTCCTGTGCGGTCGCCGGGAACCGTTACTTTGTATCCCATGCGGAAAAGTCGCGCCTTTCCTTCGCGGTGTCCGTTTCGCAGGCGGAAACATATTGGCCTGTTGTCTATGCCCGTTCCACAAATCGCTCTGCGGCGAATGTGATTCTCGATAAAGGTTCGGTGCGCCTTTCCGGCAATCTTTCGCTTTCCGGAACGTGGCGCGCGGTGTCGCTTGAAGGCGTCTCGATTCCGCTTTCCGCTGGCTTGCACGAACTTTCGCTTGAATTCCCGGAGAATGTCGAAGTCGGCGGGATAGCGCTTGTGTCGGGAAAGGTTTCCGATTCGATGATCGCCTGGGAAAATTTTGGCAAGGATCCTGAAATGGATGCCGGGACAAAGGTAAAGGCGAGCGTCCGCTACGAAGGATTTGCCGACCGTTCGATGCTCCGTCCGAGAATCCGCCTGCTAAATGTTTCCGACAGAAAAATCGAAGGCTATTCCGTCCGCTACTACTTCCGCGGCGAGGACCCTCTTTCGGTGAAAGCGCAAGCGTTCTATCCCCAGGACGGCTCGGCTCTTTCTGTCCATGCCGAAAGTGCCCGCACTGGATACGCGGAATGGAATTTCGGCGGGGAAGTTATCTTGCCGCGCGATTCCGCATTCTTCGGGCAGGGACCGCATTTCGGGCTTTACAATGCGGACTGGTCGCCGTGGAACGCGGAGGACGATCCTTCGTTTGCCGCCGCCGGGGCGACGGGCTTTGCCGCGGACAGGGGAGTCGTTGTCTTGGATGCGGACAAGAATCTCGTCGGAGGTTCCTGCGCCGAAATGGAAGACGAAATTTCCGCTTTGCCCAAGGTTCGCGCCATGGCTTCCGACGTGCGTAACGACCGCTTGGCGAGTGAAATCCACATCGCGGTGGAAAATCTCGGAAATGTCGCATTCAAAAACTTCCGCATGCAATACGACTTCTATGTCGAAGACGGTCTTTCCCCGGTTCTCGACGTGAACCATCTGGGAACATGCCTCTCCGCGGAATTGGAAAGCTTTGGCGCGGGTCGCTATGCGGTGAACATCCATTGCGCGAACCCGATCGGAGCGGGAAACAAAACGACTCTTCCGGTGAACTTTACGCTGCATCTTCCGGGGTGGGCTTCTGCGTGGAACGCCGATGACGATCCGAGCCATGCCGGTCTTGGCGCAGGGGAAGTGGAGGCGCGTGGAATCGGCATTTTCGATTCACTCGGAAACAGGATTTACGGAGAAATTCCCGTCTGGCCCGAAACGCTTCTTGTAGCGGAAACAAAAGCTCGCTCGCCGAGCGATCCGTCCGAAGTTTTCGAAAAAAATGTGGATAATGAAAACTTCCAGATTGCTCGCATCCCGGACGGCATTCTGCTTTCGCTGAAAGGCGCAGCGACGCTTTCCCTCGACTTGGTAAACGCCATCGGCCTTCCCGTGAAACCGCTCTTTAGCGGAAACCTTCCCGCTGGGGAAAATTTCCTGCCGTTGGATTGGGCAGGCTTTGACCTCTCCGCAACCTACCTGGTTCTCCGGGTCGATGGAAATATCAAAACGACAAGGCTTTCGGATGTGAAGGAAAATTAAAACGAGGTTTCTATGCTTGATTTGAAAAAGTTCTTTTGCGGCGTCGCGGCGGTGACTTTTGTCGCCGGGAGCGCTTTTGCGCTGGATTTACATGCGGTCTTCGACAACCAGAAAAAGGCAGCGTTCCCGGATACGTGCGAAATCCGGATGCGGACCACGGTGACGCTTCCGGGCGGAACTTCGGAAATAGTGGAAACGACGGTCATCCAGGCGGGAAAATCCAAGTCGGTGACGACGGTAAAATCCCGCGCGATGCAGATGAAAATCGTCCAGAAGGATGGACGGATGAAAGTCTCCGACCTGAAAACGGGAAAATCCCTTCCCGCGTCGAATATGCCCGTGCAGAATCCCGCCGACATGAATCGGCAGATGGGAAATCCCGCCGACTACAACCCTCCCGTGGCGGAAGACTCCCTCTGGAAAATAACGCCGAAGGATGCGTCAAAACCGACACTGTATTATTCCCAAAGAAAAAAACGCGTGGTAAAGATGAACATCATCGTGGACGGAGCCGAATCCGTGAGCGAATTCGAATACGCCAAAAACTCGGACGCGTTGCCGGGAACGCTCAAAAAAGTTACGATTGTAACGAAGTCTTCGACAGGCGAAAGCAAGGTCGTCCTGGAAGTTCTGAAAGCAAGGCCGCGACACGTGCTGCCAGGCAAGATGTTCAATTTGGACGATAAGTAGCCGCTTATTGGCGTCTTTTAAAAGATGCATTACTGGAAAAGAGGACAAAGTCATGACTGCGAATGTTTTTTTTTGGGAAAATCGGAGGCGAAATGAACGAGGCTCTTGGCCGTAAAGAGGCTTTTCTCGATGCGCTCAAAAGCTGGCGCCAAGGATGTTCGCCCGATGACGATTTTTCCAAAGATCTTGATGTCGGTCGCATCGTAGAATATCCCGACGCAAAAAAGGCTAATATTCCAAGCCTCAGCCAAACGTCAATGTTTTGACAAGTATACAAAGATTCGAACCTTTATGTGCGATCTCGGCAATAACTTTACAAGAGGCTCTCTTCGGTGTTGAACTCCTGCCTGACGGCTCTCGAAAGAACAGCCTGAAGGATTATGTCGAAATCGTAAAGCAGAAATTCGATGTCATTCCGTATGACGCGACAGCGGCGGCGTATTATGCCGAAGTAGTTGCCAAATGCAACAGGGTCGGACAGCCAAGACCGATATGTGACTCTCAGATTGCGGCAACAGCCTTGGCGAACGATTTAATCCTTGTAACGCGGAATACAAAAGATTTCGAACCTATTGCAAAAATCACTTCGCTAAAAATAGAGAATTGGTTTGAAGTGTAAGCTTTTTCTCGGCCTAAAATGTGAAACCGGAGAACTTTGAACTATACGCCGGATTTATAGCGGTAGCTTTACTATCTTTCTTGTAGATTTTCTTATGAGGTATGAGGAATGTCCAAAC
The DNA here is from genome assembly GCA_963597395.1 of Eggerthellaceae bacterium. GTDB lineage: Bacteria > Fibrobacterota > Fibrobacteria > Fibrobacterales > Fibrobacteraceae > Hallerella. The sequence continues at coordinate 18,091 of CAVBPX010000029.1, read as the reverse complement.
AATTATTGTGGCTTATTCTGGTCTTTTCCGTATTTTCTTTTGCGGAAAAGGATTTTGATGACGCCCGGGAAGAGTTTGTAAATAGTCCGAAAAACAGTGCAGATGCGGTGCTGTGGTCGGAACCATACGACGAAACCTATCTTCCGTATGGTGTGTGTGGTGAGGTCAAGGATTTTTCCGTCGTAAAGCTTGAAGAAAGGGTGGAGTACTATTATGACCATGCGCCTCATTTTTACAGTGATCATTTTTATGCTTTGTTCAGTGTGGTGCGGGTAACGTATAATGTGACTTGCAAGAACAAGCTTCGGTATAAGGGCGAAACATACCTGTTCAGCGATCGTAAGCTGTTGGAGGACGATAAGTTCCTGAGCGATTCGGAACGGGACTGGACTGGCGGAATACGCCGGAGTTGACTTTGGACATCGTTGCGCATAGTCAGGGCGGTCTTGTCGTCCGCGAGATGCTTAGGGCGATTTGGCAGGATAAGGATGCGTTCCCAAGCGGGTCCGCAAATCCTGCAAATCATATTGGCAAATTGGTCACCGTTGACACTCCACATTTTGGCTCGGAATTGGCCACTGTGGATGCGAGTGATTCTGTATTGAAGGCTGAATCCGTGTTTCCAAATTTGGATGGTTGGCAGATTCGCTTGCACTATTCGGACTGGATCGATTTTAAATATTTGGACGATTGGTCTGCGGATTACAATATCGGAATACCAAAGGTCAATCGTAAAATTGTCGTTTATGATAAAGAAGGAAAAATTCTTTGGGGAAGGGAACCTGAAAACTTTAGGTCGGAGGAAGAGGGGATTGTTCCTGTTGCAAAAGGGACTATTGCGTGGAGCGACGCTTCTCCGTGGGAATTAAATATGTTTAAGCCCAAGGTCGTCGTTAAGAACACCGGCGGCATCTCCCTTAAAGATTATCATGCAAAGTTGTGGTTTCGGGTTCCTGATGAAAAGGCCTTAAATATTCCTGCGGATGATTGGTATACGCCTCTGTCTTCTCCGTCACTCAAAAATATTGCGGAAAATATTTGGGAACTGGACTTGTTTTTTTGACAGATATATTCTTTATCCTGGTGAATCGGCCGAGGAAGGAAACATCGGCTTGCATTTGACGGATTGGAGTGCCTTTGACAAGAACGTATGCGGAATAGCCTTGATTGATTCCGAAGGAAATGTAATTTTTGGTGAAATTCCTTCGATTGCTGAATGCAAATCCTATGATGGACCGAAACTTTTAACGGAATATGCGCTGGGAGGTTTCTGGTGAGAATATTTGGCTTTCTTTTCCTGTTCATTTCCCTGCCCGTGTTTTTCGCCTGTTCGGAAAATTCAGTGGGTTCGCATAAAGTAATTGAAAATGAGGCTATCTTTGGATGGCTTGATGGAGGCTTTGCGCCAAACGTAGATCCTTATAGTGGTGGTGGCCTTCAAAAAGTAGCCCATTCTGGAGATTGGATTGTGCTAATGGATGATTGGACTTGTTCAGTGGATGAACATCCGGGCTATGCGACTTGGGCTCCTAGACTTTTTGTTTCGGAAATCGGTTCCAACCATTGGGATACAGTGATTCCGCCTACAAAGGCGCATTTCAAGACTCTTTATGCGGATTCGGAAGGTATTTATGTCGGCATGTATGGTTCGGCGGAAGTTTTCAGGTATGCTCCTTCGGAAAAATCATGGCAGCAATTCAAATTAAAGGATTCGTTGAACGCCGGCGAATGGTATACGGTTTATGGAATTGGCCGTTTTCAGGGGCGCTTGATTGTTTCGGTTGCGGGGTATCGGGACAGCGTTTCTGATGCCAATGTTGATATAACGGCATTTGTCAAGTGGAAAAGTGATTCCGGCTGGGAAAATGTGAATGTAGATCCGAGATTGCATTATCAAACGGGTTCTTTGTCCGATTCGTCAACGGTTCCGTTTCAATTTCACAAGGGGATAGAATGGAATGGAAAATTTTATGCGATTACGATGGACAATGTGTGGAGCCTTGATGCCGGAGGAACGGCTTGGACAAAGCTTCCGAATGTTCCGAAGTTGATTTCCCGTTTTGCGAGTTATTGGCGAAAACCAATTATTGATATTGTGTTGCACAAGGAAAAGCTCTATATCGTCGATGGAATTGATAATGCGATATTTGAGTTTGATGAAATATCGGAGGCGTGGCAAGAGGTTGACAGCCTTTATTTCCCGGGGGACACGACGGATTCCGATTATCTGATTTATCACAACGCATCCGACATATTGGTCAAATCATTGGTTTCGTCGGGAAAACATTTGTTTGCTGCGGGTGAAGGGAACGGCATCCCGTATGTCTATATGGGCGATTACGGCGAGCCATACGGCAACATTCCCAAGGGCTGGCGAAAAGTCGGAAGCTGGTGCAAAAATTTCAATTGCCTTGAGGGCGGCGGAACGACTTATTCCATGGACGTCATCGGAGATACCCTTTATGTCGCAAACTGGAAAAACCTTCTCAAGTTCCCGTTGGACAAGCTGGATTCCGCAATCGCAAACGAAAAGGATTATTAGCGGATTTTCTCTCGAAATCGCCCCGTTTCAAGGCGTCAAACTTGCGAATTTCTCCGCTTCCTTCAATTTTCACGGAGAAAATGTATTTTTCGTGGCATATGCACTGTTGCGAAAATTTTTCCCGCTTCTACGAGGATGACGGGTTTGCGTTTCATGCCGACTGGCGCGTGCCCTATACGGCCTGCGGTCCGGACGGAAATTTGGGACTTTTCGACTTTTTGCGGATGGTGACGGACCTCTCTTCGGAGGACATTTACCGCCGCGGGACCTCGATGTCGTTTTTGGTCTCACGCGGATACGCCCGTGTGCTTGCCCGATCCGCTTTCCGCTTTTACAGAATGCCGCGGAACGATGAACGCATCGAGTTCGTGACGACCGAGTGGAAGCCCGAATCGCTGCAGTTCGTCCGCGATTACAAGGTGAAGGGCGAAGACGGCGAGCTTCTTGTGGCGGGGCTTTCCAAATGGCTCGTTACGGATTTTTCAACGCGGAAGATTCTCCCGACGCGGACACTCGAAAAGTTCCGGAAACTGAATACGGTCCCGTTCGAAGGCTGCGAAGTCTCTTGCGGAAAGATTCCCCTCCCGGAGAACCTCAAGAAGGTCGCCGAGCGAAAGATCGAACGTTCCCAGATAGACGGGAACGCCCATGTCGATAATGCCTTTTACGGGGCGTTCATTATGGACGCGCTCCCGGCGGAGTTTGCTGAACGGAAGTTAAATGAATTTCGAATCAATTATGCACGCGAACTGCTCCTCGGGGACGTCGTGGAAATTCATTTGGCGAAAACGGGCGAAAATCGCGTCACGGTCGTCGGAACAAAAAACGGCGACGTGGCTTTTACCGGAGAACTCGGATTTTAAAGCCGGAGCGTTCCGGCTTTTTCTATTTTAGTTCAAAACATAGGAGAATTTTTGAATGGAACTCAACAAGGACATTGCCGATATTTCCGCGGCCGAAGCGGAAAACTTCAAGGGCAAAAGATTCATCCTCTGCTATCACGATTTTAATATCAAGAATTTTGAAAAGGCGCTTGTCGAAATAGACAAGATTTCCGCCGTTGCCGCTTCCCCGATTTCCGTTGCCGTTGTCCCGTCCGTCGGTGCCGCTCCGGAAGAGGAACGCGAACATTTTTGCGATTCCATCGAAAAGCTCCGGACCGACGGTCATGAGCTTCTTTTGCACGGTGCGCGGCACTTTGCGAACCTCGGCAAGGATCGCTCCGTTTTCGGCAAGAGCGCCCTGATGCTTTCGAGCAACGTCGCGGAATTTGCGGGCCTCTCCGAGCAGGAGTCCGAGGCGCTTCTCGACAGGTCGATTGCGCTTTGGCGCGGTCTCGGGCAGGAAGAGCTTCCCGTCGGGTTTGTCCCGCCCGCCTGGTACGACAACAACTTTTTAAAAGATCAGGTGCTTGCGAAATTTTCCACGTATGAGGATCGCACGTCGATTTTCAAAAGGCACGACCTGCTCGTGTCGCTTTCCGAAGACGCTTCCGACGATTCCGCGGAAAAGCCCGAGGACGAAAAGAAGGACGAATACGAAAAGTTCCTCTCCTTCGGCATCAGCTTTGCCGGTCTTCCGGAAATTTCGCTCGGCGTGGCGCAGACCTCGGCGTGCCTCACCATCCAGGCTCCGATTGGCACTCCGCGCCTCACCTTTCACCACGTCGATTTTTCAACGATCGGGGAAAACCGCGTACTGAACCTTGTCCGCTATGCGCTTTCGAAGCGCGAAAAGATTTTCTACCGCGATCTGTAACACGTCTGAGGCTTCTCTCATGTCCATGCTTTTGAAATTCATCGATCGGGAGGATTATTCCTCCTACGAAGATCTTTACGAAAATTTCAAGATCCACATTCCCGATAACTTCAACTTCGCGTACGACGTCGTGGATGAATATGCGAAAACGGATCCGAAAAAGGTGGCGCTTGTCTGGTGCGACGATAACGACGAGCGGCACTCGTTTACGTTCAAGGATATTGCGAACGCTTCGAACCGCACGGCGAACTTCCTCGTTTCGCAGGGCATCGGAAAGGGCGATCGTGTGCAGCTGATGCTCCGCCGCCGCTACGAGTTCTGGTTCTTCCTTCTCGCGCTTCACCGCATCGGGGCGATTGCCGTCCCCGCGACGAACATGCTCACCGCCGAGGATCTCGAATATCGCTTCCAGGCCGCGGACATCAAGATGGTCGTAACCTATGACGACCCCGCGCTGCAAAAGGAGATTGAGACGGCCCGGGCCAAGTCCCCGTCGGTCGAAAAGCTCGTGACTATCGGGCAGCCGCGTCAGGGCTGGATTTCGTTTTACGACGATTACGAAATTTGCTCGCCGAAGTTTCCGCGGCCCGAAGGCTCCGCCGGGACTGCGAACGACGACATCATGGTCATCTACTTTACAAGCGGAACGTCGAGCAACCCGAAGATGGTCGCGCACACGTTTACCTACCCGCTGGGTCACATCGTGACGGCCAAATACTGGCAGAACGTCATCGACGGCGGCGTGCACCTGACCGTAGCGGAAACGGGCTGGGCAAAGGCTCTCTGGGGAAAAATCTACGGGCAGTGGATTGCCGGAAGCGCGGTCTTCAGCTACGACATGAACACGTTCATTCCGGGAAAGCTTCTCGAAAAGATGGCCGAGTTCAAGGTGACCACGTTCTGTGCGCCGCCGACGGTTTACCGCTACCTTTTGCAGCACGACCTGTCCAAGTACGACCTTTCAAACCTCAAATATTGCGTGACCGCGGGCGAGGCCCTGAACGTCGATATCTACAACCGCTGGCTCGAAAAGACCGGTCACAGACTGCACGAAGGGTACGGGCAGACGGAACTCACGCTCACCGAAGGAAACTTTCCGTGGATGGAACCGCGGCCCGGTTCCATGGGAAAGCCTTCGCCGGGATACCGCATCGACATTGTGCGGCAGGATGGTTCCAAGTGCGACCCGGAAGAAGTCGGCGAAATCATTATCCGCATCGACGAAGGAAAGCCCTTTGGAATGTTCGGCGGTTATTATCGCGACGACGAACGCACTCAAAAGGTTTTTGAAGGCGGCGTTTATCACACGGGAGACACCGCGTGGAAGGACAAGGACGGCTACTGCTGGTTTATCGGCCGGACGGACGATCTCATCAAGAGTTCCGGTTACCGGATAAGCCCGTTCGAAGTCGAAGAGGTCCTTTTAAAGCATCCGGCGGTTCTCGAATGCGCCGTGACGGGCGTCGAGGATCCGGCGCGCGGCCAGGCCATCAAGGCGACAATAGTTTTGCAAAAAGGCTACGAGGCGTCCAAGGAACTCGCCAAGGACATCCAGCTTTTTACGAAGAAGGTGGCGGCATCCTACAAGAGCCCGCGCATCATCGACTTTGTACTTGAACTGCCGAAGACGATTAGCGGAAAAATCCGCCGCGTCGCCATCCGCGAAAAGGACAAACAGGAACAACAGAAACGCGATTCCGAAAAGGCGAAATAGTTCATGACGAAAAGACGAGTTGTTATTACGGGCATGGGAGCCGTCACACCGGTCGGCAAATCCGTTCCCGAACTTTGGAAGGAAATTCAATGCGGCAAGTGCGGAGTCGGTCCGATTACGCTGTTTGACGCGGGTTCCTCGCCTGTAAAAATCGCCGCGGAAATCAAGGACTTTAAGCCGGAAGAGCACGGGGTCGATCCGAAGGAAGCCCGCCGGATGGCGCGCTTCACGCAGTTTCTGCTCGCCGCCGCAAACGAGGCCGTGCAGGATGCGAAACTTTCGAAAGAGAACCTTTCGGACGACCGGACGGGAATCGTCGCCGGAAACGGGCTTTCGGGAATGGACGTCATCGACGCTTCGTTCTCCAAGTACATCGAATGCGGAAAACGCCGCGCGTCGCCCCTTGCGATGCCCGAGCTGATTCCGAACGAAGCGGCCGCGAACGTCTCGATTGCGCTCGGAATTACAGGCTCCGCGTGGACCATCGCAACGGCCTGCGCTTCGGGCACGGACGCGCTCGGAATCGCTCTTGACACAATTCGCTCCGGACGTCTTGATGTGTGCCTTGCGGGCGGCTCGGAAAGCGGCATCACGGAATTTTCCATCAAGAGCTTTGCCGGAATGCACGCTTTGACGGACAAGTTCAACGACTGTCCCGAAAAGGCTTCCCGCCCGTTCGACAGGGACCGTTCGGGCTTTGTCATGGGCGAAGGCGGCGCCATTCTAGTCCTCGAGGAACTTGAACATGCAAAGGCCCGCGGCGCGCACATCTATGCGGAACTTGCAGGGTATGGCGCCTCTGCTGACGCCTATCACATTACAAGTCCGCGACCCGACGGCGAAACGTGCGCAAAGGCTCTCCTTCGGGCTATTTGCGACGCCGAAATTGCACCGACCGATATCGACTACTACAACGCGCACGGAACCTCGACAAAGCTCAACGACTCGACCGAAACCGCGATGCTCAAGGCGGCCCTCGGAAGTCATGCCTACAAAATCAAGGTTTCGAGTACAAAGAGCATGACCGGACATTGCGTCGGCGCAGCCGGCGCCATCGAAGCCATCATCAGCACGCTCGCCATTCGCGACGGCTTTTTCCCCGCGACCATCAACCTCGAAAACCCGGACGAGGGTCTTGATCTCGACTACGTTCCGGGCAAGGGCGTCTCCGGAAACATCGACGTCGCCGCTTCGGCGTCCCTCGGGTTCGGTGGTCACAACGGTGTCGTCATCATCAAAAAATTCAAGGATTAACTCAAAGGATTATCCCATGATCATTAAGCCTCTCATTCGCAGCAACATTTGCATTAACGCTCATCCGAAGGGATGCGCCAAGGATGTCGAAAACCAGATAGCCTACGTAGAAGGCAAGGCGAAGGCGCGCGGACCGCTTCCGAACGCCCCGAAAAACGTTCTCGTTCTGGGATGCTCGACGGGCTACGGCCTCGCAAGCCGCATTTCCGCGGCCTTTGAATGCGGAGCGAACACGGTGGGCGTTTCCTTCGAGCGCGAAGGTTCCGAAACAAAGTGCGGCACGCCGGGCTGGTACAACAACATGGCGTTTGACCGGGCCGCCAAGGCGAAGGGACTCGGATGCGTCACGTTCAACGGCGACGCATTCTCCGACGAAATGCGACAGAAGGTCATCGAGGCGTCCAGACAGTTCGGCAAGTTCGACCTCGTCATCTACAGCGTCGCGAGCGCCGTCCGCGTCGATCCGGTGACGGGCGAAAAGTATCGCAGCGTCCTGAAACCTCTCGAAAAGACGTTCTCCGGTGCGACGATGGACGTCGTAACGGGCAAGTTCTCCATCATCACGGCCGAAGTCGCAAACGAAGAGGAAAAGCGCCAGACCGTCAAGGTAATGGGCGGTGAAGACTGGGCGCGCTGGATAGACCAACTCTCCGCGGCGGGCGTCCTCGCCGAGGGCGTAAAAACCATCGCCTACTCCTACATCGGCCCGACCTACACGCATGCCATTTACCGCGACGGCACCATCGGCGCCGCCAAGAAGGACATCGAGCGCACCGCTCTCGAACTCGACAAAAAGCTCAAGGAAACGCTCCACGGCGAGGCCTACATTTCCGTGAACAAGGGCCTTGTGACGCGTTCCTCCGCCGTGATTCCGCTGATTCCGCTCTACATCTCCATCCTCTTTAAAATTATGAAGCGAAACGGCACGCACGAAGGCTGCATCGAACAGATGGAACGCCTTTTTGCGGAGCGCCTCTACACGGGAAGAGCGGTTCCCACCGACGCGGAACACCGCATCCGCATCGACGAACTGGAACTCGACCCGAAGGTCCAGGACGAAGTGGCAAAGTTCATGCCGATTGTAAACGAGGAGAATATCGCGACCCTCGGCGACATCGAAGGCTACCGTCACGATTTCCTCGCCACGAACGGCTTCGATATTCCGGGCATCGACTACGAAAAGGACGTCGAACGCCTCGACACAATCTGATTCTTCGGAATTTTTCGAAATTTCAAAAGGGACCGTCTTCGCGGACGGTTCCTTTTTGTTCGCGGGTCGGTTTTAAAAACAAAAAACTCCGAGAAATCGGAGTTTTTAGAGCGGCGGACCGGGATCGAACCGGCAACCATTAGCTTGGAAGGCTAAAGCTCTACCATTGAGCTACCGCCGCAGCACAACCAATTATACAAAAAAATGCGCCTTTTCCAAAGGGGAACTTTGACAAAAGTTGAACTTTTTCCCGAGATTTGCTAAATTTTCCGCCAAAACCAACCATCTTCATGAGGTAGCACAACTTGTATCCCAATCCCCGCCTTCGGCAAATGCCGAACCGTCCTGCAGACGGAACCCGTATCAACGAAGCCATTCACATCTCCCCGATCCGCCTCGTCAAGGAAGACGGTTCGCAGGTCGTCATTGATACGCGCAAAGCCTTGCAAATGGCAAAGGACGCCGGACTGGACCTGGTGGAAGTCTCGCCCAACGCGAAGCCTCCCGTCTGCCGCATCATCAACTACGGCAAGTACAAGTTCGAGCAGCTCAAGCGCAGCAAGGCCGCCAAGGCGAAGCAGCACGTCGTGAAGCTCAAGGAAATCAAGATGCACCCGAAGACAGCCGAAAACGACTATCTCTACCGCATCAAGCAAATCCGCGGCTTCCTCGAAGACGGTATGAAGGTTCGTTTGATTATGCAGTTCCGTGGACGCGAAATGGCGCACATGGACTACGGCCGCCGACTGATGGAACGCGCCAAGCAGGACTTGGCGGATGTCGGCGAATTGGAAACGGACTCGCGGATGGAGGGCAACACGCTCCTCTACATCTACGGTCCCAAACGCGGTGCAACCCAAAAGGCCGCACAGCAAAAGCCCGCAACCGAGCCAAAGGCAGCAGGTGAGGCTAAACAACAAACCGATGAGGTAAACAATGCCTAAGATGAAAACCCACGGTGGTGCGAAGAAGCGCTTCCGCGTGACCGGCAGCGGCCACGTGAAGTTCAAGCGCGCTGGTCTGCGCCACATTCTTACCAAGATGACGACAAAGCGCAAGCGCAATCTGCGCAAGGCCGGAACCGTCAAGAAATCCGATGAATACAGAGTCAAGCGTCTGCTTGTCAAAGCTTAATAAGGAGAGGTAAGAATGCCACGTTCAAAGACCAGAGTTCCTTCTCGCGCCCGCCGCAAGAACATTCTCAAGGCTGCCAAGGGCTTTTACGGCCGTCGCAAGTCGAATCTTCGCCTTGCGAAGGAAGCCGTTGCCCACGCAGGTCAATATGCATACGCTCATCGCCGCGACAAGAAGGGTGCCTTCCGCTCTCTGTGGATCACCCGTCTGAACGCCGCCGTGCGCGAATTCGACTTGAGCTACAGCCAGTTCATCCATCTGCTTTCCAAGGCGAACATCAGCATCAACCGCAAGGTTCTTGCCGACCTCGCCGTGAGCGATCCGGAGGCGTTTGCCGCCGTTGTCGCGCAGGTGAAGGCTCAGGCTTAACCGCGAGATTCGGTTCTTCAGAAAATGCCCCGGTTTTACCGGGGCATTTTTGAGTTTTAAAGCCCACCCTACAAAAAGACCTCCAGGTTCGCAATATAGAGGTTCTCCGAAACCTTTGTCTCGTAGCGATACCTTCCCGGATAGCAGACTTCGAGGCGACGCTTCAGGTTTGCAAGGCCTATGCCGCTTTTTACCTGCGTCGAGGCCGTCTTCTTTGCGATGGTGTTCTCTACGTGGCATCTGATCGTCCCACCCTTTTCCGTGATGGATATTAGGATGCGGCACGGGTCCGCCGGATGGACTCCGTATTTGATAGCGTTTTCGACGAGCGGCATAATGAGAAGCGGCGTCACCTGTTTTGAAAGGTCCTCGATGTCCGTTTCGAACGAGAACTGTACGTTCGGCCCAAAGCGCAGCTTTTCGAGTTCGCAATATTTTCTCAGAATGTCTATCTCCGTTTCGAGCGGGACGTTCTTTTCCTTTGTCTCGTGGAGCATTTGCCGCAAAATGGAAGAGAGCCTCATCATGGACTTTTGCGCGAGCTTCGGGTCTATATCGACGAGGGCCGTGATGTTGTTCAGCGTGTTGAAAAGAAAGTGCGACGAGAGCTGCTGCTTGAGAAACGCGAGGTCCGCCTGCAGAAAGAAGTTTTCCTGGATGCGCTTGGTGTAGGCTTCCTGCGCATAGATGCCGCCGAGCCGAAAAAATACATTGAAAAGGCACAGAACTCCGGTGAGCGATATAAAGATGACAAAGAGAATAACCGCGTTCCGTATCGAGGCGTTTCCAAAGAGCGATTCGTAAAGCGGCCCGTTTTTCCCGTTGACCCAATAAACAAAAAAGTCCTGCAAAAAGGCTATCTCGGTCATCAAAAGAAAGTTGACGAAAATGAACGTCTTGAAGCGCCTCTTGAAGTAAAACTTCGGGACGAACAGAATCTGGTTCAGAAAAAATCCCAGAAGCAGGTTGAATACCGCCACAAATGCGGCAAAGAGCTTCTTGTTCGAAAAACTGTCGATGTCCGTCCCCGCCGTTGTCGCCACGTATCCGACGGAAATGACAAAGAGGAACATCATAAAGCGCAACACGTCAGGGGCCACGGCCTTCTTTCCGCGGAGCCATTCGGGTATTTTCCGTTCTGTCACGGAAAGGGTGTTCAGGGTTTCGAAGTTTGAAATCGTCAGGTGTTCTATCAGCGGCTCGTTCTTCATAAACTCCAATATAGCGGATTTTTGGCGAAAATGACAAAAAAATGACAAAAGACCGATAAACGGAGACAGAAAGGCGATGAACCTTTTGCCGAAACGGTTGTGCTTTCTGACACTTCGAAATTTTCGAGGCTTTATATTTCAAGGCGAAGCGAAAGGCTCGCTTTTAACCAAAAGAGGTAACGAAAGATGAATTCCATTTACTTCCAATACTTGAACGACATTTCCAAGTATCCGCTCCTTTCTCGCGAGCAGGAAAAGGTTTTGATTCAGCTTTCCGCAAAGGGGAACCGCCGCGCCCAGGATCTTCTCGTCAAGTCCAACCTGAAGTTCGTCGTGAACATTGCAAACCTCTATAAGGGCCAGGGCCTTGACATCGGCGAACTCATCAACGAGGGCAACATGGGCCTCATCGAGGCCGCACGTCGCTTTGACCCGAACCAAAAAATCAAGTTTATCAGCTATGCCGTCTGGTGGATTCGCCAGAACATTACGCGCGCCATTTCCGAAAAGGCGCGCCTCGTCCGCATCAGTGCGGAAAAGGAACTTGTGCTGCGCCGCTTTAACCGCGCCGCCACTTCCACGCGCCAGGTCGTCGGCGGCCAGCTGACGATTGACCCGGCGACCCTCGAAGGCGAGAGCCGCTACAAGGGCAAGGAAATTGAAAAAATTTTGATGATGGGCGCGCGTTCCGCTTCCCTTGACGCTCCTGTCGGGGATGAAGGCGATGCGACGCTCGGCGATTGCCTCGCCGCAAAGACCGAGGCGACGGACGCCCTCGCCGAAAAAACAAGCGAGCAGGAATCGCTTGAACTCCTTTTGAAGGAAAATCTGACCGATCAGGAACATCGCGTTATCGGGCTTTATTACGGCTTTGACATGGACGCGGATTTGAACCTGAAGGAAATCGGCAAGATGGTCGGGCTTTCAAAAGAACGCGTCCGCCAGGTGAAGGAAAAGGCCCTGGCGAAGCTCCGTTCGACAAAAATCGATCAGGTGCTCGACGCGGCCTAAAGGCTTTGGCCTTCCCTTAAAGTTTTGTCTTTCTCTCTCTTTTCATTAAAACCCGGCGCAAGCCGGGTTTTTTCATTTGGGACCGGATGATGGATGAACGCTCCGAACAAAAAAGTTCCGCGCGGAGCGCGGAACTTCCGAACCTTTGGAGCCTTTTGGAATTTAGTAGCGGTAAAATTCCGGCTTGTAGGGGCCTTCGACCTTCACGCCGATGTAATCGGCCTGTTCCTTGCGGAGCGTCGAAAGGTGAACGCCGAGCTTTTCGAGGTGCAGCCGCGCGACCTTTTCGTCGAGGATCATCGGCAGCCGATAGACCTTTCCCTTTTCGTAGGTGTAGCCGCTTTCCGTTTTCTTGCCCGTTGCGGAGAGCCACAGATCGACCTGTGCAATCGTCTGGTTGGTGAAGCTCGCGCTCATCACGAAACTCGGATGTCCCGTGGCGCAGCCGAGGTTCAAAAGGCGCCCTTCGGCGAGAACCAGCACGCTGTGGCCGTCGGGGAATATCCACTCGTCGTATTGCGGCTTGATGTTGTTCTTTTGGATGCCCGGAACCTTGGCGAGGCCCGCCATGTCGATTTCGTTGTCGAAGTGTCCGATGTTTCCGACGATGGCGCGGTTCTTCATTTTGCCCATCTGGGCCGCGGAAATGATGCCCACGTTGCCGGTCGTGGTGACGAAAATGTCGGCAAAGGAGACGACCTCGTCGAGCGTCTTGACCTCATAGCCTTCCATGGCCGCCTGGAGTGCGCAAATCGGGTCTATTTCGGTGATGATGACGCGCGCGCCCTGTCCGCGGAGGGATTGTGCACATCCCTTGCCCACGTCGCCGTAGCCGCACACGACCGCGACTTTCCCTGCCATCATGACGTCGGTCGCCCGGTTGATGCCGTCAATCAGGGAGTGGCGGCAGCCGTAGAGGTTGTCGAACTTGGATTTTGTGACGGAATCGTTCACGTTGATGGCCGCAAACGGGAGGCGTCCGTCGCGTGCCATTTCGTAAAGGCGGTGGACGCCCGTCGTCGTCTCTTCGGAAACGCCCTTGACCTTTGCGCGGATCTTTGTAAAGTGCTTCGGATCCTTTTCGATTTCCTTTTTGACGACGGAAAGGAACGCCTTCCATTCCTCGGAATCCGTTTCGGGATTGTATTCGGGAACTTTTCCCGCGTCTTCGAATTCCGCGCCGCGGACAATCATGAGCGTCGCGTCGCCGCCGTCATCGACTATCATGTCGGGGCCTTCGCCGTCTTCCCATACGAGCGCGCGGGCCGTGTTTTCCCAGTAATCGACCAGGTTCTCGCCTTTCCATGCAAAGACGGGAGTTCCCTTGGGCGATTCGATAGTGCCTTTTTTGCCGACGACGACCGCCGCCGCCGCGTTGTCCTGCGTGCTGAAAATATTGCAGCTCACCCAGCGCACGTCCGCGCCGAGTTCCGTGAGCGTTTCGATGAGAATGGCCGTCTGCACCGTCATGTGAAGGCTTCCCATGATGCGGGCTCCCTTGAGAGGAAATTTGCCCGCGTATTCCTTGCGGAGGGCCATCAGCCCGGGCATTTCGGTTTCGGCGAGATCGAGTTCCTTGCGGCCTTCGACGGCGAGGTTCAAATCCTTGACTTTGTATTCCATGAGGTTCCTTTTGAAAAATTCATTTATGCAAAAATATAAAAAAATGCATAAAGGTCGCCTCTGAAAATTCAATTTTCAATAAATGTTCAAACCCCTTGCCTTGGAGTAAACTCCAGGTTGTATATTATGGATATGAAGAAACTCATATTCGTTCTGCTCGCTTTTCTTGTAGGAGGTTCCATGGCCGTCGAATCGAAAAAACTGGTCGTCTATTTTTCGCGGACGGGCGAAAATTATGGCGTCGGAGTGATTGAAAAGGGAAATACCGAGATTGTGGCGGAGATTATCGCCGGGCATGTCGGTGCGACGCTTTTGAAAGTGGAGCCCGTTAAGGCGTATCCGTCTGGCTATGACGAATGCACGGCGGTTGCAAAGAAGGAGCTTTCGGCGGAGGCTCGGCCGAAAGTGAAACCGGCTTCGGTGAATCCCGAGGATTTTGACGAAATTTACGTGGGGTATCCGGTCTGGTGGGGCGAAATGCCCATGCCGATGTTCACGTTTCTTGAAAAGTATAATCTGAAAGGAAAAAAGATTTTCCCGTTCGTGACGCACGAGGGCAGCGGGCTTTCGGGCGTGAAACGTCTTGAAAAGACGACCGGCGGCGACGTTCAAAAGGGCCTTGCCGTTTACGGTCACGAGGCCCAAGGGAACCTCGCGAAGGTCGAAAAGGCCATTTTGAAGTGGCTGAAGTAGGCAGAAACGGTTTTTCGAAGTAAAATGCTTTACGTTGTGTTGCTTTTTGCATTATAATGTGTTATATTGTATGCGGCATAGGAGACTCTGTATGACTGCAACGGCAACAATTAATGTGCGGACTGACCCCAAAACAAAAAAAGAAGCGGAAAAGCTTTTTTCGGATTTTGGGCTTTCGATGACAAGCGCGGTGAATGTGTTTTTAAAACAGGTGGTCCGTGAAAAGCGAATCCCGTTTGAAATCGGTTACGAATCTCCCAATAGTATTACCGCCAAGGTACTTTCGGACGTGGAGGAAGGAAAAAATTTGAGCCCTGCATTTGATACGATTCCGGCGCTGATGGATTCGCTTCATGCTTAAGCTGAAATATTCCAATCAATTTAAAAAAGATTACAAGTTGGCCATAAAGCAGGGAAAGGATGAGGCCCTTTTCCGTGATGTACTTGAAAAACTTGTAAAAGGGGAGCCGTTGCCGGCCAAGAATCGAGATCATTCGCTTGTTGGACGGTGGGCAAAACATCGGGAATGTCATATTCAGTCGGATTGGTTGCTGATTTATTTTGTGGACAATGAAACGTTGATTTTGGAACTGTCGCGAACCGGATCCCATGCCGAACTGTTTGGTAAATGAGAAAATTTTGGCAAAGATATCCGGTCCTTTTTGCTTAACGCTTCTTTTCACAAGTTGTCCACATTTTGTATTCACGGTTCCCACGACGAAAAATGCGAGTCCCTTGTGAAATTTCAAAAATTTACTATCTTTGAGGCTCCAAAAAGTTTTTAACGGGCAACAATGCCGTTGCCTAAAGGTTTAGAATTATGAAAAGAACATTCCAGCCGCACAACCGCAAGCGTCACAACAAGCACGGATTCCGCGCCCGCATGGAAGACCGTTGGGGCCGCGCCGTTCTCAGCCGTCGCCGCGCCAAGGGCCGCAAGCGTCTCACGGTCAGCGACACTATCTACAAAAAGTAAGAGGTCTGGTATCCCCAGTCTCCGCTCTTTTAGACTCGGGTCAGAATCCGATTATCGGCAGATAGCCCATCACGGCAAGCGGGTCCACGCAAAGTCCTTGACAATGCAATGGATCGAAAGCCCGGATGGGGTTTGCCGTTTTTGTTTTTTGGCAAAAAAGAAGAACGGGTCCGCTGTTTACAGGAACCGTTGCCGGCGCATTCTCCGGCCTATTTTTTTTGGCAAGGCGCCGGCAGTCCAAAGCCCGGTGTGGGCCATGATTTTTGTGAACGACCGCGAGGGCGAGATGACGTCCGAGCGTCTCCGCGCCGCCGCGGAAAAAATTTTCGAGAAGATGGGGTGGGTGTGAACGTCTCGCGCGCAATCGGAGAGTGCCTGGTTTTTCCCATCCGGATCTATCAAAAGATCCATCCCTATTTTTTTCGGGGAGTCTGCCGCTTTACGCCGACGTGCTCCGAGTATGCCATCGAGGCCATTCGCGTCCACGGAGTCGTGAAAGGTTTCTATCTTGCGATTTTCAGAATCCTGCGCTGCAATCCGTTTTGCCGCGGAGGTTTTGACCCCGTTCCGCCCAGGAAAGAGAAATAAAGAATATGAAAAAGTCAACCGTAATCGGTCTCCTTCTCCTCGTCATCCTTTTTATGTGGTCGATGACGATGTCCACGAGCCGCGCCCAGGAAGCCCAGATGGCCGAGCGGGGCGCGCAAAATGAAGAATCGTCCGCTCCCGTGCGCAAAAGTTCGCTTTCGGTCCCCGAACTTTCGACGTTTGACTCGACGAAGCTTGCTCCGGCGACACTCGCTCCCGCAAAGTCCGAAGCTCCGGTCGCTACTCCCGACAGCGCAAAGGATTCTACGGTAAAGGCTCCCGCTCCGGTCGCCCGCAAGAGGATCTCGGTCGAGACGGAACACTTTACGGCGGTCTTCGACAATCTCGGCGCAAAAGTTTCGAGCGTCGTGGTGAAGGCGCTCCCCGATTCCTCGGGAAACTTCCCCGAAATCATCGGCGATACGGCTCTCGGCGCTTTGGGCCTGAAGATTGACGGCGTCGATCTTTCAAACCAGCTGTTTGCGCTTCCCGAAAATACTCCGGAAAAAATTTCCGTTCAGGGCGACACCTCCCTCGTGTTCACGTTTACGGACCCGAACGGCAACAAGGTCGTTCGCCGCTACGGTTTTACAAAGTCCGGCGTCGAAATTCACCAGGACGTTTCGTTTGAAGGGTTCCGTCCGAACGATTACGAGATTCTTTGGCAGGGCGGCATGAAGGAGACGGAAGCGTTCCCGAAGGGAAGAAGCTTTGGCGGAGGCTCCTACTTCTTTAGCGAAGTGGTCTTTAACGACATGTATAGCGTGGAACGCGAGACCGTCCGCGGCAAGGAAACCTTCAATGCGAAGGACGGAAAGATTTTGTGGGCGGGCATGCGCCGCAAGTATGTGGCCGCTGTCATCAAGTTCCCCGAGGCTTCCGAGGCGACGCTCAAGGCGGAACACTTTACCGAAAAGGATGCGAACTCGAAGGACCCGGGAACGTATCGGATTGCGCTTTCGGACTACATGAACGACAACGAGGAAATTTCGTTTGACTTTATGGTTTTGCCGCTGAACTGGTCGGAAATCAAGAGCTTTGACCTGGGATTCGAGAAAATTATCGTGAGCGGCTGGTCGTGGTGCGGTGCGGACGTCTGGTTTGTTGCGCTGTGCGGATTTTTGCTGTGGCTCCTCAAGTTCTTCTATTCCATTATTCCGAACTACGGCGTGGGAATCATTTTGCTCACGATTCTCGTCCGGATGATTACGACGCCCTTGACGATGAAGCAGCTCCGTTCGACGCGCGGCATGGCAAAACTCAAGCCGGAGATTGACGCGATTAACGTGAAGTATCGCTCCGAGCCGCAAAAGAAGCAGGCCGCGATCATGGAACTTTATGCGAAGCACAACATCAACCCGATGGCCTCGTGCACGGGCGGATGCCTTCCGATGCTTATCCAGATGCCCGTTTTCTTTGCGCTGTTCATGGTCTTTGGCCGCGCGATTGAACTTCGCGGACAGCCCTTTATTGGATGGATTTCGGACCTTTCGCGCTCGGACGTGATTTGGAACGGCCTGACGATTCCGTTCATTATGCCGGACGGTCTTGCGATTCTTCCGATTGTGATGGTCTTTACAACGTATTTCCAGACGAAGCAGTCGATGTCGTCGATGTCGGACCCCGCCCAGCAAAAGATGATGGTGTGGATGATGCCCGCGATGATGTTCCTCTTTAGCGCGGTCATGCCGTCGGGCCTTGTGCTCTACTGGATTATTTCGAACCTGTGGGGCATTGGCCAGTATGCGATTGTGAACCGCGTCCGCAAGACGGAAGAGGCCGCGGAATCCGGGAAGCTCGCCGGGAAGAAGGTTCGTGACGCGGTTGTCGTCAAGAAGAAATAGGCTTTGACGGTGAAATTTAAAAGCTCGGGCCCGAACGTCCGGGCTTTTTTGTGTGCGGACGGCGGTTTTGTTGCTCCGTCATCCTGGAGCGTAGCCGGAACTTAGAACAGAGAGCTTAGTTCAGAGTGGAGTGTGGAGGGTGAAGAGTGGAGTGTTGGAATACA
>CAVBPX010000028.1:0-30770 GCA_963597395.1 Eggerthellaceae bacterium | reverse complement strand
CAGCGCGAAGCGTCGCAACCAAATTTTTGAAAATTGAATTTTTAGAGGTGACCATAAATGATTATTTTTACACCATGAGCCAGTTCAATATTATCGCGGAAACAAACGAAAATACGGTAGTTACGGAATACAAACCCGTTAAAAGGCGATCCGAGTCCTACCAAAGCGAAGCGGAACTGGAAGCGGAATTCATTCGGCTTTTGCAAGAACAGGGCTACGAATACCTGCCGATTCATAACGAAAAGGATCTCGTCCTCAACCTTCGAAAAAAAATCGAAGAACTGAACGGGTACCGCTTTTCCGAAAAGGAATGGAGCGCCTTCTTCAATAGCGCCATTGCCAATCCAAACGAGCACACGGTCGAAAAGACCCGAACAATTCAGGAAGACAACGTCAAGGTCCTGATTCGCGACGACGGCACATCCAAAAACATCACGCTTATCGACAAAAAGAACATCCACAACAACAGGCTGCAGGTCATCAACCAGTATGCGGTCGGAAAGAACGCCGGCGCAAAATTCGACAACCGCTACGATGTCACGATTCTCGTCAACGGCCTGCCGTTAGTGCACGTGGAACTCAAGCGGCGGGGCGTCGCCATCAAGGAAGCCTTCAACCAAATCAATCGCTATCAACGGGATTCCTTTTTTGCAGGGTCCGGGCTTTACGAATACGTCCAGATTTTTGTCATTTCCAACGGAACAAACACCAAGTACTATTCAAACAGCACACGCAAAAACGCCGAAAAAGAAAACGAAAAACGCGGTTCGAGCAAATCCAGAACCAGCAACAGCTTTGAATTTACCAGTTTCTGGGCGGACGCCGGCAACCGTACCATTCCCGACCTGATTGACTTTACAAGGACATTTTTTGCCAGGCACACCCTTCTGAACATTCTCACCAAATATTGCGTCTTTACATCCGAAGAAATGCTGATGGTAATGCGGCCGTATCAGATTACGGCAACCGAACGAATCCTCAACCGAATCGAAATTGCCAACAACTACAAAAAGTACGGAACGATAGAAGGCGGCGGATACATTTGGCATACGACGGGTTCCGGCAAAACCCTCACCTCCTTCAAAACGGCAAGGCTTGCCTCCGGACTTCCCTATATCGACAAGGTGCTGTTCGTGGTTGACCGCAAGGATCTGGACTACCAGACCATGAAGGAATACGACCGATTTGAAAAAGGGGCGGCAAACAGCAACACCTCTACTGCCATTTTGAAAAAACAGCTGGAAAATCCGGACGCACGCATTATCATCACCACAATCCAAAAGCTCTCCACCTTTATTAAAAAAAATCCGGGGCACGCCGTTTACGCAAAGCACGTGGTCATCATCTTTGACGAATGTCATCGCAGCCAGTTTGGCGACATGCACACGGCAATCGTCAAGAACTTCAAAAAATATCATCTGTTCGGTTTCACGGGGACGCCGATTTTCCCCGTAAACTCGGGAAGCGCCTCTTCCGAATATTTTACAACCGCCCAAACCTTCGGAGAAAGGCTCCACAGCTACACGATAGTCGATGCCATAAGCGACCGGAACGTTCTTCCCTTTCGCGTGGACTACATCAAAACAATGGACACGAACGAAGACATCACGGACGAAATGGTCTGGGATATCAACCGCGAAAAGGTGATGATGGCGCCGGAGCGCATTCGGCTTGTCACAAAATACATTCTGGAACATTTCGACCAAAAGACATATCGCGGAAACAAAAATTACTTTTTTAACAAACTCACAAACATCGAAGAAGTCGCAACCGGCGAACGGTCCAAAATCGAAGAAATCAAAAAGAAGCAGCGCCTAAACGGTTTCAATTCCATCTTTGCCGTATCGAGCATCGCCATGGCAAAGCTCTACTACAAGGAATTTCAAAGCCAAATGGCAGCCGACCCTTCAAAGAAGCTAAAAATTGCGACCATCTTCAGCTATGCGGCAAACGAAGAACAGAACGGGAACCTCGACGAGGAAAATTCCGAAGACACGTCGGCGCTCGACAAACCTTCCCGCGACTTTTTGGAAGAGGCCATCGCCGACTATAACAAAATGTTCCACACAAACTACGACACGTCGGGCGACAGGTTCCAAAACTACTACAAGGACGTTTCCCTTCGCATGAAGAACAAGGAACTCGACCTTCTGATTGTCGTAAACATGTTCCTGACGGGTTTCGACGCCACGACCCTCAATACGCTGTGGGTCGATAAAAATCTGAAAATGCACGGGCTGATTCAGGCATTTTCCCGCACGAACCGGATTCTCAACTCGGTCAAGACATTCGGAAACATCGTCTGTTTTCGAAATTTGCAAAAGCGCGTTGACAGCGCAATTTCCCTGTTCGGCGACAAGGATGCGGGAGGCATCGTTCTCATCCGAAGTTTCAAGGACTACTTTTACGGTTTCAGGGACTCCGACGGAAAACAGGTGCCGGGATACGTGGACCTCATTCAAAAACTGGAAAACAAATTTTCGCTGTCGGCGTTGCCCATTGAAGGCGTTCAAAATCAAAAGGAGTTCATTTCC
The DNA here is from genome assembly GCA_963597395.1 of Eggerthellaceae bacterium. Lineage (GTDB taxonomy): Bacteria > Fibrobacterota > Fibrobacteria > Fibrobacterales > Fibrobacteraceae > Hallerella. The sequence continues at coordinate 28,236 of CAVBPX010000028.1, read as the reverse complement.
CTGTTCGGCGCCGTTCTCCGGATGCGGAATCTGCTTTTATCCTTTGACGAGTTCAACGAAAACGACACGATTTCCGAGCGGGATCTTCAGGACTATCTAAGCGTCTATCAGGATTTACGGGAACTGTGGAAAAAGGAGCAAAAGGAAAGGGAAAGCGCCGACATCAACGATGATGTTGTTTTTGAAGTCGAGCTCATTCGACAAATCGAAATCAACATCGACTACATTCTAATGCTCGTCGCAAAATATCACGACTCCCACTGCGAAGACAAGGAAATTCTTATTTCCATCGACAAGGCAATCAGCGCAAGCCCGGAACTTCGCAGCAAAAAGCAGCTCATCGAAAACTTCATTGCAACCATCAACAGTTCCGAAAACATTCCAAGGGACTGGAACCGATTTGTGTCCGAGAACAGGGAACAGGAGCTCCAGGCAATTATCGGCGAAGAGCGGCTCAAGCCGGAAGAGACCCGGAAATTTATGGAAAACGCCTTCCGCGACGGAGAAATCAAGACTTCCGGAACAGGAATAGACAAACTGATGCCTCCAATTTCCCGCTTTGACGGAAACGTCCGGACCAAGAAAAAATCGCAAATCATCGAAAAGCTGAAAAGCTTCTTTGAAAAATATTTTGGAATCGGAGGCTCTTCCTCATTCTTCTCAACCGACAAGACGGAAGAAAATTCCCCCAATTTGATGGCCGCCGAAAAGCATCTGCCTTACACGGAATCTTCCCAAAATGACTAACATTCTCTTTGTCTGCCACGGGAACATTTGCCGAAGCCCGATGGCGGAATTCATTCTGAAGCGCCTTGTCGAAATCGAGCACCGCGAAAAGGACTTTTACGTCGAAAGTGCGGCGACGAGCGCCGAGGAAATAGGGAATCCGGTCTATCCGCCGGCCCAAAGGGTTCTCGCGCGCCACGGCATCGGCTGCGCGGGGAAAAAGGCGCGCCAGATGACCGTCCGCGATTTCGAAAAGTTCGATTACATCGTTCTGATGGACGAAAACAATCTGCGGAACCTGCGCTGGATTTTGCCGCCGAAAATTTACCGGGACGAATGCGCCACGTTTATCGGAAAGCCTTTCGAAAGACGGCTTCGAAAAGTCTCGCTTCTGCTCGACTACACGGACGCGCCGCGGGACGTGGCGGACCCCTGGTACACGGGAGATTTCGACAAAACGTGGAACGATATTTTTGCCGGCTGTTCAAAGCTTCTCGAAGCTCTTTCTGCGCAAAACGGATAACGTTCCCTCTAGGTCACCTTTAAAAATTCAATTTTCAAAAATTTGGCGTTATAGAAAAAAACTATAACTGCGTATCAAAAAACAGTATTGGACAAACGCCCCAAACGGATTTAACTTATAGCGCGTAAAACAATTCACGGCCTCGGGCCAAGGAGTTTACCACTATGACGAATCCGAACAAGAAATACCGTTTTGAAACGCTCCAGCTTCACGTCGGGCAGGAACACGCCGACCCGGCGACCGATTCGCGGGCCGTTCCCATCTATGCGACCACCTCCTATGTTTTTCACAGTTCAAGGCACGCCGCCGACAGGTTCGGTCTCCGCGACGCGGGAAACATCTACGGGCGTCTCACCAATTCGACGCAAGCCGTCTTCGAAGAGCGTATCGCCGCACTCGAAGGAGGAACTTCCGGACTTGCCGTCGCAAGCGGCGCCGCGGCCATCACCTACACGATTCAGGCCCTCGCCCAGGCGGGCGACCACATCGTCGCCCAAAAGACAATCTACGGCGGAACCTCGAATTTGCTCGAGCACACGCTCCCCCAGTTTGGCATTCGGACGACATTCGTCGATGCGCACAATCTTTCGGAAGTCGAAGGCGCCATCCGCGAAAACACCAAGGCAGTTTACATCGAAACCCTGGGAAATCCGAATTCCGATATTCCGGACATCGACGCGATTGCGGAAATTGCACACCGCCACGGTCTTCCGCTCGTTGTCGATAACACGTTCGGAACGCCCTACCTGATTCGTCCCATTGAACACGGCGCAGACATTGTTGTTCATTCCGCGACAAAATTCATCGGCGGTCACGGCACGACTCTCGGCGGCGTCATCGTGGAATCCGGAAAGTTCAACTGGAAGGCATCCGGAAAATACGTCCCCATCGCATTTCCTAATCCGAGCTATCACGGCATTTCCTTTGCCGATGCGGCTGGGCCCGCGGCTTTTACCACATATATCCGAGCGATTCTTCTCCGGGACGAAGGCGCGACCATTTCACCCTTTGCCGCGTTTCTTCTTTTGCAGGGGACCGAGACGCTTTCGCTTCGGATAGACCGCCACATTGAAAACACAAAAAAGGTCGTCGAATTTTTACGGCACCATCCGAAAGTCGAAAAGGTGAACCATCCATCGCTTCCCGGGCACCCGGACCATGCGCTTTACCAAAAATATTTTCCGAACGGCGGCGCGAGCATCTTTACATTCGAGGTCAAGGGCGGGCAAAACGAAGCGTTCCGCTTTATCGACAGCCTGGAAATTTTTTCGCTCCTCGCAAATGTCGCCGACGTCAAGAGTCTCGTCATTCACCCGGCCACGACGACGCATTCGCAGCTGACCGAAGCGGAACTTTTGAGCCAAGGCATTAGGCCAAACACCATCCGGCTTTCCATCGGAACGGAAAACGCCCAGGACATCATCGAGGACCTCGCCCAGGCTCTTGACAAAATTTGACAGACACGAACATCCCCAAAAACAAAAGGGAACGCCGAGGGCGTTCTCTTTTTTCAATTTCCCTACTTCAAAAAGAGACCGATTTTTTCGATGTCGAGGAATGTGATAAAGATAAAGAGGGCGATGAACAGCGCCATGGCGATTTTTTGGATGACGGCCTGCTTTTCTTGCGAAATGGCCTTGCCGCGAATGGCTTCTATCAAAAGGAAGAGGAGAATTCCCCCGTCCGTAATTGCGAGCGGAAGCAGGTTCATGATTCCCAGGTTGATGCTGATGAGCGCGAGGATCATCAAGAAGTCCTCAAAGCCCGAGAGCCACACGTTGCCCATGACGGCGACAATCGTAAGCGGTCCCGACATGGCATCGGCCTTCACCTGTCCCTGGAACATCCGTTTAAAGTAGCGGAAGACGCTCGTCGTCATTTTCCAGCTGGTGGCGCAAGCCTTGAGAACGGCGTCCGGGAAGTTTCGACTCACGATATGCGTTTCCTTGAACATCACGTAGGTCATCTGGATGCCTATCATATAGCGCTTGTGTTCGGGATTATAGACGGCCGAGAGATTTTTTTCGAGCGTATCCTGTCCGCGATGGATTGTCACAAGAAGAGGCTTTCCTTCGGAGCCGTTAACCCTTTCGACCACATCCTTGTACTTGAAAATCCGCTGATGGTCAATTTCGACGATGGTGTCGCCCGGTAAGAATCCGGCCTTTTCGGCTGCGCTTCCGGAAAGCGGCCTTCCGCTGACGACAACGCGGTGACGCGGATAGATGCCCGCTTCGCCGACGCCCATGTGCACGTCTTCCGACGCGGAATCCTTCCCCGGAATAATCATCTCTTCGGGGACTATTGAAAGGAGAAGCGTATCGGCTCCGCGCAAAAGCCGCACGGGAACGCTCGCGCCGAGGCGCACACCGACCCGTTCGCGAAAATCGTCCCAACCGTTTGTGGGCGTTCCATCCAGTTCAAAAATGGTATCGCCCGGGAGAATTCCCGCCTTTTCGGCCGCGCTTTCCGGAGCGACCAGTCCCACAATCAAGCGCGAAGATTCGGGTTCTTCCACGCCCTTCATGTAAAGCCCGACAAGCAGCAAAAAGGCAAAAGCGATGTTCACAAAAGGCCCGGCAAAGGCAATGGCCGCCCGCGCACCGACACTTTTTGACACGAATGCTTCCGGATCCTTCGAATCGGCATCCTCGGAATTTTCCCCTTCCATCGAAACGTATCCGCCAAAGGGAATCAGCGAAAGGCAATATTCCGTCTCGCCTTTTTTAAAGCGCAACAGTTTTTTCCCGAATCCGATGGAAAACGTGTTGACCTTGACCTTATTCCACTTGGCAACCAGAAAATGTCCCAGTTCGTGGATAAAGACAAGAAAGCTCAGGCTGATAAGTCCCAGCACAAAAATGGCGATATTCGAAAGGATATCCATAGGATGTCAATCTAAAAAAATGCTATTTCACAAGCTCGGCGGCGAGCTTTCGCGCTTCCGCATCGGCGGCGAGGATCGTTTCCAGGTCGAGTTTTCCGGAAACGGACGGTGTTTTTTGAACGACCTTTTCGACGCCTTCCGGAATGTCCGTAAATCCGATTTTGCGCTCGAGGAACGCTCCGACGAGAACCTCGTTTGCTGCGTTCATCATGGCCGTGTAAAGTCCGCCCCTTTTTCCGCATTCGATGGCAAGTGCCAGGCAGCGGAACTTTTCAAGGTCGGGTTTAAAGAAGGTCAGCGTGCCGAGTTCCGGAAGGGAAAGACGGTCCGTTTCGAGAGAAATGCGTTCGGGCCACGTCAAGGCAACCTGAATGGGTATTTTCATGTCGGGCGCGCCGAGCTGCGCCATCAGGCTTCCGTCGCGGAACTGGACGAGCGAGTGTACGCGGCTTTGCGGATGCACGACGACCTTGATATTTTCATACGGGACCTGGAAGAGATGATGCGCCTCGATAACTTCGAGTCCCTTGTTCATCATCGTCGCGGAATCGATCGTAATCTTTTTGCCCATGCTCCACACGGGATGGTTCAACGCATTTTCGACCGTGATGTCCTTGAACTTTTCGATGGGCCATTCGCGAAAAGGTCCGCCCGAGGCCGTAATCTGCAGGTTCTCGATTTCTTCGCCGGGACGCCCAGCAATGCACTGGAAAATCGCATTGTGTTCGGAATCGACCGGCGAAAGCGTCGCCCGGGGATTTTCCTTAAGAGCTTCCGTAATGACGTCTCCCGCCATCACGAGCGTTTCCTTGTTGGCAAGGGCAATGTGCTTTCCGGCGCGAATGGCGGAAAGCGTCGGCAGGCATCCGACGGATCCCATCAGGGAGTTGAGGACGATATCCGTCCGCGGATCGCTCGCAAGCTCGCAAAGGCCTTCCATGCCGGAGAGAACGGGCTTTCCGATTTCATTCGAAAGCGCCTTCGCGGCGTCCGGGTCAAACATGCAAAAGCGTTCCACGTCCATTTCGCGGGCGATTTTTGCGACGCTCTTCCAGCTTTTGTTTGCCGCCACCGCATACAGCCGAAAACGATCGGGGTGCTGTTTTAAAACGCCAATTGTCGAGGTTCCAATCGACCCCGTCGCTCCCAAAAGACAAACCTGTTTCATTTTAGACCGTTCCGTTTACAAATGTCATGACAAGCACAACGACCGGTGCCGAAAGAAAGAAGGAATCCGCCCGGTCGAGGACACCGCCGTGCCCCGGAAAAATCTGGCTTGCATCCTTGGTGCCCGACCAGCGCTTGAGCGTCGATTCAAAAAGATCGCCGACCTGGCCCGCAACGGCAAGCACAAACCCGAGAATTGCGGCCGTCGCATAGTCGAGTCCAAAGACCGCCGGCGAAAAGAACATGACCCAGCCCACGGCAAATGCGGTTCCGCAAATCGCGCCTTCCCACGTTTTTTTGGGGCTGATTTCCTTCGCAATCTTGTGCTTTCCAAAAAGGCGACCGCCGAAATAGGCCATCGTATCACACACCCACATGGCGGTCATCACCAGAATAAATTTGTACGAATGTTCGAGCGAAAAGCTTCCGGACCCGAGCAAAAAGACGTCAAGCCCCGCCCAAAGCCCCAGATAGAGAGGTGCGCCGAGCTGCAGCGCGAGCCACGGAAAAAGCCTCTCGATGGACACCTTCGAAAACGCGATGACGATGTAAAGCGCAAAGACACAAACAAATACAAGCCCGACAAGATGGTTCACCGGGGAAAGTCCGAAAAACTTTCCGGATTCGAAAATCCAGGCGAGAACAAGCGCCACCGCGGAAATCGGGGCCACCACCTGCATCGAGGGACCCTCATACATTTTTGACGTCATGCGGGCCCATTCCCAGGCTCCGGCGCCACTCATAAAGCACATCAGGGCAAGACGCGTCGTGTCCCCGAACCAGAGCAGAAAAAAGGTGACCGGAATCGCGATAACGGCAAACAAAATACGGACAGTCAAATTACTCATCGAGAACCTTTCCAAAGCGGCGTTCACGCGTGTTGTAGAAATCGACCGCCTTCTGGAATTCCTCGTTTGTAAAGTCCGGCCAGAGGGTCGGCGTCACGTAGAATTCGCTGTAGGCGGCCTGCCAAAGCAAATAGTTCGAAAGGCGGAATTCTCCGCCGGTGCGAATCACGAGATCCGGATCCGGTGCGCCCTTGAGGTAGAGATTTTCCGAAAAAAGGTTTTCGTCGATTGCGTCAACGGAAATGTTCCCGTTCTGAACGTCCTGTGCAATCGCCTTGCAGGCATCGACAATTTCCTGTCTTCCGCCGTAAGAGATGGCGAGGTTCAGCTGCATCCCGGAATTTTTGGACGTCGTATCGATCGCATGCAAAAGCTGTTTTCGAGGCGCTTCCGGCAAACGATCCTTGTTGCCGATGACCGCGAGCCGGACGTTCTTTTCCATCAGGTCCGGAAGTTCCTTGTGGACCATCTCCACGAGAAGCGTCATCAGATAGTTCACTTCCTTGGAGGGACGGTTCCAGTTTTCGGAACTGAAAACGTAGAGCGTCAGATGCTCGAGCCCCAGGTCACAGCCGAACTTGACGGCGTCGATCGTTGCCTGGGTCCCTTTGCGGTGCCCGAGGAAACGTTCGAGACCGCGGCTTTTGGCCCACCGTCCGTTCCCGTCCATGATGATGGCGACATGTCTCAGCGCACTGGGCATGCGGATTACACCTCGAGAAGGTCGGCTTCTTTCAGCTTGAGAATTTCATCCACTTTTGCGATGTAGCTGTCGGTCACCTTTTGAATCTGTTCCTGGCGCTTTTTCGCTTCGTCCTCGGCGATTTCCTTGTTCTTTTTGATGGCATCGTTCGCATCGCGGCGGATGTTGCGAATGGCGACCTTGCCTTCTTCGGCGTGCTTCCGGGCGAGCTTCGCGAGTTCTTCGCGGCGTTCCGAAGTGAGAATGGGGATGGAGACGCGGATGCCGTTTCCTTCCATCAGCGGGGAGACGCCGATATTCGCCATCAAAATGGCGCGGTTGATGGGTTCGACCATTGTCTTTTCCCACGGCGTCACAAGGAGCATGCGCGGTTCCGGGACGGAGACCTTCGCCACCTGCGGAATCGGGGTCGGGGTGCCGTAATAATCGACGCGGATATTGTTCAAAATGGCGGGCGTCGCGACACTTGTGCGGATTTTCGAAAATTCGCGTTCCGTCGCTTCAACGGCCTTTTGCATTTTCAGTTCATATTCTTCAGCCATAGAGCCTCAATTTAAAAACTTTGTGAATGCACCTGACAACTAGCAGTGCACGAGCGTTCCTAAACTACCTTCAACGGTAGCCTTTGTCAAGTTCCCCTTTTCCATTTTAAATACCAAAATCGGCATTTTCTGTTCGAGGCAGATGGCGACCGCGGCCGTATCCATCACTTTCAGCCCGCGGCGGATAACCTCGGTATAGGTGATGTCGTCAAAACGCGTCGCGGAAGGGTTCTTGACGGGATCGTCCGTATAAATTCCATCGACCTTGGTCGCTTTCATAATGACGTCGCATTCCGCTTCGCTTGCGCGGAGGGCGGCGGCACTGTCGGTCGTAAAATAGGGGTTTCCGGTTCCGGCGGAAAAAATGACGACCGTTCCGGAAGACAAAAGGGAAACGGCGCGGCGGCGGTCAAAGAACTCGCAAATGGGTTCCATCCGGACGGCGGACATCACGACGCAAGGCGTTCCCTGCTTTTCGAGTGCATCCTGCATCGCCAGTCCGTTCATGACGGTTCCGAGCATTCCCATGGCATCGCCCTGGGCCCGATTCATCCCGCCGGCAGACGCCGAAATGCCGCGCACCAGGTTTCCGCCTCCGATGACGAGGGCGACCTGCACGCCCGACCGGACGACGGACGCAATTTCGGAAGCCATCGACGTCAAGATTTCGGAATCGATGCCGTGACCCTTTTCACCGGCCAGCGCCTCGCCGGAGAGCTTCAGAAGAATTCGCTTGAATTTGGACATAGAATTTTGCCGTTCGTTAAATGTTCTTTTGAATGATGACACGCATCAAACAGTTTCAATCCGGCACTAAATATAAGTATTCGTCCGACCTCCGCGTCACCCTAAAACCCCGGCGATGTATTCCTTCACCGCGGTTTCTTCGACGACGCTCGGCTCCGGGCATTTTCCGAAAATATCGGGATGCCCGAATTTGGAAACGGCAAGCACAGCCTTCCCGATTTGCGAGAAAGTCCTTGCGTTAAAGGGAACGTCGAAGTTTCCCATATAGTAAGGCACCTCGGCAAACCTTTTGAAGCAGTCGATGTAGCAGTAATAGGCGAGCTTTTCGGGGTTTACGTCCACGGCGTTGGCGATGCGTTCCCGGATGAACGTACGGCTTCGCCTTAACGCGTTGATGTCCCGGAGCGTGTAAAAAAGAATTTCCGGTTCGTAGCGCTTTTTGTGCGGATACTTTTCGATAAAACCCGACACATAGTCAAAGCCCGAGAGCGAAAAGGTTTTGCCTTCGACGGTCCGGAACTTCATTTCGCGGACGGCATCATACGTGAGCCCCGCGGACGGTTCCCTTTTGTAAAAAGCGACAATCACCGGGAAACCGGCCGTTTTGGAAGTGTTCGCAAATTCCTGGCTGTTAAAGACCACACACTCGAGCAGCCTGTAGTTTTCAAAAAATTTTTTCGCCGCGTTAAAATTCGGGCGCTTGATCAAATACGAAAGCGGATGCAGGACGGCGACGTAATCGGCGGCGAGCCTGTTATAGGAAAGAAGGGAGGAAAGCCCCAGATCGCGCGTCTTGACATCGGCATCCATTTCCGTTTTGGAAGACTTGATATCCTGATTGATTTGAGACGTCACGTCGTTATAGGGCGGATTCCCGACGATGATGAGGCTTTCGCGGTTTTCAATCCCATACAGCTTTCGCGAGACGGAAGAAAGCGCGTTCTTGCAGAAAGTGCGCACATGCGGAAACGCTTCGGAGACCTTTTTCACGGCCTGCAGATCGATGTCGTTTCCGATATAGATGTTGTCCGGCAAATGTTCCTGCAACTCAAAAAAGGCGCCGTATCCGCAGGAGCTGTCGAGGATCGTTTTCCCGTGCGTCTGGCCGTATTTTACAAGCCAGTCCCGGACAAGCATCACGTAGCGGTACGGGGTGTAGAAGCTTCCGAGGTTTACCCGTCCGCGGGCGTCCAGATGGCTCTGCGTGTGAATGTCCGTTTTCATCTGCTTTTAAAATAAAAACAAGCCGCCCTTTGCAGGACGGCCGGTTTCAATGCTTTCGCATTTCGGTTAGTTGCCTCTTTCGAAGCGGACAAAGTCCACGACGGTGAGGTTCTTCACGCCCAAAGCCTCGCCCGCGGAAAGCAGGTAATCCTTGACGGAGAGCTTTTGCGGGTTCTTGTCGGAGATGAAGAATTCCTGGTCTTCGAGAACGACTTCCTTGAGGACCTTCGCCACGCGGCCATCAATTTGGCGCTGGACGAATTCGGGCTTCGTCTTCTTGCCGGAGTTTTCGATCTGGGCAAGGGCGATTTCCTTTTCCTTGGCGATGAAGTCGGCCGGGACGGCCGCATTGTTCAGGGCGACCGGTGCGAAAGCCGCAGCCTGCATGGCGATTTCCTTCGCCGTGCGTTCGAGGGAAGCGGCATCGTTCGGAGTGCCTTCAAACGTGAGGCGCGTGATGACGCCGATCTTTCCGCCCATGTGGGAGTAAAGACCAATCACGTCCGTGCCGGAACGCTTGACAACGCCAAGCTTGCGGAAGTCGATGTTCTCCTGAATCTTCACGAGAACGTCCTGGAGCTTGTCGTTGATCTTTTCGCCATCGACGACGGCGTTCTTCAGATCTTCAATCGAGTTGATGTCCATCGTTTCGCAGGCCTTCTTCGCCATTTCGGCGAGAGCGACGTAGTCCGCGTTCTGGGAAACCGGTTCCGTTTCACAGCCGAGTTCGAACGCGACAGCGCGGTCCGGACGGGAGACGAGGAATACGCGGCCTTCCTTCGCGGCCTTGTCGGCACGCTTGGCGGCGACAGCGGCACCCTGCTTGCGGAGAAGCTCGATAGCCTTTTCCTGGTTGCCTTCGGCCTCGATGAGAGCCTTCTTGCATTGCATCATTCCAACACCGCTCGCTTTGCGGAGCTGGTTTACCATTGCAGCAGTAATTTCAACAGCCATCGTTACTTTTCCTCGCTCTTTTCGGCCTTGTCTTCGGTCTTTTCGGCGGCCTTGCGCGGCTTGAAGGAGCGCTTGCGCGGAGCCGGGGCTTCGTCGTACTTCTTTGCGGCGGATTCCGCGTCGGCATTCTTCGCCACTTCGGAACGGGTCGTTACGTTGTCAGCAATGTAATCGACGATGAGCTTGATGGACTTGACGGCGTCGTCGTTTGCCGGAACCGGGTAGTCCACGAGGGTCGGATCGACGTTCGTGTCGCAAATTCCGATGATGGGAATGTGCAGGCGGCGAGCTTCGGCAACCGCGATGTGTTCGTGATGGAGGTCCGTGACGACGACGAGGCCCGGAAGGGTCGCCATTTCACGGATGCCGCCAAAGACGCCGAGCATCTTTTCGCGGAGACGGGTCTTGTCGAGAACTTCCTTCTTGGAGAGTTCCTTGAAGAGGCCTTCGGCTTCCATCTGGTCGATTTTGTCAATCTGCTTGATGGACTTGCGAACGGTCTGGAAATTGGTGAGCATGCCGCCGAGCCAGCGGTTCGAGACGAAGAAGTGGTTCGTCTTCTGCGCGGCTTCTTCGACGATGGCGCGGGCAGTGGGCTTTGTGCCGACGAAGAGAACGCTCTTTCCCTCGCTGGAAATGCGGGCGGCAACCTTGCCGGCTTCTTCCAGCTGCTTGATGGTCTTGTCCAGGTTGATGACGTAGATGTCATTCTTCTTGGCCAGGATGTAGGGTTTCATTTTCGGGTTCCAGCGCTGAGCCTGGTGACCAAAGTGAGCGCCTGCAGCGAGCAGGTCTTCGACGGAAGGCAGATTAGCCATGATGTTTTCCTTTTTTTCGGTTAAACGTCCCACGGTGCAGAAGCCGCAAAGCCTTTCGGCCACCGAAGCGACTTTTCACACCGCAGTGATTGATTTCCCCGGAAATTTTCCGGAGCAAGGCAAATTTAGAAAACTTTTGTCAGTGTGCGGAGAGCCAATTCGGTCCAAAACCCACGGAAACCGAGAGCGGCACCGCAAGTTCCATCGCATGTTCCATCTCGAACCGGACAATTTCGCCGAGTTCCGCGGCCTTTTCCTTCGGACACTCGAAAACAAGTTCGTCGTGCACCTGGAGCATCATCCGCAACGGAAGCGCGTCCTTCTCGATGCGGTTTGCCACCCGGATCATCGCCGTCTTGATTAAATCCGCGGCGCTTCCCTGGACGGGCGTGTTTACCGCCATCCGTTCCGCCATCTGGCACTCGGTTCTATCTCCGGAATCAATTCCCGGAATGGTGCGACGCCTGCCGGAGAGCGTTTCGACAAATCCGTTTTCGTGCGCAAAGGCCTTGATTTTTTCCACATAGGCCTCGACGCCCCTGTAAAGCCCGAAGTAGCCGTCGATAAACCTTTTGGCCTCGGCCATCGGAATGTGCAGGTCGCGCGAAAGCCTGAACGGCGTCATGCCGTAAAGCACCCCGAAGTTCACCACCTTGGCCCGGCGTCTCTCGTCGGGAGTGACCTCGGACGGGAGCTTTCCAAAAACGGAAGCGGCCGTGAGCGTGTGAATGTCGATGTCCTTGCGGTAGGCCTCCACCAGCTTTTCGTCGCCGGAAAGATGCGCGAGCATCCGAAGCTCGATTTGCGAATAGTCCGCGGAGAGGATGACGTTTGCGGCGTCGCCGGGGACGAACGCCGCCCGAATCTTTTTGCCCTCTTCCGAGCGGACCGGGATGTTCTGCAGGTTCGGTTCGCGGCTCGAAAGCCTTCCCGTCGCAGTTCCCCACTGCACAAAGCTCGTGTGGATGCGATGCGTTTCCTTGTTGACGAGCGTCGGGAGAACTTCCACGTAGGTGTTCTGGAGCTTTTTCAGTTCGCGGTATTCGAGGATAGCGGCGATGAGGGCGGATTCCCTTTCGGAAAGTTCCACCTCGTTCAAAAGCCTGTCGAGCGTCGCGCTGTCCGTGCTGCGGCCCGTCGCCGTCTTCTTCAAAACCTTTAGGCCCAAATCGTCGTAGAGGACCTCGGCGAGCTGCTTCGGGGACGCGATGTTGAAAGGGTTTCCGCCCGAAAGTTCATAGACGCGCTCTTCCGTTTTGAGAATCCGCTCGGAAAAATCCGACGAGAGATTTTCGAGTGCCTTCACGTCGATGGCCGCCCCGCATTCCTCCATCGAAAAGAGAATTTTCAAGATGGGCATTTCCGTGTCGAAGAAGTGCCTTTCGAGTTTTTCGGCCGAAAGCCGTCCACCGTAAAAGTCCGAAAGTTCAAAGACCGCGGCGGCGGATTTTGCGGCGTAGTTTGCCAAATCCTCGACGGGGACGCGCGAAAAGGGAATTTCGTTTTTTCCATGCCCGACAAGCGATTCCGGAGTTTCCAGTTCGCGGAGTCCGTTTCGCGCACAAAGTTCCGAAAGTTCGTATTTGGATTCTCCCGGGGAAAGCATCCACGCGGCAATCTGCACGTCAAAAATTTTTGCGGGGAGAAGCGTCTCGTCAAGTCCCCAGGAAAGCGCGTGCAAGGAAGGCTTTGCGGCAAACATCCGCCAGGACTTTTCGGCCACCGTAAAGACAGGGACGAACCAGTCCGCAAAATATTCCGTATCGATGTTGTTGAGCGGAATTCCCATGTCGTCCGTGTGACCGAGCGGAACGTAAAAGCCCTTGTCGGGAGACGTCGAAAGGGCGACGCCTACGAGGGTCGTTGCGAGCGGGCGCGTTCCGTCAAAAACGGCAAATGCAGAAGGGGACGGGGACGCTTCGACGGCCTCGGACATTTCCTTGAAAGCCTTTGTGGTGCGCACGACGACGGTTTCGAAAGGACGAACTTTTTTCGGTGCGGACTTGCTTTCAAATTCTCCCTTGGACGGGACGCTGTCGATAAGGCGCAAAAGGCTGTTGATTTCGTGTTCCTTGAAAACCTTTTTGAGCGCATCGCTTGCAATGCCGTGAAATTCCAGTTCGCCGAGAGAACCTTTGAACCCGCGCGAAGACTGGATGGTCACGAGTTCGCGGGAAAGAAACGCGTTTTCTTTTCCTTTTTCAAGATTGTCGTGAAGACCCTTTTTGGTCACCTTGTCCAAATTCGCGTAGAGATTGTCGATATTTCCAAATTCCCTGAGGAGCGAAACGGCCGTCTTGGGACCGACCTTGGCGACGCCCGGAACGTTGTCCGAGGAGTCCCCCATCAGCGCGAGATAGTCGCGGATTTGCTCGGGCGGGACTCCGTATTTTTCCTCGACATCCATCGGGCCAAAATCGACGCCGTCCGCGCCTTTCTCCAGCTGAAACAGATGAATTCGGTCGTTGACGACCTGCGAAAGGTCCTTGTCCTTGGTGACGAGAAAAATCTGCTCGAATCCTTCCTTGTAGGCTTCGCCCGCCACCGCGGCCATTACGTCGTCCGCTTCGTAGCCCGCTTCCGAGAGCATCGGGATTCCGCTCGCGCGAATCGCTTCCATAAGCATCGGAAGCTGACGCGCCATCTCTTCGGGCATCGGACCGCGGTTCGCCTTGTATTCCGGGTAAAGCTCGTGCCGAAACGTCGGCGCCCCCACATCGCACACAATCGCAAAATGGGTCGGCTTGTGCTTTGCAAGAATGCGGAGCACCGTTCCCCAGTAGCCGTGGACGAGAGACACATCCTCGCCGTTCCTGTTTATGAGCGGATCCCTTGCATAGGCATAAAACATCCGGAAGGCAAGGGCAAAGGAGTCGAGCAAAAAAAGTTTTCTCGGGGCTGGCATAGGGTATCGATTTTTAAAATGTGAAATTAGAGACGGACCGAAAGTTTTTCGCGCATCGCCTTGACGGTTTCGACGGCCTTTTCCACCGAGGACGCCCGCGCAAGCAAAACGCCCATGCGACGGTGCCCGCCGACCGTGGGCTTTCCAAACAGCCGGATGCCCGTATCGGGAGTTTCGAGAACTTCCTTCAGGTTGCCGAACGAAACGGAATCGGATTCCCCTTCGACGACAATCGCCTTGGAAGCGGACGGTCCGCGGAACGAAATGTTCGGAATCGGAAGTCCGAGAATGGCCCGGGCATGCAGCGCAAATTCCGAAAGGTCCTGCGAAATGAGCGTCACCATTCCCGTATCGTGCGGACGCGGACTCACTTCGCTAAAAAGAACATTCTCGCCGCACACAAAAAGTTCCACGCCAAAAATGCCGCGGCCTCCAAGCGCATCGGTAATTTTCTTTGCAATGTCGTGAGCCTTTTCGAGAACCTTCGCACTCATCGGCTGCGGCTGCCACGATTCCTGGTAGTCGCCGTTCACCTGGTGATGGCCCACCGGCTCGAGAAAGCTCGTTCCGCCGACATGGCGTACGGTGAGCATCGTAATTTCGTAGTCAAACGGCACAAAGCCTTCGACAATGACGCGCGACGGCTTCCCGGTGCGGCCTTCGCTCTGGGAAATGTTCCACGCCCGGTCGATATCCGCTTCGGACTTGACCGTGCTCTGGCCGTGCCCGGAAGAACTCATCACAGGCTTTACGACGCACGGAATTCCCACGGCCTTGACTGCCGCCCGAAAATCTTCCTCGGTATCCGCAAAGCGGTAGGGAGAAGTGGCAAGTCCCAGTTCTTCCGCCGCCAAACGTCGAATGCCTTCGCGGTTCATCGTGAGACGCGTCGCCATTGCGGTCGGAATCACGTTATAGCCTTCCTTTTCGAGTTCTACGAGCGTAGGCGTCGCAATGGCCTCGACCTCGGGCACAATGTAGTCCGGTTTTTCCAGTTCGATGACGCGGCGAAGTTCCTCGCCGGAGAGCATATTGACGACGTGGGACCTGTGCGCAACCTGCATGCCGGGAGCGTTTGCATAGCGATCGACGGCAATCGTTTCGACGCCCAAGCGCATCATTTCGATGATGACTTCCTTGCCGAGTTCCCCGGCGCCGCAAAAGAGGACGCGCGTTGCGCTTTTCGAAAGCGGAGTTCCAATGTTTCCAAGTTCTGCCATACAGGCCTCCTGACAATTACTTTTTGAGCTTTCCGGATGTTCCCTTTTCGTAGCCGTTCAGGCACGACACCGCCTTGCGGTTGCAAGGAGTCCCGTCGCGATACGTATATTCGCCGTCCGACTCAAAGACGGCCTGAACCATGCGCGTAAAATCATACGAAGCGTTTTTGCCTATCGTAACGCTATAATACAGATCCTCGTCCCGCGTAAAAACAAGAACCGTCACCGATTCCTTCGCGCGGCCCTTACCCTTGACGGAAAATCCGTAGGGAACCTCCGTCACGGTAAACATCCTGACTTCGGGAAGTTCGAATTCGATGTCCTTCCAGCTCGCATAGCGGCCCTCGGCCCGGGCATCAAACCAGGCGGACGGACCTTTTTCGCTAAACTCTTCCATAATCCCGTTGATTCGGCTGTCGTAGGAATCCTTCAGGGAGCGCAAATCCTCTTCCTGGGCGGTCAGGCGGTCTTCGGAATCCATCGGTTCCTCGTCCTCCGCAAAAAGCGGAAGCGCGGCGAACAGTAAAAAGGAAAGCAACATTCGGGAAATTTTCATATTTAAACATCTAAAAAAATTCGGGCCGATTGTCTTCGGGGTTTTAAAATTCGGGCCGATTTTCCGGGCGGTCTCTTGTGGTCACCTCTAAAAATTCAATTTTCAAAAATTTGGCTGCGACGCTTCGCGCTGGTTCGTCCCGCCCAGCCATCGCTTGGTCTCACTCAAATTTTCTTTACCAAAGCAATTTTTAGAGGTGCCCTTGTTTTTCGGGTCTCCTATTGTTATAATTAGACACAGCTAACAAATGAGGTTTTCACGTATGCCCGAGCCGCAGAAGCTTTCCCAAAGTCTCGAAGACTACCTTGAAATGGTGCACATCCTGTGCCTCGAAAACAAGAACGTCGCCCACGTCAAGGAAATTGCGGAAAGGCTCTCCGTCAAAATGCCCTCCGTCAACAAGGCGATGAACGAACTGAAAAAGCTCGGGCTGGTGAATCAGGAACCCTACACGGGCATTTCGCTCTCCCCCGCCGGAAAACAGGCCGCGGCCAAGGTTCTCGCGAGGCACTTTCTGCTTCGAAAGCTCCTTCTCAAGCTGGGGGTCAACGAAAAAATTGCGAACGAGGACGCCTGCAAAATGGAACACATCCTTTCGCAGGAATCGCTCGACCGCATCAGCGATTTCGTGAACCGCTGATTTTCCGTTCAGCGGATCGCGAGCATTTTCGAGGAGAGCGTTTTTCCGCTTTCCGAAACCACTTTTGCAAGCCACATTCCGGAGGGAATTTTCGAGAGCGAAACGTTCGAACCGTTTCCGACGGTCTCGCGGAGGCAAAGTTTTCCGTTCGAGTCGAAAAGAAGAAGCGAGCTTTTTTCCGGAGCGACCACGTAGAGGTTCTTCGCGGTCAATTGCATCAAAACGTTCGGGACGCTTTCCATCCGGGCGTCCGAAAGCGACAGCACGCTTCCAACCGGAGCGCCTACAACAAGTCCGCGGCCGACAGTGCTCATATAGACGACGCCAAACGTGTTCATGTCGCCATAGACAAAGTTCCCGTTGCCCGGTCCGCCGAACTGGTGAGCGTCATCGTTTATCCGCTCCCAGGTCGCGCCCTTGTCCGTCGAACGGTAAATTCCGAGCGGGTTATCGGAACCGCCAGCGACACCCCAAATAAAGAGCGTCTCGTAGTCCGCACCGTCCTTCTTTTTTCCAATTCCTACAGCGACCGCCGTCGAAACGCCCGAAACCCGCGTCCACGTTGCGCCGCCGTCTTCCGTATAGGCAAGACCGTTTTCCGAGTATCCCTTTGCCAGCCAGTTCTGAACCTGGTCAAGAGGCGCCCACAGGCATCCTTCCTTTCCGGGGACCGCGCGGATGAGGCCCGCCCCGTTGTAATATTCGCCCGTCGCATCGTTCTGGAGACGCGTTCCGCTTTTCGAAAATGTCGCGCCCTTGTCCGTTGAAACGAGGAGGTAACCTTGCGCATCGACGACGTAGAACTTTTCAGCATTCACCGGGTCGCCCGTGATGCGGGCATATTGCGCCTGACCGTCAAGCCCCTCTACATGCGTCCACGTTGCGCCGTTATCCGCCGAACGGTAAACGTCGCTGCTGTTGTCGGGCCGATGCAGAATCACCTTGCCGTCCGCCGACAGGGTAAGCGTTCCCTGCGAACCCTTGAGCGTCGTGGAAAGCTTTGTCCAGGTGGCCGCATTGTCGTCCGAGCGATACATCACGTCGGAGCTGATGCCCGTTCCCGTCGAATAGTCCGTCACATTTCCCGTGCGGACAAAGGCTCCCGCGAGCGGAGCGTAACCGAGGCTGTTCGTCGTCCCGATGTTCGGATCATGGCGCGGCATGCTCTTGCTTACATCCGTATAGACCGCGCCGTCATAGTCGCCGATGGCCGTCACCAGCGGGCCTCCGACAATGCTCACAATGTCGAGCGGCACCGTTTCCTCGATACCGACCGATTCAAACTTCCACACCGGAACATCTTTTGTAATGTCGGACGTCCGAAAAACGCCGTTTCCGCTCGTCACCCAGGCCTCCTTCGTGTTGAACGGATTAAACTCGATGGAACCCGCCCAGTGAATGGCGTTCCCGGCAATCCAGGCGTTCCCGTTTGCATCCACGTTTACGCCGGCGTTATATCCCTGCCCGTGCTTCCAGGTCGCGCCGCCGTCCGTCGTCACGTAAATGCGGTCGCCCCAGCCGTCCTTGCCGTTTTCGTAATAGTGTCTTCCGCCGTAGTAGCAAAGCGTCGTAACAATCATGTGATTGGCATCGTTCGGGTCGATGGAAATGCCGCCAAAGCCGTGACTCGCCGACTGGGAGCCGTCCCCCATCCGGGCGGTCGTGCTTTCGTCCTGATACGGCGTAATGTTTGTCCACGTCTTGCCCGCAATGTTGTATTTGTAAACGGCGCCGCGGCTCACGGAATGCGGACCTTCCGAACCCGAATACGTGAGGAACAGGTTTCCGTCCGCAATCTTTGCGCGGTGCGGCATCAGGTTTGACGGGCCTCCCGATAAAAGGCTCCAGGCCGCGCCGCCGTCGTTACTCACATAAAGGTTCTCGCTCGTCGCGGAGATTCCCATGTAAATCGTCTTTGTTGAACCGTCCGAAAGTTTTCCCTGCGATTCGTCAAACAGCACAAAGCTTATTCCGTTCACATTCGTGAGACCGTTTCCCGTCGCATCGGAAATGGCGACCTTGTAAACGCTCGTCCATGTCGCACCGTAATCCGTGCTTTTGTAAAGGCCCTTGGTGCGGCTTCCGCAAAAAAGAATGTTCGGCATGTTCGGATCGACCGCGAGCTTTTCACCGGTCTGACGGCCCATGCCGTTTCCGTGAGCGAGCATTTCCACATAGCTCGTGTCCCAGGTGTTTCCGTAGTCCGAGCTGCGGAGAACGGCCGACCGGCCATCGTTAAAGTAGCCCGTACCGGCAAGGACGTAAACGCGCTTCGGATCCGTCGGATCAAGCGCCAGGGCTTCCGTTCCGAGAAGGCCCTTGTTGGTTTCGCCGAGCCAGTCGAGAAGCGGAATCCAGCGGTTTTCCGCAAAATCGAAGCGGTAAATTCCGCCGACATCCGTCCGCGCATAAAGAACATTTTCCGCCTTCGGGTGAAAAACGACCGCGCTGACAAAGCCGCCACCGTCAAAACGAACGTTTCCCCAAACGTAATTTTCCGCGGCAACAACTCCGGAAAAGACCGAGAGCGCGGCCAAGACCAAACACTTGAACGATTTCATTCGGACTCCTTTTTGAAAGGTTCCCTTGAAAAATACGAAAGTTCTAGTTTTTGATTCCCGTATCGCGTTCAAGCCGCGTCTTTTTCGCATCCAAAATGCGTTCCTTCGAAGCGACCACGGTCAGGCTTCCCGCCGAACTTCCGCCCATTTTTACGCGGGTCACGCCCGTATAAAGAATCTGGCGATTCAAAAGAGGATGCCCTTCGTCGCGCGGAAGAAACATCAAAATGTTCTCGTAACCCGAGCCTTGGGACTTGTGAATCGTGATGGCAAAGGCCGTTTCGAGAGAGTCGCTCGGGAAAAGCGAAAGCTTGTAGCAGGGATACTTTCCGTCGGACTTTACCATCAGATATTCGACGCCCTTATTGTCCTTGACGACAACGCCCGAGTCCCCGTTGTAAAGCCGATACATGTTCTGGTTTCGGGTGAACATCAAAATCTGCCCGCAGAAATAGGCCCCGGCCAAAGACTTTTTTTCGCTTTCGAGTTTTTTCAAAATACCACGGCAAAGCGTCCGGTTGAGAGCCTCGACGCCCTGCACACCGCGCCTTTCCGCCGAAAGAATGCGCGCCCGTTCCGCCGCCCGCCAAAGTTCTTTCCGAACCTCCCGTTCCGCATCCGAAATGTCCGAAACTTCCGGGTGGACCTTTTCCGCGAGGTCCAAAAGCCCGTCAAGAAATTTTTCCATCCACTGACCGAGAATCTTCTGGATTTTTACCTCCAGCTCCTTTTTCCTAAGGTTTTCACCGTCCTTTTCAAGCGAAACGAACCGGACATTGTTTTCCGCCGGCCAAAGCTTCGTTTCGGGATCAAAAGGTTTTACGCCGCCGCATTCCCCGATGGAATTTTCAAGCGCATCGTCTCTTTCCGCTTGAATCGCCCTCGCAAAGCGTCCAATTTTCGAATCGTCCGGAAAACGGTTGGATTCCAAAAGTTCCACCACGGCATCTTTTCGCACACCGAGCAGTTCGCCGAGCACCGCACCCGCATCCACGGACGGGAGCTGTTCCCTGTCGCCCAAAATGAACAGCCGATACTTCAAAGGATCTTTCGGAAGCGCTTCGAGGAACCGCGCAAAAAGCGTCACATCGATCATGCTCGCTTCGTCAATCACAAAAACGGAATTGTCCGGGAAAGGATTTTCCGCGTTGTACGAAAACGCGTTCTTTTCGGGCGAAAAGTTCAAAAGCCTGTGCAGAGTCTTTCCTTCGGCATTTTTGATTTTGTTAACCATTTCCGGATGTTCGGACTTTTCTTTTTCCGAAATGTCCGCAAGTTCCATGCTTTCCTTGAGACGGTTTGCCGCCTTTCCGCTCGGCGCCGCAAAAAGAAGCGTCCAGTTGACGTCCTGACCATTATTTTTCAAAAACTCCCAAATTAAAAAGAGCATCACCGTCGTCTTTCCGGTTCCCGGGCCGCCCGTAATAATCAGATTGTTTTTTTGTCCGCAGCAAATGGCGCGAGCCTGCAAATCCTTTAGCCGGATTCCAGAACCTTCGGGAAGAATGTCCGCGACTTTCTTCTTCATTTGTTCGATTTCTTCCGGCGACGTTTCGGGAAGCGGACGGAAAACGGCATCCGCGGAACGATCCTTGAAAATTTCGTTGATGCTTTCCTTTGCATCCCAATATTTTTTGGCGAACAGAAGCGAGCCTTCCACCTTGAACGGGGAATTTTCCTTTTTCAAATCGGGATTTTCAAGAATTTCGGAACAGCCCGCTTCAAAAACAGGCCTAAAGTCCTCCGCCTTATAAAACTCTCTCTTTGCTTTTTCTTCGGCGTGGGAATTTGAGAGCACCGACAAGCCGTTCCACTTGACGCTCCACTTTTTTAAAAGCTCGGACGCGTTGAGCGAAATGCAGGTGTTCCCGTCGCGCAAGAGCGAAAAGTAAACAAGCAGTACCTTTTGAGCTTCTTGCGAAAGCGAAAATCCCAGCTCGCCCACAAGCTGGACGAGCTTCAGATCCAGCCGGGTAACCGCCCGCAATTCCTCTAGTTTTTCAAAGAACGCATCCAGCTTCAAATCTTTCAAATTATCCATTTTCCGAATCCTCTTTTTTACTTTTCACCATCAGCTTTTTGACCTGTTCAAACGACCTTTTCAGTTCGGCAAAACTTTTCCACGTCTGCGCATACAGACCCGAAGTTTCCCCGGCACGGCATCCGCGCGCAAACACGTAATACACGCCGCCAAAATGCTTTTCAAAAATTTCTTCTTCCGACATTTTTGAAAATTTGTCAAACGCCTTGAGCCATTGAATCAAAAAGTAGGAATACAGCACACGTTGCACCGCATAATCGTCATCGACCTTTTGCATCGTGCCGCATTCCGTTTCGTCCTTGATGCCATAATTTGAAATTGCATCGGATTTCCAGTCGAGAATGGAATAGTAATCGCCGCGCTTAAAAATCAGGTCGATAAAGCCCTTGAAAAAATTCTGGGCCTTGTCTTCTTCCATCGCGTTCATCATCTGGAATTCCATTTCCGCCAAACGATCTTCCTCGGAAATTTCCTTTAGGGCAAAGGATTCTCCGGTTGCCTTTCCGCCGTGAATTTCCGGAAGCGTTGCATTCATCGTATGCCAAACAAAGTGCGCCGTTTGACGCGTCCAATCGGGATGCTTTTCGATGGGGAACGCCTGAGAGCGAAACTGTTCCTCGATCAGCTTTTGAAATTCCGCATCTTTGAACGCGTCATCCTCGGACAAATTTCCAATCCGTCCAAAATCCATTTTTTCAAACGTCTGGTGCAGGGCGTTTCCCAGACTGCTCCCCTTCGGATAGTCTTTCACATCGGGCAGGCAATTTTCTCCGATCATTTCACTCTTCGTATTGCCCAAAATTCGAACCGGATTCACGTCAATTTCATTCATTTTCTGTTTCTCCTGCGCCGCAGAATTTTCTTCGGCCGACTCTAAATTTTTTCCGTCCACGGAATACTCGTTTTTATCGAGCTTTCCCGAAAGCGTGGAATAGGAATGCTGGAAAATGCACTTGGCGTTAAGACCCTTATTGAAATCCTTGATCGCCTTATCCTGCGCTTCCGAATTTTCGCAAGCGACAGCTGTCGTTCTCGAAAGCGTTTCCTGAACGGAGTTTTTGAGCTCTTTCGGATTCCATACCGTAAAGTTCTCGGGAAAATCCTTTTGAACTTCGGTTAAACGCTCATGCGCCGGTTTCAAAAAAGCGCAATCACTCTTATTGTTTCCATTTTTAGACTTTTCTCCCCATTTTTCATAGAACGGCAAAATCAGCACCGATTCCGCGCGGGTATAATCCACGTAAAAGAGGCGCCGCCATTCTTCCAGCTCTTCCTTTTTGCGTAAATCCTTCGCTGCATCGGAAAGGCCGAACTTCTTTTCATTCCCGTCCCGATAAATAAACGGGCCATTCACTTTGTTATTGTGTTTTTTGAATCCGGCGACCGAAATGACCACCGGAAACTGCAATCCCTTGGACGCGTGAATCGTCATCACCTGCACCGCCGAAAAATCGCATCCCTTGGACACGAGGTTTCCGTCTTCGTCATCGACGTCCTCGGTCGCAATCGAAAGGCCTTCAATGTGACGAATCACTTCTTCCGCGCTCACGCGGTTGTTGTAGAAGTAGTCAAAGATGTAGGAGCCTATCTGATCGATTTTGGCCATTTGCTGCAAACGGGACGTTTCGTAAAGGCGCGAATTGATGCCCGTTTGAGCGTAAATGCTCTCCTGCAATTCCGCATAGCGCCTTTTGGAAAGAAGCGCACGCCAAGTTTCGAACTTTTGAACGGTCTCGTTTTGCGGATCTTCATAGTCCGCGCTTTCGACGTCTTTGAGAGGCACTTGAAAAAAGTCCGAGATGAGCGCCGCGTTCAAAACCTTCCGGTTTCTTCCGGCAAAGTCCGGCACGCTGATGGCCCGCAAAAGCGCAAGCCACTGGTTCGCTTCGCGACCGCTAAAAAGATTCGCATCCTTGTAGCGGGCAAACGGAATCCCGACCTGCGCCATTTTCTCTTCGATCCGGTTCATTTCGGAGCGGGACCGCGCAAGGACCGCAATCTTCGAAAATTCCAAATTGACAAGTCCCTTTTTGTCCTTGTCATAAACCTGCAGCGCGGTCTTTCCGTTTGAATCGACCTTTGTAAATTCCACAATCTGCCGGACCGCGTATTCGGCAAACGCCTCGTCGCTCGCATTCATCAACATCCGAACGGGCGGAATTTCCTTTCCGTTGAGCCTAGGCGGCAAAATTTTACCATCCCCCGTAACCGCTTTCGAAGGCTTAAACTGAAAGAAACCGTTTTCAAAAAAGTCCTTTCCTTCGGACTCCCCGTCGCTTGCGCTCTTGCCAAAAAGTTCGGAGCAGGCCGCGACCATTTTTTCTGTCGAGCGGAAGTTTGTTCCCAGCGTTTCCAAGACGCCGCCCTTTTCAACAATGGATTTCTTTGCTTCAAAATACACGTTCAAATCCGCGCCCTGGAACGAATAGATGGACTGCTTCGGGTCGCCGACAACAATGATGTGATTTTTAGAACTGTCCAAAAAGACGGTTTTGAAAATGTCCCACTGCTTTTGGTTGGTATCCTGAAACTCGTCGATAATCGCATACTCGTATGTTTCCCGCATTTTTTTGCAAAGCGGCGTCTCCGTCTCCCTCTCCGAGCAAACCGCATTGCGCACCGCGGAAATCATGTCGTCAAACGACTGAAGGTTTTCTTCTTCCTTCCGCTTTTTAAACTCGTCATGGGCGGGACCCAAATGGGTAAGGATAAAATTTTTTTCGGGATCAACATCAACCGTCTTATTTTCCCGCTGATCATAAAAATACTGGAGCGCTGCGGACAATTCAGAATCTAAACCAGAATTCTTCGTTGAATCAAATTTTGTGCCATAACTCCTAAATAAAGCATCAGAATATTTATTTTCAAGAATCTTCGATACCAATTCTTCAACAGAACAAAGTTCTTTTTTTCCTCCGGCCTTATAAGTCTTGTCCAAATTTTTCTGCAGCACATTCCAGTGCTCTTCAAATTCCGGATTCGAATGAATCCAATCCTCGAAGGTCGCAGCGGGGATGCAAGAAAATTTCATCTTCCCGTCATACTTTTCAAGTGCGCTCACCATCAACTGGCGAATTTTTTCTACAGGAAGTCCATACTTTGTAATTTCATCCGCCCAGCGGTCCCGTATCAGCCTATCGACCAGTTCTCCGGCGGTATCGCTTCCGACCATGTTCATTGCAAACGGGACGTTCGCTTCGTAGGCAAAATCGCGCAAGGTCTTTTGACAAAAAGAGTGAATGGTCCCGATAGGAGCGTTATCCACTTCGGAAAGTGCCACAGTCAACTTCTGTTCCTGAAGTTCCGCACGAATCCGGTCGCGCAGTTCACCCGCCGCCTTTTCCGTATAGGTCACCAGCAAAATTTTCGAAAGCGGCACGTTTTCCTGAACAAGCTTTGCCACGATTTTCTTGATCGTGTACGTTTTTCCGGTGCCGGCCGAAGCCTCTATGCAATAGTTTTTGCCCTTTTCAAAATTCTGGATATCAAACAATTTTTCGGACATTACTTTTTCCCCTTCGCGTTTGTTCCTGTTTCCTTTGCGGTCTTTTCAACCATCGCATTGGCGATTTCCGGCATCAAGTTCTTCATTTTTTCCTTTGCCGCGGACCACTCCGCCTCAAAATTTTCTTTTGAAAATCCCAGGACGTTTTTGTCGCGAACGTCAAAAAGATTCTTTCCGGCAAAATACTTCCAGGGGCCATGTTCATCATCATTTAATTTGTTTTTCAAATCCCAAATGTTTTCAACCTTCTCTTTAAGAAGTGAAGCGGGAACGACCGTCCGATAATTTTCGACATACATCTCCCGGTAAATTTTATTTAGGCGCGCGCAGGCCTCGGCTTTTGAAACCTTCACCAAAATCGGTTCTTTAGTTGGCCAGAGCTTTACGCAGGCGGCCTTTTCCGAAGCAATCAGCCCGAGCGCCTCCACATATTCCGGAATAAACTTTTCAAAGCAGCCGATATCCTCATTCTTAGCCTTGAAAACCGTCAGTTCGTTTTCTTTTCCAGCCAAAATTTGCACCGTTCCGCAAAGCGTCCACGGTCCCGATTTTTCCGCGGACGGAATCAGAACGTCCAGTTTTTCCGACCGGAACGTCTCCGCCCAATTTCCATATTCAGGATCCGCTGTAATCTTTTCGACAATGCTTTTCGCCGAAGAATTCAAGTCTTTCCAAACCTGATCGCCAAAACTTCCAAGAGGAATGGTTCCGAGCTTTTGCAATTTTTCCTTGGACGACAGATCCTTGACATCAATCCCGAGCTTTTGCGCGACCAACTTTTTCAGCAAGCGGTTTTTTTCCAGGTTGTTCAAGGAAACCGGTTCAATGGAAATCTTTTCCGGATCCTCTTCGGCTTCTTCCAAATTTATCGCGCGGTCCGCCTGAAACTCGAACGGGTCTTCCAAAAACTTTCGCAGATTAAACGCCGAAACGCGTTCCGGGAGCTTTTGTGAAGACGAATCGGAATTTTGGAATTTCTCCGAATCCTCTTCGTCTTTTACCGCTGTTTTTTCTTTCGCTTTTTGAAGGTTCGTTAAAAAATTCTGACGCGTTTCCCAGTTCCGACGGGAACGCTCCGTATAAAGTTCCGAAAGGGGACGGTCCTCGTCAATGTGCAATTCTCGCGTCGGCAAAATTTCATCCACTTTAACAATCTTTTGCCCGTCCTTTGCGGGAATTGCATTTTCCAATGCGCGCTTTAAATCGATGACAACGGATGACGGATAAAGCTCCTCGTCTTTGGGAAGATACTTGTTCCGGTAGCTGATGTGGAAGCTTTCCGACGTGCTCATCAGCTGACACAAAAACGCGTAGCGGTTCTTTTCAACAGCGGTATCGTCCCCGGGCCACCGCGCAACGGACTTTCGCAGGTCCAGCGAATCGGCCGGTGTTGCGCCCGGAAAATCCGAGGCATTCGCCCCGAGGAAAAAGAGATGCTTGACGGGGATGACGCGGTTCGGTGCGAACTTCATAAACGTCACGCCGTTCACAAAAAGCTTTCCGCACGTATATTCCGAAGTTTCGGCGGCGCTCTTGGCCGTGGCCTCTATCATTTCCCACGAAATTTTCTCGACGCCCGCATATTTTTGATACTTCAAATTTTCAAGAGCCTCCATCACACTGCGAAAAACAATCGCTTCGCCGCCAAGCCCCGCCGGAGCGTCTTCCAAACGCAACCACTCATTCAAAAAGTTCTGCACCGCGGAGACTTCCGAAACGGGCTCCACGTCATTCCGCCATTTTTCAAGCGATTCGACCGCTTCCACAAAGCGGCAAAGCGAACGATCGTCGGAACTCGCCATATCCGAATACGGAAGGCAATTTTCCACTTCGTCATTCGAAAGACGCGCAAGCAAAAGGCGCCGAACACCGAGAACCCAGTCGCCGTTTTCGTTTTTCTCGTGAGAACGGTAAATGTTCATGCCGGAGACCCATTCCTGCCATTTCGAAACCTCGTCCGGGGAAATTTTCCGCACCTCCTGCACCACGGGATTTCGCACCAGTTCAAAGAAGTCGGTCCGCGAAAGCGATTTGGATTTTTTAACGGCAAAAAGGTTTTCAAGAGCTTTTCCCACAAGGGATTCCCGCTCGGCGGAGTCAACAATAACGCACGGCAGATGGACGCCCCTTTCGCTTTCCTTTTCGTTTTGTTCAAAGACCTGAAGAATGGCCGTCCGGTATGCGGAGAGGTTCGGCGCAACCACCAGAATATCCCGAATCTTTGCACCGTCCTTTAAAAGTCCGCAAATTTGCGAATGCAGGTTTTCCACTTCGCGCATCCGGCTCGGGGCCGCGGAAATCGTCAGGGAATTGTCCTCCGCCTTTGCATCCTTGTACTTTTGAAAATCAAAATCGTCAGAAAATTGATTTTTCCGTTCCGCAATCATCCGCTGCACTTCGTGAAGAAGCGTCGGAGATTTCTTGCAAGAATTCTTGTAAGAATCCAAATCCGGGGCATCGTCCGCAAATCCCCCTTCGTAATTATCGGCGAGACTCCAAAGCCGAATATTGTCGCGGCCCGAGCGTCCCCATGCGCGGAGCAATTCGTTTTCATTTGCCCAAAGATCCGTTTCTGCCGCATCGGGTGCCGCAGACGCATCATAGACGGTCTTCGGAGCGCGCCGTCGTTCTTCTTTAGGCGTCGTTACGTCTTCCCAAAACTCCCGGCAGGGATTTTGGATGTAGGCATAAACCTCGTGTTCCTCGGCGAATTTCTGCAAAACGACCCGATAAAACTGTCCCATTCCCGAAAGCCCGAGAATGAACACGGGCTGTTTGGAATTGTAATTAAACTTTCCGTTGCAAGCCTTGTAAAGATAAGGCATCGTCACAAATTCTTCTTTCGCCTTTTCAAAAACCTTGAAAAGCAGGGAATTTTCGCCGCCATGGAATATCGCGGAATACAGTTCGCGTTCCCACTGTTCGTTTTCCGCCGCCTTCCCGTCCCTGTCCTTAAAGAAAGGTTTTAGGTTCCCGTCCTTCCAGCAGTCGAGAATGCCCGGGACGACTTTTCCGGAAACGTCCGTAAGAAAGTTTCCAGGACGGCTCGTTTCGTATTCCAGAAAGAGCTTTGCGAGCCTTTCCGCAAAGTCAAACAGGCGTTTTTCGTCAACGATCTTTTCGCCCGTTTTTTTATACAGATAGTTGCCAATCTTCGCGTCGAATTTTTCCAAATTGGGCGTGCCGTTTTCCGAAAGCATCAGGTAGGCGATGATGACGTTCCGCAAAATGTCCGGTGTGAGCTTTTTCGCCTTTTCTCCGTTTACGGAAAGAATTTCCATGAGAAACGCATCGAGCGATTTCCGTTTGAGATTCGCCAGGACGTTTCCATTTTCCTTGTTCTCAATCCAGTGTAGCCGAAACCACTGTTCCAGCTTGTATTCCGAAAAAATGATCATCGGTGATTCAAATGGCGATTCCCAGCATTTTTTGACCTCGTCAACCATTTCGTCCGCCAGGGTTTCCAAATTCAGCGCAAATTTTAAATGTAAAGCCATATACCTTCCCGTTTGTAATACAATATACCCTTTTTATGGTCACCTCTAAAAATTCATTTTCAAAAATTTGGTTGCGACGCTTCGCGCTGGCAGTCATTCAAAGTGCCAAATACATCCAGTATTCGCCACTTTTCATTCCTGCCATCGCTTGGTCTCACTCAAATTTTCTTTA
>CAVBPX010000027.1:0-33301 GCA_963597395.1 Eggerthellaceae bacterium | reverse complement strand
TGACTGCCAGCGCGAAGCGTCGCAACCAAATTTTTGAAAATTGAATTTTTAGAGGAGACCTTAACCCTTGACGTGAATTGCCGCGGAAAATTCGCGGAGAAGTCCCGGATCCTTTACCTTTTCCCAGAGCGTTCCCGTGACGATGATTTGCGCACCGGCGGAAACCCGCGCCGAGGCCGTTTCGGGTTCGCGGATGCCGCCGCCCGTAATGATGGTCATTTGCGTCGCCTTGCGCGTGTAGGCGATGTGTTCCACGGGAACGGGCGTCTCCGCGCCGGAGCCCGCTTCGAGATAGACGTAACGCATTCCCATGAGTTCCGCGGCAATCGAATGGACCATCGAAAGCTTCGGCTTGTTTGACGGAACGGGCGTCGTATTGCTGATGTATTCCACCGCTGTGCGCTTTCCGCTGTTGATAAGCTCGTAGGCCGTGGGAATGGCTTCCAAACCGAGAGAGCGTACAAGAACGCCTCCGCGCACCTGTTCATCGATCAGGTAGTTCGGGTTGCGGCCCGTGACGAGCGTCGTAAAGAGAATCGCGTCAAAGCCCGGAACGACCTGCGAAGCGCCGCCCGGAAAAAGAATCACCGGGAGCTGCACTTCCTTTTTGAGAAGCGCCACCTGCGAGGGAAGTTTGAAATTTCCCATGAACGAGCCACCGACAAGAAGCAGGTCCGCCCCGTTCTCGGCGGCGAGACTGCCCGCGTTGAGGAGAGCGTTATCGTCCGACGTGTCGGGGTCGAGAAGCACGGCGAAGAGAGCGCCGCGCTTTTCGATTGCAAGGTTCAGTGCCGTTTCTGTCTTACCTATCTGAAGCATGGGAAAAATATAGGAAAGGCGCTCCGGAGCTACTTGTTCTTTTTACGGCGAACGCCCCATTTGTCGCGCATTTCTTCCTGGACCTTCTTTTGCTTGTAGCGAACCACCAGCTTGAATTCGACAATGTACACGCCCGAGCCGACGAGACGACCGGAGTGATCCTTGTAGTTCCAGTTGACGAAAACCTTCTTGTCCGTGGTGAGGCAGTTTTGGCTTGCACCGAAGGCCGCGCTGTTGCAGGGGATGTTGAACGTCGTATCCGTCACGTACTGTCCCAGATTGTCGAAGTAGCTCACGCTGAAGTTCACAAAGACGTCGCCCGGGTCGATGCTGTCGAGGACCGATGGGTCATAATTGCCGTCCGCGTCGAGCTTTGCACCGTCAATGAGCTGCGGCACAAACCTTTCGCCGAGGGATATCAGGTGCCCGAGCGTTCCCTGGTCGCGCAAATCCGAAGTCCGCGTCTGGTTCGAAACGTAGGAGATGGAGACCGAGTTCAGCGTATTCGTCACATACTTTTCGGGGTCATAGGTTCCCATGTTGATGGATTCGACAATCTGCCCGAGAAGTCCGCCGATGACGACCGGCGAAGCGTTTTCAACCGACTTGTTGCCGTAAATATCCGCAATGGCGGACTTTGCGCCCTTCACCACGAGCAGGGAATCGCCCGGAACGATGCCGTCCGTCGATTCGCGGAGAACGAGCCGCACGGACTTGCCGTCCGCCGCCCAGAGCAACCGGGAAGGACGAATGTCAATCGTATCGCTTCCGTGGATGTAGGCAAAGAAGTCGCTTCCGGAAAGGGACGAATAATCGACCGGTTCGGAGAACGAAACCGTGAGCGTATCGCGGGAGTCTCCGTAGTGGAGAGACGCCGATGCGATGACGGGAGCCATCTTGTCCTCGATGGCAACGGTCTGCTGGGCTATAAAGGTGTTCCCGAAAATTTCGTAATACGTGTAGAGCGTTGCGGCAGGGACTTCCGAACTGATGCTCGTAAGGCCCGGGGCGACGTTCACGTTGCTCTTTACGACCCACCCGACACTCATTCCGTCCGAAGAAAGGATCAGGTCGCGCGGCTGCGCCTGCAGCTCGATGAGAAGCCCTCGAGAGCTATACCAGGGGAACGAGAAGTAGTAGTTTTGCAGTTCTTCCGCGCTCACCTTTGACGAGAATTTCACGGCGATGGAATCGAGCGCGCCGTCTCCGTCCATATCATAATACTCGACGACATTTGCGGCCGGATACCTATCGACCACCGTCACCGGAACCTGCCGTTCGTATTCCGACGTCGCGATGTAGGAAAGGTTGTGGAAAGAAGCCCCCGGAGCGAGCGTCACATAGTCCGAGCGACCGGAAAGTCCGAGCGAATCCCCGACGAGAATAATCATATTCTTTGTCGGAAGATAAATGCGGACCGCATCCAGGTCAAAGCCCATCGAGTTCAGCCACACGATCATCTCGGGGCTGTTCAGGTCCGCCGGAATCACGTCAATATTGAACTCCACAAAGAGCGAATCCTCGCCCGCCGTATTGCGGATGGCATAGGCGCGTTTGATAACATGGGACCCGAGCACGAGAAGTTCCGAGCTGCGGCTGTAGTTTGCACCGGTTTCGTCGCTCGTATAGGTGATAATCACCCGGGCATCCTCGGGGAAGCTGTCCGAAGAGAGCCTGAGTTCCGAGGCGTTCGCATAGATTCTCGAACCGGAAACCGTGACGGCGCCCGTGAGCGGAAGCGTATCGCCGTTTACGACAAGCGCCATGCCCGTTGCGGAAATGCCCGAAGGAATCGTGTCGGAAAGAATCACTTCGAGGGAATCCAGTTCGCCGTCGTCATCCACGTCCTGGATGTAGCCGATTTCCGCCTTGGGAATCGGGTCGTAGAAGTTGATGCCGTCAAAGATAATCAGGTTGCCGTCCTTGTCGGTAATGTAGATGGTTCCACCCGAGACGACCGTATCCGCTGTCACCCAGAACGACAGATCCTTTCCGGTGACGCCAATCGAAATGTTCGAGGAAGCACCGCTCGTATTCGTCGGATCCTTGAAGGAAAGTCCCGTCGAACCGGAGATGTAGAGCGAATCCACGTCGCCGAAGTAGTCGCGGATCTTGTCCGCATCGAGCGTAATCTCGATGACGTCGCCCACCTGCACCGCTTCGCGACCATTTGAAAGCGTCGTGTCGGAGCCGTAACTCGGAAGCTCGGTGGACTGCGAACCGCCGCCCGTAATGTAGGTGTTTCCGTTAATCACGACCTTTCCCGCCGCGGACGTATCGTCCGGAACAGGAATCAGCTTGGAACCGCCCGAAACGAGCGTATCGCCCTTGTCGCGCTTGTCGTTTGTCGGGTAGCGGTCCGTACCGTCCTGATCGACCGTTCCGTCGTCGTCAAAGCCTTCGTAGGTCGTGGAATCCGCAATCCAGGGCGGCACCCAGTCGCCGCCGCTGCCGTTCGCGGAACTCGAGGAATTTTCCGAACCGTCCGAGGAGCTCGAACCGTCTTCGCCCGTTCCGCTTCCGGAAGAGCTTTCGCCAGACCCGCTTCCCGAAGAGCTCGAACCGGAACCTTCCGAACCCGACGAGAGAACCGTTCCTTCCGAAGAACTCGAAGCGCCCGTTTCAGATCCGGAACTGAGAGAGCCGTCGCTACCCGAAGACCCCGAAGTTCCAGTTCCGGAACTGGAAGATCCCGAGCCCGAAGTCCCGGAACTCGAAACGTTCGCCCCGGAGCTGGAGGACTTTGACCCCTCACCGCCGGCTGTCGAAGAACTCGAAGCCTTGGAACTCGAGGATTCGTGGAAAATTGCCGCGCTCGAAGAACTTCTGGAATTGGACGAGACGACCGTTTCGGTATTCGTCGAAGCGGAATGGCGATTGGAACCCGCACCCGCAATCGGAGCAAGGTCGTCGAGGTAGTTGTCAATCCATTGCACATGGAGCAAAATGTTGTTGTCAATCCGCTTGTTCGGATTCGACGTGTAGTCGAGGAAAATCAGATGCCCGGAATTCGAAGCGACAAAGATGTGCCCCTTGTGGTCCGCGGTTCCCTGGTCGAGCAGCCAGCGGATTTCGTACGACCCCTTCATGGCGTAATTTTTCGTTTCCGCACTGTTCGTTGAATAGCTTCCCGTCATCAGGCTATCGGGGAACATATACTTGCGCAAATCGACATCGGCCACCACCTTGCGCGTTTTCGGATCGATTTGCACAATGTGGGAATCGCCAAAAAGAAGAATCGTATTGGAATATTCGTCAAAGCTCGCCCCGTGCGCGCCTTTCAGCGAGTCAATCAGCGTCTTGGTCTTTAAACCGGTAATGTATCGCGCCGGGCACGGATTCGCATTGATGGAGCACGTCGTATCGACAATCATGCCGAACTGGGCATTACTGCTAGAATATTTGGAGATGGTTCCCAGATTGCTCGACCGCGTATAATACGCCTGGCCGGAATTGTCCCACAGAAGCGTCGTAATGTTCGAGACCGAACCGGTGATCCGGACTTGCCGAATCAGCTGAAGACGACCGCTCGCCGCGGAGTCCGTCCTGAACGTGATAAGATTTCCCGGAATTCCCGCCGACCAAAGGACGCTGTTGTCCGGATTCATCATCAGGTGAAAAGTCGAAGAGCCCACGCCGTTTGTCGTTTCCGTCTTGACCACGCACTTGCTCGTGGACGTGTCCGAGGCGTTCATGTTCACCTTGTAAATTTCGCTGTAGTCCTGGCCCGCAACAAGAAGGTCCCCGTCCGGGTGGTGAACGATGCCGTCCGCACCCTTGGTCCGGCAAAGGAGCCGCCTGTTGTCCAGCTTCAGGTAGCCGTTTCCGTCGTAGTAATAGTCGAGGGCCTTCGCGCTCTGCTGCGCGGAGTAACGCGTGTAATAAACCGTCTCCTTGGTGCTCGCCGACGGGTAAAGGTCGCCCACCTGCTGAATCCAGACGCCCGTTGCCGGGTTATAGGGAGTGTTCACCACGATGTCGTCCGCAAAGGCGAGCGAAGCGAGAATCGGCACAAGGCCCAAAGCGAAGAATGCACGTTCGATTTTTTTCATATCGGTATCCTCCGATTAATCGTCGAGCGCCAGGTGAGCCTTGCCACCGTAAACGCCCCACTTGAAAATCTTGTCGTAATTATAGGAATGTTTCTGTCCATACACCTTGACATGGAACTGCACCAGATAAACTCCGACGCCCGCTTTCCGGCCCGTATTGGACCGCATGTTCCAGCGCAGGTAAAGCCTCTTGGCGTTCTCAAAGCAGTTTCCGCCGAAGTCCGCATCGTCGCAGCGAATGGTTCCGCTTCCGCTCGCGACGAACCCGCCCATGTTCGTGTAAATGTCCATCGACCAGTGGAGACCGACCTTCTCGAGGTCCAGATTTTCGCCGGTCGAATCGTCAAAAATTGTCGCAAAGGCCACATCGAGCATCACGCCGAGCGTTCCCTCCATTTCACGCTTCGAAGACTCGCTTTTCGAAAAAAGCCTCTCGGTAAAGGCGGGTCCGTCCGAATCCATCGCTTCGCGATCAACGCCCGCAAGCGAAGCCGTTTCCATCACGACGCGCGGATCTCCCTCGATGCCCACGAGTTTTGAATTTTCAGTGGCGCCGTTTCCGTTCAGATCCGCAATCGCCGAAGGCACAATAAAGAGGGAATCGTTCGGGTTTGCGCGCGAAAGAAGCTCCTCGTCCGACGCAACGGAAAGCTTCACCTGCGTTTTGTCGTCGTTCCACGTTGCATCCGAAAAATCAAAGAAGACGGAATCGCCGGCAATCACAAATCCGAGGAAGTTCGCATTGTTTATCTTGGAAACATCGACGGGTTCGGAGAACTGCACCGAGAGCTTGTCTGCCTTGCGAGAGCTGTGGGACTCGGGCGAGAGGAACGTCGCCAAAATAACGGGAGCCATCCGATCGTTCATGTCGAGATATTGCATCGTGGAAACCGTATCGCCGTTTACGACCGACGTGTTTTCGAGAGCCGCAAAGCCATACGTATTCAAATCGTCAATCGAGGTCAGCCCCTTTTGAACCTTGGCGAGTTCCTTTTCGGAAAGTTTGTACGAAACCGTCTTTCCGTCCTTTGAGAGGAGGAGGTCCTCGGCCTCGGGCGAAATAATAAGCTCGTTTCCGGCGGTATCCTTCCAGAAGAACTGCAAACGCATATTTTCGAGATCTTCCGCGGTAATCGGATTTTCAAATCCCACGGTCACCGAATCCATCCGGCCGTCCGCATCGGAATCAAAAAATCCGTTGTTCTCGTTCGAAAGATAGACGCGGCCCGCATTCGTCACCTTGGCGGGCAAATTGAACCCGGCGGGAATTCCGTCGGAGGTCACAAGTCCCACGTCCCCGAGACCCGCGACAATCGAAAGGGAATCCCCCACGCTCACCGTTCCCGCTTCCACCGTCACGGTCCAGCGCTTTCCGTTTTTGGAAACCGTTTTAATCGAAACCTTGTCGCCGTTCGAAAGCCTGAGCACGGAACCTTCCGTAAAGGACGTGTCCATTTCCTTGTTAAAGTCGAGAATAAGCGTATCCTTTGCGCCGGGAACGCCTTCGATGAGAGTCGCCCCGGTAATCACGGGCCCAATCCTGTCCGCAAGTTCCGTCGAGAGCCTCGAAGTCGATCCGCTGATTTCCGACCGGGCATATACGGCAAATTCTCCCGCGCCCGCGCTTCCGGAGTTCGAGGTTTTTACGTCGAGGACTTCGATCGTCGAACCCTTTTGAGCGTATTCCCCGTCGTGCTTTTTAAGCGAAGAACCGTTCGGGTAGCTGTAAAAGAGGCTGTCCCAGGCGACCGAATCCGTCCTGCCCGAGAAAAACGCGATGATGCTGTCGCCCGAGCCGTCCCCGTCCGAATCAAAGAGGAACGCGCTGTCGAGAACGGGAAGGTCCGGATTTTCAAAGGCGAGGCGCCCCGGGAAAGTCTCGTTCACAAAAAAGCTCGAGTCCGAGGGGTTCACAAGTCCACGGGCGACAAAATTCGCCCCGGAAACGGCCCCTTTCGCGCGAATCAAAAAGCTCCCGACGCCCTTTTCGAGAATGACCCTGTCCGTCGAATCCCCGGCGAGCGTCGCAAAGCCCAAATTTTCCGAGCCATGGGCGGGAGAAAGGTAAAAGGCGCGGTTATTGATGGTCGTGTCCGTCTTTCCGGAATCCTTGCCCACGGGAATCACCGCGCGGACGCGAACGGTCAGGGAAGAGTCCACGGAGAGCGAAAGCAGTTCCGTCGAATCGACGACGACCGTATCGCCCGAGGCGTTCACATAGGAAAACTCGAGGTCCGGAACGTAGAACGTATAGTAGCGGAAGATGACCGGCGTCGAGGACTCATCGACCTGCATGCCGAGGGGAAGATTTTCGGCCGGATAGGGAGACGTCACCTTCACATACACAAACCCGCGAACCGAATCCGAGGTCACTTTTGCCGTCGGATGCGAAAGCTCGGTCTTTGTATCACAGGTGGTCTTTCCCGTCGAATAGTCCTTCTTGCAAGGGTTCAACACCAGCGAATCGTTTTTCGCATAGACGAGAAAATCCTTGGAGCGCAAGGCCTTGGACGTATCCGAAACATTGTCGGACTCCGAAACGGTCCACAAATAGGCGATTGGCGACGTATAGATGGAATAGTAGGCGCACTTGCCGTTTGCCGGGCACGTTTCTCCAAACGCTATCGCCGAAAGCAAGAGGACGACGGCCAAAATTGGAAAGGAAAACGTTTTTAGCGTCCGGTAAAGCATCTTAAAGTCTCACAAAAAAAGGATCGAAGAGTGACATTCCATCTTGGAAAATTAACTTAATAATGACGAAAACGCTCGGATTTCGGGAAAATAAGGTTTTTGCAATAGAGTAAATTGGAATATCAATCGGGAAGGAGATCGGCGACGACCGAGTCCATCATAATCCATCCGCGACCGCAAAGTTTTATTCGCGAACCGTCCTTCGAAAGGAACCCGCGCGAGACCCACTTTTCAATCTTTTGCCCGGAAATTTTCGGAAGTCCTTCCGATTCAAGGACTTGCAAATCGAGGCCTTCCCGCATCCGCAAGGAAAGCCAGATTTTTTCCTCGGCGCGTTCCCGCTCGCCGATGGGATCCTTCACAAGCCCCGCGTCGGGGCATGACGCCTCGACCCAGCGTTTCCAGTCCGCATAGCGCGCCGGGGCGGCTGTCCGAACGCGGCCGTCAAACCCGTGCGCCCCGGGGCCGAGCCCGAGGTATGTCCCGGAAAGCCAGTAGTTTCGGTTGTGGAGGCTCTCCTCGCCCGCGCGTGCAAAGTTCGACACTTCGTAGCGTTCGATGCCAAAACTTTCGAGAATGCGGACGCCCGCCTCGTACATCCTCGGGTAGAGGTCGTCGTCAAGCGAAATTTTTCCGTTTGAAAGGCGCTTTCCGAGAACCGTATTCGCCCCGACGGAAAGCCCGTAAAAGCTCACATGTCCAATGCCCGAACGGGCGAGTTCCGCGACATCGGATTCAAACCTTTCGAGCGTCTGCCCGGGAAGCCAGAACATCAGGTCCGCCGAGGCGCGGGCCCCCGTCTTTTTCGCAAAGTCCACCACCCGCGAAAGGGCTTCCCTGTTTTCTTCCGCACTTCCCAATCGCCCGATGGAAGCGAGCAGCGCATCGTCAAACGTCTGCAATCCGAGGCTAAAGCGGTTCACGCCGAGGCTCCGCGCATTTTCGAGAACTTCCGGGCTTGCGGAATCCGGATTGCACTCGAAATCCACCTCGTCAAGCCTTGCAAAATCGACGCCAAGGGATTCCAGTCCGCGCGCGAGCCTCGAAAATTCGGGAACGGGCAAAGCGGACGGTGTGCCGCCCCCGAAATAGGCCGTCGAAAAGGGCTTTTTCCCCGAATTTCCAAGCGGCATCCGCATTTCCGCCTCGCGAAGCAAAAGGTCCACATATTCATTAAAAAGCCGCGCGCTTCCGGCGACCGTCACAAAGTCGCAATAGCCGCATATCCTTTTACAAAATGGAATATGTACGTAAAGTCCGCCCATCGAAACCGAATATATATTTATTGACGTGGAAAAGCGTTTTAACATCAGAACTCTGTGCAGCAAAAGGGTGCCCTCCATCCTGTTTTACCTGATGGCCGGAACGGTTCTCCTTCTCACGTCCATTATTCTTTTCGGGCCCTCGTTCAAAGACATTTTTCTCGCCCTGATGCTGTGGAGCCTTCCGCTTTTTTTACATTGATTCCCGATGCTGTTTTTTAGCTCCAGGCTTCAAAAAAGAAAGATCAAGTCCATCGCGTTCTACGTCGCGAGCTGGATGTTTTTCAGTTTTCTCTTTTTCTTCTTCCACTTTTACGGACAATTGGACTCCGAGGATCCGTTCCTCTACATGATGCTTTTCCAGTTCGCAATTCTCACCGGACTCTCGCACGGCATCTACGACGTGGTCATTTTGCAGGACAATAACGACCAGCGGCCCATTCCCGTAACGCTTTTGGTGCGCTTTCTCTATTTTACGGCGACGGTTTTCATCAACCTCTCGATATGCATCCTCGTTTTCAGCTGGTACGAAACGGGCGAATTCATTGACGAGGGCGGCTTCGAGAAGCTCGCCGAGTTCTTTGCCATGGACGCCATCCAGTCCTTCGCCATCTACGCCGTTCTCACCGGATTCTTTATCACGTTCATCCGCTCCGTCAACAAGAAGTTCGGGGCAAACGTCTTTTTCAACACGCTCCTCGGAAAAACGCAGGACCCGAAGGAAGTCGAGCTTGTTTTTCTGTTTGTCGATCTGCGGGATTCCACGAGCCTCGCCGAAAAGCTGGGACACGTCAAATACAGCCAGTTCATGAAGGAATACTACCGGCTTCTTTCGAACTGCTGCGAGGAAAACGGCGGTGACATTTACCAGATAGCGGGCGACGGCGCCTACCTGACGTGGCCGCTCCGCAAATGCCTAAGAAAGGCGCGCCCCGTCCTTTGCTTCGAAGACCTCAAACGGTGCTTTTTCCGCACGCGCAAGCGCTTTCTCGGCAAGTTCGGACACGCTCCGGAATTCAAGGGCGCCACGCACTTCGGAAAGGTCATCATGACCGAGGTCGGAAACTTCCGGAGCGAAATTGCCTACCACGGCGACGCGGTCAACACGACTTCGCGATTGCAGGATCTGTGCCGGGGCCTCGGCGAGGAATTTCTGATTTCGAAGGAACTTTTGGAAAGGCTCCCCGGCATGGGCGCCTATTCCCCGCTTCCCAAGGGGCCTTTCGAGCTCAAGGGAAAGAGCAGCGAGACGTTTGTCTATGCGCTGCACTTCAAGGACCCGGCATCCGAAGAACCCACGCGGGACTCTAAAAAGTAGCGGTCCGGTTTACGGCGCCCGGCGTTTTTTCGGATGGCCCGCTTCAAAGGCGCGGCAAAGATTCTCCGCGGCAAGGCTCGGGTTTTCGGCCGACATGATTTCCGAAACGACCGCGATGCCGTCCACGCCTGTCCGTGCGACGGTTTCCGCATTGTCGAGATGAATGCCTCCGATGGCGACGAGCGGATGGTTCGTAAGCGCTACGGCCTTTTTGAGACCTTCCGGCCCAAAGCCTTCCACGGCATCGGGCTTGGTTGTCGTCGAATAGGCCTGGAACGCAACGTAATCGATGTTGTAGGCGTTTGCCATTTCAAGCTCTTCGAAAGTGTCCGTTGTGAGACCGATAATTTTATCGTATCCGAGAAGTCTCCGCGCCACGGGATAGGGCATATCGCTTTGCCCGATGTGCACGCCGTCCGCATCCACGGCCAAGGCTATATCGACGCGGTCATTGATAATCAGCGGAACGCCAGTCCCCGTAAGAGCCGTTTTTACCCGCAACGCGCGCCTGTAAAAATCCAGAGTGGAAGCCTCCTTTTCGCGGAGCTGGACAATGGTCGCTCCGCCCCGAACGGCCTTTAGAACGACCTCTTCGACGGAACGCCCGCGCGAAAGCCCCCGATCCGTCACCAGGTAAACCTTGAGATAATCCTTGATGTCCATAAAAACTCCTTGCCAAAATTTTTTCCCAATATACTCAAGATTCGGCGGAAATTTTGCCCGTTTTTTCGGATTTCTTCTTTTTGGGAGGCGCTTTTCTCCACTTTTTTCATTTTTCTTCGGAAAACCCCTTGACGGCTCCTTTTTTTTTATCTATACTTGGGCTGTCCTCGCGGGAATAGCTCAGTTGGTAGAGCACGACCTTGCCAAGGTCGGGGTCGAGGGTCCGAGTCCCTTTTCCCGCTCTTCGAAAAAGCTCCACTTTGTGGAGCTTTTTCTTTTTCCGCCTTCCCCAAAACCGTTCGAAATTTCGCGCTGCGGACGCTAGGCCTTTTTGCTATTTTAGGCACATGCTCCAAAAAATCTACATTCGCCATTTGAAGGACTTTGTCGGAAAGGAAGTCGAACTCTCGGGCTGGGCCACGCGCGTCCGTGGCTCCGGAAAGGTCTGCTTTATCCAGTTTCGGGACGGCACCGGTTTTATTCAGGTCGTCGCGGGCATTACGGACGTTCCCGAAAGCGAATTCGAGACTATCAAGCACCTGACGCAGGAAAGTTCCGTTCGCGTCCGCGGAACGGTCGTTTCTTCGCCCAAGTCCCCGACGGGCATCGAAGTCGTCGCCTCGCATGTAGAGCTTGTTTCCAGAACCGAAAACTATCCGATTGCGCCCAAGGAGCACGGGACGGACTTTTTGATGGACTGGCGGCACCTGTGGATTCGCAGCCCCCGCGAACACGCCATTTTGACCGTTCGCCATACAATCGTGCGGGCGATTCGCGAATACTTCGACTCCCGCGACTTTACGCTTGTCGATGCGCCCATCTTTACGCCGAACGAGTGCGAAGGTTCGAGCACGCTGTTCAGCACGCCCTACTTTGACGATACGGCCTACCTTTCGCAAAGCGGCCAGCTCTATATGGAAGCGGCCTGTTCGGCTTTCGGAAGGGCCTACTGTTTCGGGCCGACGTTTCGCGCCGAAAATTCCAACACGCGTCGTCACCTGACGGAATTCTGGATGGTCGAACCGGAAGTCGCCTACATGGATCTCGACGGGGACATCGAACTTGCCGAAGGCCTTGTGCAGGAAATTGCAAAAAAGGTTCTTGTCGAAAACGCGCAGGAGCTGAAACTTCTCGAGCGCGACACGAAGGCTCTTGAAATCACTGCCAACGAACCTTTTGCACGCATCAGCTACACGGATGCGGTTTCCCTCATCCAAAAATCGGGAGCGCCCTTCAAATGGGGCGACGACTTCGGCGGTGCGGACGAGACGATTGTCGGAAGCCACTTCAACCGACCCGTGGTCGTCTATGACTACCCAGCGGAAATCAAGCCTTTCTACATGAAGCGCAGTGCCGAAAATCCGAAAGTGGTCCGCAACATGGACATTCTCGCCCCGGAAGGATTCGGCGAAATCATCGGGGGCGGCCAGCGCGAAGAAGACCTGAAGGTTCTCGAAGCGGCCATCGAAAAGCAGGGACTTTCAAAGGACGTCTATTCCTGGTATCTGGACACCCGCCGCTACGGTTCCGTTCCCCATGCGGGATTCGGGCTCGGGCTCGAACGGACCGTCGCCTGGATTTGTAATCTTCCTCACGTCCGTGAAACGGGAGCCTTCCCGCGGCTTCCCCACCGTTTAAAACCTTAGGGAGGAGCCTCTAAAACAATCAATGAAATTTTAGAGGCAACCTTATCCTTTTTCAATTCTTTTTTGTATTTTAGAAATCGCTATGAATAGGAGTTTTGCATGCGCCTCTCGGTAAAAGCGATTTCGCTTGTCGCGATTCTTGCCATGTTCGCCTTTGGACAGAGCGAGCCTTCCGGAAAGGAGGCTCCCGCCCTTTTACAGGATTCCACCGGACAGCCGATGAAGATTGACTTTATGCTTTCCCTCGCCGGAGTAAACGACCCGGGAATGCTCTTTGCCCATTTTGCAAACAAGCCTCTTGTCATCTATTACTTTAGTCCCAAATGCCCGCATTGCCAGGCGAGCTTTCCCGAAATGCAGTCCCTAATCAAAAAATACGAGCCAAAGGGCCTGACCGGCGTGGGAATTTCGATTGGCGGAGGCATCAAAAAGAACGATGTGCGGCTTTTCATCGACCAGTTCAATGCGAGCTTTCCCATTTTCCAGGACGTGAACGCGGCTTTCGGTCCCGCCTACGGAACGGGCTACGTCCCCGTGGTCTTTGTCGTGAACAAGGACGGCACGTTCTACCGCTTCGGGGATCTTTCCAAAAAGAACTTCGAACAAATCGATGCACTGCTCGGAAAGCTGTTTCCCTGACATTTTTCTCTATCTCCAAAAAAAATCGCGCGGCAACCTGCCGCGCGATTTTCATTTTTGAATCTTCAGAGATTTACCAGACGAACTTCACGTTCGAAAGTCTCCGGCGAATTTCCCGCATCAGCGAAATTTCAGAGTCTTCCGAGTCCGCAATAAAAGTCACGCTGAAACGCACAAAGTGTCCGGCGTCGTCCCAGGGAACCGTTGAAATCTGCTTTTCGCGAATCATCCACTGCGAAAATTCCTCGGCGTTTGCAAACGTCTCGCCGCCTTCAATTCCCTTCGGGGACGGTGCATACAGGTAAAAGCTTCCCTTCGGCTTTTTGACGCGGAACCCGACTTCCGAGAGCGTCTTTACCAGCAGGTCGTGACGGCGAGAATACTTGGCAATTGTCCGCTCCGTGATGGACGGCGTCGAAAGCGCCTCGACGCCCGCATACTGGATGGCCTTGAACTGGCCCGAATCGTTGTTGTCCTTGACGCATGCAAAGCCCTTGACAACCTTTTCGTTTCCGACGACAAATCCAAGACGCCAGCCCGTCATATTGAAAGCCTTCGACAGGGACTGGATTTCCACGCCGACATCCTTTGCGCCCGGCACGGAAAGGAAGCTGAGCGGCCTGTATCCGTCAAACGTGAGCGCCGCATACGCCGCATCGGAAATGACGATGACGTGATTCCTTTTGGCAAACTCGACGACCTTCGCATAAAACTCCGCACTTGCGACGGCACCCGTCGGATTGTTCGGATAGTTGATGTAAAGAAGCTTGGCGCGCCTTGCCACGTCCGCCGGAACGCTTTCGAGATCGGGCAAAAAATCGTTTTCGGGAAGAAGCGGAAGCGCATACACTTCGCCGCCCAAAAAGCGCGTCATCGTTCCGAGAACGCCGTAGCCGGGAACGGTCACAATGGAAACGTCCCCCGGATTGATAAATGCCTGCGGAATCATGGCGAGAGCGGGCTTCGAACCGATGCTGTGGCAAACCTCGTTCTGCGGATCGATTCCGCAAACCCCAAAGACTTTTTTCATATAATCCGCGGCGGCTTCCTGAAACGGCAAGATTCCGTTATCCGCATAGCCGCGGTTTTCCCACTTTTTGGCCTCGGCATAGAGCCTTTCCACGACGGAAGCATCCGCCATGGCGTCCGGTTCCCCGACGCCCATATCGATAATCGGCGTTTCGGGATGCTCCTTTTCCGCGGTGCGACGGGCCCTCTTGATTTTTTCGAACTTATAGAGGACGGTTCCCTTTCCGAAGGAACTTCCGCCGATGCGGTCGGCAAAAAGGTCTTGAATGTAGTCTTCCATGAATTTCTCCAGGGTTTGAATTTCTTCCGAAAATTTAAAATGTGCCGGTTTGACTTCCGGCCCGGACTTTCCGTGAAATTTCGACTGCCTGTGCCGGTTCAACGAACGCTCCCGAATTTTAAAACATATTTGTCATTTTTAAAATCCGACCGGAGAATGAGAGAAATTTAAACGCAAAAAAGTCTTAAACGCAAAAAAGTCCGCCGGGACGGCGGACTTCCGAATTTCCATTTTGCAGCCGTTAGAGCGTGGCAATCAGCTTCTGGGCGCGTTCCACGTAAACGGGGCTGTCGCCGTAAACCTTGAGAAGCTTTTCGGCGGTCGCCTTGGCCTTGTCCGGGTATCCCATCTGGACATAGACGAGGGAGAGCTTCCAGAGGGCGTCCGCAACCGTCGGGACGGGGTCCGCGGGTTCGACCTTCTCGTAGCGGTCTTCGAGGTCGCCTGTGCGCTTTCCGAACTCGGAAACAAACTTTTCGAGAAGGTTTACCGCTGCGGCGTAGTCCTTCTTTTCGATGGCGACGGAAGCCTGACCGTGCATGGCACCGCCGCGAACAAGCGGAAGACTGCCCGCGTTGTCGAGGGCCTTCTGATAGAGAATCGCGGCCGCGTCAAATTCGCCGTTCTGGAAACGGATGTTCCCAGCGAGAAGGGCCGCCTTGGCGAGCGTTTCGCCGGAAAGGGCGTTTTCGTTCAAAAGCCTGTCGTATTCCGCAAGAGCGCTGTCCTTCTTGCCCGTATATTCATAGGCAAGGGCCGGTCCGAGGAGTTCCGCCTGGGCGGCGTTCGCCTGCGTCCGCGAGCCATGGAAGTGGACAATTGCAATCACAACGATGACAACGACAAGAAGAATCGCGCCAACCACCATTCCGTGCTGGATAAAAAATTCCTTCATTTCCGAATTTCCGGAGGAAACTCCGCCGTTCGGCATATTATTCGGCATATTCGTGGCCATATTTTGGGGTCCTTGAAAAAAATTTTGGATTTAATATAGAAATTTTTCAAAATATTTGCTACATTTGGTTTCGCGATGCCACTCTAGCTCAGCTGGTAGAGCAGCTGATTCGTAATCAGCAGGTCGACAGTTCAAATCTGTTGGGTGGCTCTTTCGCCCGGATTCCTCGGAATCCGGGCTTTTTTATTTTAAAAGACTCGCCAAGTGCCCCCATAATTTTTTAAATATGGCGCCTATGAATCCCGAAGGCGCAATCATCGTTCAAAGCAATATGGAAATCCTCGTCGAAGTGCACAACAGGCACTATATCGAGGCCCGCGACGCAATCGCTCCGTTTACGGAACTAGTCAAAAGTCCGGAACACCTGCACACCTACCGCATCTCGCATCTTTCCCTGTGGAACGCCGCATCCACGGGCCTTTCGGCGGACGACGTCGTCAAGGCTCTCGAAGATCACGGAAAATATCCCGTGCCGGAAACCGTCGCAACGGAAATCCACGAATACATGGGCCGCTACGGCATGCTCGAGCTTGTCAAGTGCGAAAAGGGCATTCGGCTCGAAGCCACGGACGAGGCTCTTTTCCGCGAAGTTTGCAGACTTCCGGATGTTGCCAACTGCCTTCTTGAATTTGAAGGCAAGACGCAGGCGATAGTCGATCCGAACAAGCGCGGCATTCTCAAGATGACGCTCACCCTGAACGGCTTTCCCGTCAAGGATGTCGCAGGCTACGTCGCCGGGGATCCGCTCGATATCGAGCTTCGCAAGGTGACCCTCGCCGGAAAGCCTCTCGAGCTCCGCGA
Organism: Eggerthellaceae bacterium; assembly: GCA_963597395.1. GTDB lineage: Bacteria > Fibrobacterota > Fibrobacteria > Fibrobacterales > Fibrobacteraceae > Hallerella. The sequence continues at coordinate 17,146 of CAVBPX010000027.1, read as the reverse complement.
TTACCAGAAGGAAGCCTCGCAAATCTTTTACGCGTCCGGTTCCGAAAAAGGCGGATCGGGCGTCATCGTCCTCCCGTGCGGTTCGGGAAAAACGCTCATCGGCATGGCGACGATGGCTCTCACCAAAACCCGCACGCTCATTTTGACGCCAAACATTTCCGCGGCAAGGCAGTGGATTCGCGAGCTTCTCGATAAAACGACCCTCACCGCGGACCAGGTGAAAGAATACTCGGGAGACATCAAGGAAATAGGTCCCGTCACCGTCGCCACCTACCAGATTCTCACGCAAAGAAAACGCGTCAAAAAAGGCGAGGAAGAGGAATCCGACGAGAAAAAGAGCGAATTCGACAAAAAGCCTCTCGTAAACTTTCCGCTTTTCAGCGAACATAAATGGGGACTGATGATTTACGACGAGGTGCACCTGCTCCCCGCCCCCGTGTTCCGCTTTAGCGCCGAGATGCAGGCAACGCGCCGCCTCGGACTCACCGCGACCCTCGTCCGCGAGGACGGCAAGGAAACCGAAGTCTTTTCGCTCATCGGGCCCAAAAAGTTTGACCTTCCCTGGAAGATTCTCGAATCGCAGGGATGGATTGCAAGTGCGGACTGCAGCGAGGTCCGCGTCACGATGAACGCCGAACAAAAAATGCAATACGCGCTCGCCCAGACGCGCGACAAAATCAGCTTTGCGAGCACAAACCCGCAAAAGGACGACGTCGTAAAAAAGCTCATCGAGCTTCACAACGAGCCTGAAGACCGCATCCTGATTATAGGCCAGTATATCGACCAGCTGCAAAAGCTCTCGGAAAAACTCGGCATTCCGCTCATCACGGGAAAGACCCCGAACAGGGAACGCGACAGGCTCTACGGGGAATTTCGCAAGGGAACTCTCCGAAACCTTATGGTTTCAAAGGTAGGGAACTTTGCAATCGACCTTCCCGACGCGAGCATTCTCATCCAGATTTCGGGAACGTTCGGAAGCCGGCAGGAAGAGGCCCAACGCCTCGGACGCGTGCTCCGTCCCAAGGAAGACGGCCGCCCGGCGCACTTCTATTCCCTGGTGACAAAGGATTCCAAGGAACAGGAATTTGCCATGAACCGGCAGCTCTTCCTGACCGAGCAGGGCTACGCCTACAAGATTCTCAACTATTCCGGCGGAGAAATTGTTCCGGCGGGAGTCTCGGTTTGATCTCCGACAAGTTTGTTCTGGAGCCTCATTTCTTTAAGGTTCTCGCGGGGCTCGCCCTGCCGATTGCCCTGCAGGACCTCATCAAGTTTTCCCTTTCGCTTGCCGACAACATTATGGTCGGGAGTATTTCCGAAGCGGCTCTCGGTGCGGTGACGCTCGCCGGGCAGCCCTTTTTCATTTTTTCGATGCTCTCTTTCGGGACGGCCAGCGGTGGCGGCGTTCTCGTCGCCCAGTATTACGGCAAGCATGATGCGGAAAGCGTCCGGAAAATTGTTTCGATTACGCTTGCCATCGGCATTCTCGTTTCCTTTTTCTTCGGTATTGCGACAACATTTTTTCCGCATCAGGTGATGCGCATCTGGACGAACCAGCCCGAACTGATCGAAATAGGCGCGGAATATCTGAAAATTCAGGGTCTCACCTACTTTTTCTTCGGATTCAGCAACACGTTCGTAATGCTCATGCGCAGCACGCGCGAAGTCAAGGCCAGTCTTCTCATCAACCTGAGCGCCTTTGTCATCAACCTTTTTCTCAACTGGGTCCTGATTTTCGGACATTTGGGATTTCCCGCCATGGGCGTCCGCGGAGCGGCGCTCGCAACGCTCATCGCCCGAATTGTCGAATGCGCCGCCATGATAGTCTATGTGCGGTTTATGGAAAGGCATTTGCACTTCCGCTTTAAAAACCTTCTCCATTTTGACATTCCGCTTTTCAAGGACTTTTTGCGCTACAGCATCCCGGTCGTTATCAACGAAACGGGCTGGTCCATCGGAGTCGCCGCGCAGTCCGTCATTCTCGGGCACCTGAACGCGACGATTGTCGCCGCTTCGAGCATTGTCGGTTCGCTCCAGCAGGTGGCGCTCGTCCTCATTTTTGGCGTGGCGGGCGCCGCGGCTCCCATCATCGGAAACAGGCTCGGCAGCGGAGAGCTGGAAGGCACAAAACGCTATGCGAATACGCTTCTCCTTGCGGGATTTTTCGTCGGAGTGGCCGCGGTGGCCGTTCTTCTCGTCTTCAGGGATCCGATTCTTACCTTGTACGCAATTCCCGAAGAAACGATTCGACTTGCCAAGACGTTCATCGGCATCCAGTGCGTGATGATTCTTCTCCAATCCTATACGTCCCCGGCCATTGTCGGAATCCTTCGGGCCGGCGGAGATACGGTATTTACGTCCGCGCTCGACATCGGGAGCCTTTGGCTCTTTTCCATTCCTCTCGGATTTCTCGCGGGGTTCATGTGGGAACTTCCCTACCCGCTCATTTTTCTGATGCTCCGGGCCGACGAGCTCGTCAAGTTCCCCGTTTTAATCTTTCGGGTGGAACGAAAGCGCTGGATTCGCAATGTGACGCGCTGACATTTTCAAAAAAAGTTCCGCTTTGCCGAATAAAATTATATTTCTTTCCATATGGATAATTCGCATCAGATAATCAATCAGTTTTTAGCGGCAAAGCACAAGCCCGAAGAGCTCAAAAGCGCCCTGTTCCGCGCCGCGGAAGCGGCCGAGCAAAGCGGCATGACCTACATGGAAGCGACTTTCCAATTGGGCGAACACGCCAAGGACGAAGGCCTTTCCGAAGAGGATTCCGATGCAATTATCCGGCGCGCCTTTGCGGCCGAAAAACGCGAACGGAAGCGCGAAACTCCCGCCGAACAAAAGCCCGAAGAAAAAAAACAACAGGCGGAAACGGCCGCGGCAAGCATTTCCACGGCAGGTCCCGTCATTTCGAGCGCCATTTCGCTTGAACACGTCCTCGCCATGGGCCTCGACGCCGAAGCTCTCGAACTTTTGCAAAACCACCGGATAGACCCGGAAGCACTCAACATTCCGTGGCCCACGCCGGACTGGAGGCTCGACTTTGCAAAGCTTCTGAACGCGCTCTTCAGCCCGGAAGAATCCGTCGAGTTCAAAAAGTCGAACACGTCCGAGACCTCGGTGGAACGCATTGCGGACATTCTCGGACAGGGGGACGGCATCAAGAAGACGATGAAGTCCCTCGACGGCCCGGACGGAGCCTTGCTAGGCATCAACCCGGTCCGCGGCAAGGACGAAAGCGACGAGACTTTCCGCTACCGCTACGCGGCCATCGACAATCCGAATATAAGCCTTGCAAAACAGCTCGCCTACTACAAGGCGCTGAACCTCCCGTGCGCGGCCCTCGTCAGCACGGGCGCAAACTCCGTACAGGCCTGGATAAAGATTCACGCAAAGGACCGGGAAGAATACGACAGCCGCGTCGAATATCTTTTTAAGACGCTCGACGCCCAAGGGTTTCACGTCGATTCCGCAAACGCGAATCCAAACCAAATGGTCCGGATGCCGGGCGTTCTCCGCAACGGCAAGCAGCAATACCTGATTGGACTTGAACAGGGCGCCAAAACCTTTGAGGACTGGCAGACCTGGGTGGAATTTTGCCTCGACGGAAAGCCTCTTATCGAACTTGCAAGCGATAGCGAGGACGCTCCCAAAAAAGACAGACTTCTCATCGACGACACGCTCGCCGCGGGCGAATTCATGCTTTTTGACGCTCCGGAAAAATCGGGAAAGTCCATGGCGCTCCTCGACCTCGCCTTTTCGATTGCGCACGGCGAAGACTGGCTGGGCCTTTCGACCCACAAGTCCGACGTTCTTTTCGTGAGCTTCGAAAGCACCCGGTCCGCTTTTCTCAACAGGCTTTTTGACGTGGCGGCCGCACGCGGGATTTCCCCGTCAATTCCCGAGTTCGGATTTTTGAACTTGCGGGGAATCGCCCTTTCGCCGCTCGAAATGGCGCAATACATCGCAAAGCGCGTCAAGGGCGCCAAAAAGCTGGAAGATCACGACTACGCGGCCATCGTCATCGATCCTATTTCCGCCGTCCTGCACAATCCGAAAGCGGTCCGCAATAACGCTCCGGCCGAGCAGCTGATTTTGCAGATGATCGACGTCCTCATTTCGCTCACCGGTTCCGCCGTCATCGCAGCGGTCAACACGGACGAATATCCAAGCCTAAAATTCCATGCGGATTCCCACGTCATTCTCACGCCCGTTGACGGCTGCCCGGACATGTTCAGCATCCGGGGCGAGTTCCGAAACTTTGCGCCGCAACCCACGCGAGACTGCTCCTGGCGCTATCCGCGCTTTATCGTCTAAAATCCTATGCAAAAAAAACCTTTCAAAAACCGCGGCACCTGGAACCGCAAAAAGGAAACCGCAAACCCCGCGGAAAAAACCGTTTCCGCCCTTCCGCAAAAGGTCCCGACAACCGTCGAGGGAAAGCGCGCCTACATCGAAACCTGGGCAAGCGAAAACCGCATTCCCGGAAAAATCCAGAGCTTTTTTACGAAACCCGTCAAGGCGAACGCGTGCGACTGGCGGATCCTTTCAAAAATCATGTCCAAGGGAAACCGCGTGCTCTCCATCGAAGGGCCGTTCGAAGGCGCAAAGCCGCCCGAACTCGTTCTCGACATCGACCGGCAAATTCGAAAGCCGCACCTGTCGAAATTTCGCGGATCGATTTTGCAAATCTGGTTCCGCGCAACGGGCGACGGGCGCTACGGCATCGCGGTCCAGAACATTTTGCACTCCGCGGAAGCGACCCGGGAATTCAAGACGTTTATCGAATACCTCGAACGCGAACATGCAAGCGACGTTTTGTGCTGTCACCAGATTCAGGTCAGCCCCGTCGAACTTTTTGACCCCTCCCACCCGAAGACAGGCTCCCGCGTGGACTTTCGCAAGGGGTTCGGAAGCCGGTTCATTCCCATCGCGGGGACGGACAGGACGTTCAATATCATCGACTGGACGCCCGCCTGCAAAAGCACCTGGATTGAGCTTCCAAAGCGCATTCGCGAAATGATCCACCCGGCCAAGGACGACCGTTTTCTCGAATGCCACGCGGGCCCCGCCTACATTGCGGAATCCCTCTCCGAAAGCTTTGCGGACTGCTTTGCGCTCGACATCCGGAATATCGACCGGGAAACGCCGCACGTCCGCTACATCCACGCGCCGCTCGACACGGACTTTTTTGCAAGGTTCTTCCGCGGAAAATCCAAGGACGGCAAGTGGACCATCTATCTCGACCCGCCGTTCGGGAAATCCCTTTCCGGAACCGTCATCTCGGCTCTTGCCGCGGCGCATCCCGAACGTATCGTCCTCTGTTCGTCGAACCTCGCAAACGCAACGCTCGAAATCAAGCGTTTTCGGCGCGAAGGCTACATGCTCCGAAAAATCGTCCCCGTCGATCTCGCTCCCGAAAGTCCCGAAATTCACGTTCTTCTTCTCTTTGTCCCGGACCGCGCCGGACTTCTCGGACGTCACGAGGAACACAAGGGAAAAGTCATCCGGGTCCGCGAAAACCAGCGTTTTGAAGACGACGGACCGTCCGAAACAATTCATTTTAGCCAAAAAAGGCGGCGCTGAAATTCTCCCCCAATGAAAAAAGGTTAAATTGATGAACATGAGGCACATTAAAAGCATTTCCATCGCTCTCGGGCTTGCCGCCATCGCAACAAGCGCCTATTTCGTCAAACAGGGAGATACCCTCTGGGACATTTCCGACGAATACCTGAACGATCCCTTCGCATGGCCGGATCTGTGGGACAAAAACCGTCACATCGAGGATCCGCACTGGATTTACCCCGGTGACTCCATCTACCTCGGCGAGGCAAACGACACAAGCAAAAAGGTGAAGCCGCAAACGGGTCCGTGCGCCACGGTTCCGCGCGACTCCACGCTTCCCAAGGGAGTTTCCGCTCCGAGCGGATGTGCCCCCGAAACGGACCAGGGCGAACAGTTCGAGAAAATGCTCGGAAGCCTTTCGGACGATGCGAACAAAAACAAGAAGCCCGTCAAGCAGTCGGGAGTTTCTTACTACTATGCGCAGCGCTCCGAGCCCAAAATCTTTAACGGCTATTACCAGGTGCTTTCCCCGATGCTCCTTTCGCCGGACAGCCTCAAGGCCGACGACAGCTGGTTTACGGTAAAGTCCGGAGAAAAGCGGCAGCCCCTCGTGCACATTCCCGAAACGGAAATCGTCCTCGGCATCGGCATGAACACGCCCGAAAAGGCAACCGTCGGAGCAATCGTCGAAATCTGGGACGCCCGGCCGGCAGTCCTCCCCGAAACCAAGATTCGCCAAAAGGAAAAGACGGCCGTTCTCCGCTACACGGGCCTTGCCCGCATCACGGACGTCGGCGACACGCTTTCCCGGGCCGTCCTTCTGCAAAGCATGCGCGAAATCCGGATGGAATACGCCAAGGCGCGCATTCAAAAGCCCTACATTCCCATCAACGTCTCGGGTTATTCGAGCGTAAAATCGGCCGCAATCGACAGCATGGCGATTGTCCGCTATGCCCTCGAAAAGAACCTTGCCATCGGGCCCTACGGCTACATCATGGCGGACCGCGGAACGGAAAACGACTACGGCCTCGGCGACGGAGTCGCCATCTGGGAAAAGGACCTTTCGGACTCGCTGATTCCTCCGCGCCTTCTCGCCCGCGGCATCATCACGAGCCTGAACAATACGCATTCCGTCATCCTCATCCGCGAATCCTACTACGCCGACAGGCGCATTCAATACGGGAACCTGGTTTCCATTACGCACAAAGCAAAGCTCGTCCAATGAAAGCGCGCCTCGTCCTCGGCGGGTTCTGTCTTCTTGCCGTCTGCATCGCTCTTCTTCTTGCGGCGTGCGCCGTTTTTGTCCTCTATCCGCCGGCAGCGGACCGGGCTGCCGACATCCTCGGTTCCGAAAGGCTTTCCTTCCTCGTCCAGATCCTCTACGGATAAAGGGCCCACGTGAAGCTCCCGAAGAACAACCGCATATTCATTGCGCTTTTTTTCGGCGGGATCATCATTCCGACGGCGATTCTCGCCGTTCTCAGCTTTCGAAACGTCCAAAACGAGCGTCTTCTCGCCGAAAAGAACTTTGAGGATTCCCAGGCGTCCTTCATCAAACAGGCAATTTCCGCCGCGAGCAAGGAACAGCTCGACATTCTGAACGAGACGAAGAACGCTTCGCAATTTCTTTACGAACAGCCTCAAAAGCTGCTTGAATTCGGCAACGCGGTTTCTTTCAAAAAGGTCCAGGGAGTCGCCGCCATTTTTCTTTTTAACGAAAACCGTCTCGTCTATCCGAGCATTTCCATTTCGAGCGATACGGCGGTTTCCGCTTCGCCAACGGTCGTTCCGGGCGACATCGAAGAGAAGCTCTTTCGCGGGGAGGTCTCGGGCAGGGGCCCCGAAAAGATTGACTTTGCGCGGTCCGCGCTTCTTCTGCGGACGCCGTATATTTCAAGGGACGACAACGTTCTGAACCTGCTCGGACTTTTGCGTTTGCGCTACAAACAAAAAAACTATGAGGACGCGCTTCGCATCATCGACGTCCTCGAGCATCATCCCGAAGCGCACGGCTACCTGCAAAGCGACCTTTCCAAATCGCTCAGGCTCCTCAAGTTCGAAATTTTCGTGGAAGAAAAAAAGCACGCCGTCGCCGAAAACTACTGTCTTTACCTCTTCTCCGAATTTCTCGACGGGAAGGTTTTCCAGGACATCGGAAGCGCCAAGTTCTTTTTTGACAATGCACTCAGCCAAATCCTCTCGTTCGAGGATCTTTCCAAGGAAAAGCGCGACGCTTTCTGGAACCTGCGCGAAAACCTGAACCGCCAGCTGGAACATGCGGAAATTTTTGCGGGCAACCGGAACTTTCTTTTGACGCTTGCAAGCGACCCGCGGGAATCCGGGGACGGCATTCTCTACAAGTCAAACGGCGAAAGGCTTTTTTTCCGCATGGCGTATCCGTGGCTCTCGGGAGACCAGGTCGTAATAGGCCTCATCGACATGGACGCCTACCGGGAACGCATTCTGAAAAAGCTCTCGGACGTCGCCCGCGAATGGAAGGGCATCGAATACGCAATCACCGACGAGCGGGACTCGGTCGTCTTAAAGAACGCCTCCAATCCGGACGCACTCATATCGAGACAGATCGACCTCGGAAAAAATCTCGAATGGACGCTCACGCTCTTCAAGCGCGACACCCAGGAGCTTTACAGGGAAGCTCGCTACAAAATGTTCCAGCTTTCGGGACTTGTCGCGTTCTCGCTTCTCACCGTCATCCTAGGCTCCTTCTTTATTCTCAAGGCCATTTCACAGGAAAGAAAGCTCATTGCGATGAAGACGAACTTTCTCTCTTCGGTTTCGCACGAGCTCAAGACGCCGCTCACCTCCATCAAGATGTTCGCCGAAATGATTTCGCGAGGGCGCGTTCAAAAGATTGAAAAGTGCAAGGAATATGCGGAACTCATCGGCAAGGAATCCACGCGTCTCGAAAACCTGATAGGCGCAATCCTCAGCTACACGCGCATGGAAACGGGCCGTCAGACATTCCGCTGGGAAAAGTTCGACCTTTCCGAATGCGTCTTGCGGGTTTACGAATCGATACTCGACCAGGCCGAAAACCGCGGTCTCGCGATGACGCGGGATCTTACCCCGGGATGTTTTGTGATGGGCGACTTCACGGCCCTCTACAGCCTTGCCCAAAGTCTCATCGAAAATGCAATCAAATACACGAATCCGCCGGGAAAAGTGCACGTAAGCGTTTTCGGGGAGGGCGAAAAAATCGTATTTTCTGTAACGGACTCGGGCATAGGCATCGCTTCTGCCGAGCAAAAGAACATTTTTAACGACTTCTACCGCGTAGGCGACGAAATGACCCGCGAAACCAAGGGCTCAGGCCTCGGGCTCGCCATCGTCAAGCGCGTGGCGGAAGCCCACAAGGCGAGCGTCACCGTGCAAAGCCATCCCGGCAAGGGTTCCACGTTCACGGTCAAGCTCAAAAAGGCGGAATAATGGAAGAAAAGAAGATCCTCATCGTCGAAGACGAAGAAATCATCCGGCTGGGCCTCAAGGACAACTTCGAGCTCGAAAACTACACCGTGGAAACGGCGGGCGACGGCGAAGAGGCCATCGAAAAGGCCGACGCATTTCTGCCCGACCTCGTAATTCTCGACCTGATGATACCCAAAAAGAGCGGGTTCGAAGTGTGCCGTTACATTCGAAAGAAGCATCCCGACACGTTCATCATCATGCTCACCGCGAAGACCGAAGAAACGTCCAAGGTGACGGGCCTTGAAATGGGCGCGGACGACTACGTCACAAAGCCCTTCTCCATTTTGGAACTTCTCGCCCGCGTCAAGGCGTTTCTCCGCCGCGGTCCGCGCACCGGAAACTCCGGAACTTCCGCCCCCGAAACGCCCGTGAGTTCGGATGTCGTCGATTTCAAGAACATCCACCTCGACTTTAAAAAGTACGAAGCGAGCAAAAACGGCGTTCCCATCGAACTTTCCGCAAGGGAATTCCAGATTCTCAAATATTTTTGGGGAAAGCGCGGCGAGGTCATCCTCCGCGAAGACCTTTTGCAGGACATCTGGGGCTACACGCCGGAAAACATGCCCTCCACCCGCACTATCGACAACCACATCGTAAACCTCCGCAAAAAGCTCGAAGACGACCAGGCGAATCCGAAAATTATCCTCTCGATTCGCGGTGCAGGCTACAAGTTCGACGTCTGATGTTCCTTTCCAAAGTTCCACTTCTTGCGCTTTTCGCGGGACTCCTTTTTACGGGAGCCTTCGCTTCGCGCATGGACAAGGAACTCTACGAGGCCGTTTACCAGTTTGAACTCAAGGGAAACTTTGCCGACGCCCAGGACATGCTTTCGCGCATTTCCATCGAGGGCGACGACGAGGACAAAAGCCGCGCCTTTTATCTCCTCGGAAAAATCCAGGAAATTTCCGAGAACCCGCAAAACGCGGCATTCTACTACAGACAGGCACTGATTCGGCCGGAGACCGCAAGCGACGCCTTTTTTCTCGCAAGCCGCATTGCGAAGCTCGACACGGCGCCCGAACGTCTCATTCTCGAAAAGACCCGCTTTTCGTCCCCCATCCGCGAAACTTTTTCGGGAAAGACTCCCTCCGTTCTGCTTTCGAACAACCAGCTTTACGTTTTGCACAACGAAAAGTTCGTTTCGATTCCCACGTTCATCCCGGCAAGCGCCAAAATCCACGCGGTTGCGCAAACGGGCATCTGGTTTTCGAACGAGGACAATTCCACGCTGCATTTTCAGCCCAGGGATTCCCGCGAACCGGTGCATTCCTACCGCTTCGGTTCCGCCGTCCAAAACGTCTTTCCGCTCTCGGGCGGCGGAGCGTTCGTCCTCGCCGAAAACACGTTTGCACTTGCCGTCGGCGAGGGGCTTCGGTTCTCCATCGCCGAACGCTACCGGGGCTGCTCGGGCCTCGGATTCTATGCGCCGCAAAACGAGTTCGCGCTCAACTGCCCGGACGGCGCCATCCACCTGATTGACGCGGAGACGGGCGGAGAAAAACAGACGCTTTCCCTCATCGAGCCCGTACAAAAAGCAATCCTTACAAACCGCGGCATCTTTGTTTCTTCTTCCAATTCGCTCTGGTATTTCCGCCCGCAAACCGGCAGCGCTTACCGCTGGAAAGCCTCCGGAAACCCTATCGAGGACGTCGTTCTTTTTGAAAACAGGCTCGCCGTTCTCGAAAGCGACGGCAAGCTGAAACTTCTCGACCCCGAATCGGGCAAGGAAATTTTCCGGACATCCGTTGACGGAGAAAAACTTTTTGAAATTTCAAAAGGGACCCTCGGGGTCTTTTCACGGGAAGGCGCCCTTGCCGTCGTCGATACCGCGCTGCATCCGCTCTGGTTTTACCACTTCGGAAAGAAGCTCGCCGCAGAACCCCAAAAAAATCAGGGACTTCTCTTTTTGCCGTTTGACGGCGGAGAACTTTTGACGATTTCCGCCCTTCACTACGGCATGCGTCCGCTCCTTTCAAAGCGCTATGCGGAAACGGCATCCCGGGCAAAGGATGCGGAAAACTGGTCCGAGATGGAAGCGCTGATAGACTCCGCGCGGAACCTCGAACCCGGAAACCCGACGGCGAGCTACCTACACGCGGTAAACCTCGAACGCATCGGCGAAAGCGAAAAGTCCCGGGCAGAAGCCTGGTCCGATGCCGTGCGCTTTTCCTTCGGAGACAAAAAGGCGAGCGCGGCCATTCTCTCCCACTATGCGCGAATTATCGGAGCCGCCTACGTCCACTTTTTGCCGCTTTCCCCGCGCACGCTCTACCCGAACCTTTTCAGCGCGGGCCACACGCTCTTTACCATCGACCCCGCGGCCCAAAAGCTTCTCGCCTTTGACCCTGCGACGGGGAACGTCCGCTGGAGTCGGAGCCTCGGACTTCTCGAAACGAGCCCCGTCATCGCAAGCGACAATTCAAGGCTCGCACTGGCAAACGGCTTCAGGCTCCAAATTCTCGACCTCGTCCCGAACGGAAAAATCCGCTACAGCGAGCTTCCCGGTCGCCCGTTCCAAATTCGCATTCACGAAAACGCCATCTACGTCTCCACGTGGAACGGCTACTTCATCAAGCTGCTCGCTCCGAACTACGGCATCGCCTGGGCGCGAAAACTTTTTAACCTGCCCTTTCTTTTCGACATTTCGAAGGACGGCATTGCGGTGGCAAATCTCGAAGGCGCGCTCGGCTTTGTAAGCGAAGCGACCGGACAGAATACGCGTCCGTTTGTGGAATCCGAGGCGAACACGTCCGTTATGGACCTTTCCGACTCCCTCCTCGCCGTTGCAAACGAGCAGAACGAAATTCGCGTTTACTCGCCCGCGTCCGACGTTCCGCTCCGGGTCATTCCGACGACCGCCGCGGTCATCTCGCTCAAATGGGTCCCGATAGGAAGCGCCAAGTATCTTCTTGCGGGTCTTGCCGACCAAAAGATTTGCCTTTTCGGCCTCGCCACGCAGGAGCCTCTCTGGACCTATTCCGGCCAAAATTCCGTTTATACGTCCCCCGTCGTCTCGGGCAACTCCGTTTACATCGACCAGCACTCCCACATTGCGCAAATTTCCCTGTCCAAGGGAACGCTCGAAAAGCGCTTTGCAACGCCCGGCGGAGCCGGGACCCCGTTTATTTTGGAAAATACGCTGTTTTGCACCTCCCCCAAAAGGCTCCTATATGCCTTTCCGCTTACGAAATCTCCACAATAACTTTTTTTTTACAAATAAATTATACCTTTTTCTCCCAGATTCTGTATCTTTATAGAAATATGTTTGAAGACCTCCAAAGGGAAACAACCAAAAAGGATGGATAGCCGTTTGCGTCAAAAGATTCTACAAAATCGTCGAATTCTGGACATCGCGCTGTCCGGATTCCTTCTTTGCGCCATGGCCGGCTGTAACGAAAAGGAAGACGGCCCTTCGATGGAAACCTCCCTCTACCCGCGCGAACAGACCCTTTACGTCGGCGGTTTCGACTGGGCTCCTCCCGGCACGACCTTCAACCCGCTTGACGCCGACCCGAACTTCCCGATAGACGGAAACATGCGGCTTATGTACGAGTCGCTCTTCTCCTACAACATGCTCGACGGCAAGACGGAACCGATGCTCGCGAGTTCCTACACCCAGACGGACTCCTCCATCATCGTCACGCTCGATTCCCGTGCCCGTTGGAACACCGGCGAACAGGTTACCGCGGACGACGTTCTCTACACGTTCTATCTGGATTCCCTCTTCCCGACACCGCGCCACACCGGATGGCAATATATCGAGCGCATTACGAACGGGAAAAACGGCATCGAGTTCATCATGAACAAGGAAAACAAGAATCCGCTCGTTCTTTTGAACCTCCTTTCCGAGACGTCGATTCTTCCGAAGAAAGTCTTCGAGCCTCTGGTCGAAGACTCCAAAAAAGGGAACCGCTACAACTACGCGACCGTTCTCGCCTTCAAAAACGATTCTTCGCCGGTCGTTTCAGGCCCCTACAACCTCGAAGCCTACTACCCCGATAAAATTGTCCTCAAGCGGGTCGAAAACTACTGGGGCAACGTAAAGCACGACGGCAAGGCGCCCGCGCCGCTCTATATTGTCCATTCCCTCTACACGAGCAATAACCTGTTCAACAATGCGATGACCAAGGGCGAGCTCGACGTTTCTTCCATCTTTATGCCGCGCATCTGGGAAAAGAAACGCGACGACATCCGGGCGTGGAGCCTCAAGGAGCCCTACCATTACCCCGGTTCCATTCCCACGCTTTTCATTGCGACGACCACGACGCCCTTTACCGATGTTGCCTTCCGCCGCGCCCTCGCCCACGCCATCAACTTCGAAAAAATCAAGACGGTCGCCGTCTCCAACTATACGGCAAACGTCGAACCCGGATTCATCCTCCCCTTTGGGCAGGAAGCGCACTACTTTAATGCGGAAGACGCCAAGGCCTACGGCTACAGCTACGACCTCGAAAAGGCTAAGAAGATTCTGGAAGACGCCGGATATTCCTGGGATCCGCAAGGAAAGCTTTTGAACAAGGACGGACGTCCCATCCGCCCGCTCAGCCTCGAATGCCCGCAAGGCTGGACCGACTGGGAAGACATCATCAAGGTCGTTGCGGAATCCTTCAAGCAGATTGGCATCGAAACGAACCAGCGGTTTGTCGATTACGGCGAATGGGAAAAGGATTTACGCTACGGAAAGTTCGACCTCGCGATGAAGACCCAGACGGCGGACCTCTCGGCCGCCACCCCGTGGACCCGCTTTGACCAGGTGATGAACAGCAAAAACACGAAGCCCGTCGGCGAGGAAGCCTTCTCGAACCAGGGTCGCTTTACAAACCCGCAGGCGGACAGCCTCCTCGAAATCATCCCGGCCATGACGGATACGGCGAGCCTCAAGGAAGCCTACCGCGCCCTCAACCGCATCTTTATGGAACAGGTTCCGGTGCTTCCGCTGATGTATCGTCCCACGCAATACTACCAGTTCTCGACAAAGCACTGGACGAACTTCCCCACGGAAGAAAATCCCTATGCGCCGCCCCAAAGCCTCATCGTCGGGGCTGGCACCAAGGCCCTCTGGGAAATAAAGCCGGTCAAGTCCAACTAAAGTTTCAAAAAAGTCCGTTCCAACGCGGGCTTTTTTATTTAGATTGTATCCACTTGAATTGGAGACCCTTATGAGAAAAGCCCGTTTTATTTTGCCAAACGCCTTTACCAGCATGAACTTTTTGTTCGGCGTATTTTCCGTGTGCTGGTCGGCAGGACTATTTGACGGCTATTCTTCGCTAGACCCGTTTCGCCTGGCGGCCTACTTCGTGATTCTCTCCGTCCTGTGCGACAAGCTCGACGGCTTTGCGGCGCGGCTCGTGAACGCGAGTTCCGAGTTCGGTGCGCAGTTCGACAGCCTCGGAGACCTGGTGGGATTCGGGCTCGCCCCGGCCTTTTGTCTTTTCTTCTGCTACAAGGCGAACGCCGCGGAATGGCTCGGTCAAAACCTCGCGCTTGTCATTGTCGTCTTTTCCATTTACGTTCTGTGCGCGGCCATGCGGCTTGCCAAGTATAACGCAATGGACAGCGATGCCTACAAGCATTATTTTTCGGGACTTCCGAGCACCTTTGCGGGAGCGATTAACGTCATCCTGCTCACGTTCGCGATTCAGCACGGCATCTTTACGTCCGCAAATTCGAACCTTCTCTTTGTCCCCGTCATCGTCATGCTCGTCACCGGCCTGATGATGGTCTGCCCGTGCTTTTTGCCGAAGCTCCAGCCGCGGAAGAACAAGCTCGTAAACGGCATCCAGATTGTCCTGATTCTCGTCGTGTACCTGTGCGGCTTCCTCTTTATTTCCCCGAAGTTTTCCTTTATTCCGGGCTTTCTCCTGATTCTTTGCGCTCTCTATATTGTCGGAGGATTCGCCATGGGATTCGTGAACCGCACCCAGATTCTCGCGGAAGCAGGCGAAGCGAAGGACGAGCAGGAATAATTCCTATTCGAAATCGCGAAGGAACCGGGCAAACGGTTCCGCATAACGGGCATGGAGTATTTCGGGAGCCTCGCGCGGAAGTTCCACCGTCACGCATTCGAGGCCGCGCTCGGCGGCAAATGTTCCAAGGCTCCCCGGCGTCGCATACCCCGCGCCGCAGTTCCACGGCAAATCAAAAACCTTTTCGAGCGAAGCGCTCAGTTCCGTTCGAGCGTCGGAATCCACCCACCCGAAAGGCGCGTGCAGCGCTACCATTTTTTGGACCTTCAAGGTCTGGACAAGGCTCAACAGGGAGCGCGTTTCCGGTTCGCTTGCGGGAGACGTCCCTGTCGAAAGTTCCGTTACGCGAGGAGATTCGAGGGTGAGCCTCGAAAGGGTCTTGCCGGGCGTCCAATCCGCCGTCGGAAAGTTCCGGTTGAGATCAACCCCGTGAAGATTTCCGCGAGTTCCGAGCAAAAGCCCGTCCGGATTCATGGAGAGGATGCATGCCACGTGCCGCGGCGGTTTTGGCAAAAGCCTCAAGGCCCGCGAAAGGAGAAAGGTCGTTTCGGGTTCCTCGCCGTGGATGGCGGCAAGAACTAGCAGCCGCGTGTCTTCCGCGGACGGCACATATTCGAGTGGGATTCCGAATGCGGAATGCCCGAACGTTTTTCGCTCAAAAGGAAAGACGCCCCGCTTTGCCGCGTCCCGAAATTCAGAAGGTTCCGACGGCATTTTTCGAAGGCAAAAAATAGGGATAGACGTAATCCGCCATCAGCTCGTCAAAATGCGAAAGGACGGCGCTTTTCAGTTCCAAGTCGGACTTTTCGTAAATGCTCCGGAGTTCCTCGGGCCGAAAAAGTGCTTCGATTTTTGCGGCGGAAGCCCGGTGTGAAATGTGCCAGCGTTCCGGGCGGATTTTTCCGCGGCCCGGGACAAAGACGCGCTCAAAGCCGAAGGATTCTCCAGAAGCGATTCGCTCGGAAAGCCAGCGGTGAAAAGGCGCGAACATCCCCGTACATTCCTCTTCGGTCAGTTCGACCTCGTAGCCTTTGGGCACGCTTTTTCCGTCAACCACGTCGAGTTCCGTTCCGAAATGGTGACGGGACGCTCCGGGAAGTGCGGACCAAAGGAGGATGGCGCGCATTCGGTCGGCGGCATCCTTGGGAAGTTCGGGGAAAGGCATACCGTTTGCGTCGAGCAGCTTGAGTTTGCCGGTCGCTTTGCGGTTCCAGATGGAGAGCTGCCGCTCAAACGGCCTGTAGGCGCTTTCGACGCGAAGTTCAAAACCCGCCGCCCGAGCCGCCTCGGAGAGCCTTAAAAAAGGTTCCAGTACGGAATTTTGTACAAGGTAATCGGTTCCGGGAATTGGGACTAGGTCTTCGTTTCCGATTCCGTATGCCGCAAGCGATTTCATTCGGGAAGGCTCCCTCCCATTTTCAGGATCAGGTCCCGCATGGCGACGACACGACCCGAGCGCTTTTTGCGGGGGGGCTTCGGCGGAAGCGGAACGCCTTTGGAAAAGACGTGTGCGCAGGCGACGGCAAGAGCATCCGTGGCGTCGAGCTTCGCCTCCTTTTTGGGAATGCCGAGACGAGCCGTTACCATGTAGGCGACCTTTTCCTTGGATGCCGCACCGTCGCCCGTTACGGTCTGTTTGATGGACCGCGGGCTGTATTCGAAAAACTGCATGCCGCGCCGATGGCACATTACGAGAATCGCACCGCGGACGTGTCCGAGGATCATGGCGCTGTGGACGTTCTTGGCAAAGAAGGCGCTTTCCATGATGAACACGGAAGGCTTGTAAAGTTCGACGAGATTTTCGAGGTCGCGGACGATTCCGACGAGACGATCCTCGAACGAATCCTTTCGCAATGCGGAAACGGTTCCGTACTCGAGGACACGAATCGAATTTTTTTCGTCCTCTTCGAGAAAGGCGTAGCCGGTCGTATAGGAGCCCGGGTCGATGCCAAGAATAATCATGCAAAAAAAGGTAGAAAGATTTTTTGCGAAGAAAACCGTTAGTGGAGCCTACCTGCCTGTCGGCAGACAGGTCGTTCCGCTGCGCTCCGCTCCAGGATGACGGCTAAAGGCAAAAAAAGCCCGAGCCTTTTGGCCCGAGCTTCATCTCCACTCTCAACTCTCCACAC
>CAVBPX010000026.1:0-34448 GCA_963597395.1 Eggerthellaceae bacterium | reverse complement strand
TTATAGAAATTCCTGAAATCCCGTCAAGGGGTCCTCGACGATTTTTCTTCTTTTTATCGCTTGTTTTTCACTTGCAATGGCTGTTTTCAAGCTAAAAACGACGTGTTTACCCTTTAATTTCCATTTATAAACATTCTGCAAACATTTTTATTCCAGTGCTCACGAGAATTTTTCCCGTTTTTCATCCAAACCGCAAGCGACCTTCTCAATTTCGCCCTTTTTCACCTCCGTAAAGATGCATAGAGAACGCCCCGGCGGCAACGGAAGGTCCAAAAACAAACTTTCCGATCGCCCGCAGCCCAAGCAGGACCGTGCCTGAACGCAAAATCGGGTCTCTTTTTGACACTTAAGCCGCGATTTCAGGTACCTTTTTTTCATATAAGTCCCATCCATAAAGGGCTGCCGGCAATTTTATCCTGCAATTTGACCTATACGCCGAAATCGTTCACAAATCCCGAAAATAAAGCCTTCCCGACGATTTTAAAGCGCAAACGGACTTGAGGCTCCCTCTAAACTTGCGCTCACTCAAATTTTTTTCTCCAAAGCAATTTTTAGAGGTTCCCTAAAAAAAGATCCTTGATGAGGAAAATCGCAAGGCAAAGGCTCGCCACAGAAATCACGCGGCGAATAAAGACGTTTCCCTTTTTGCACTGCAGATGGCTTCCGTAAAGGCCGCCGCAAAGGGCTCCGAGCGAAGTGCTTACGGCAAGGCCCCATTCCACCTTTCCCATGCAGACAAGTCCGATGGTGCTCACCAAAAGAAAGGAACAGGTGAGCGCATTTTTGAGAGCGTTCACATGCAAAAGGTCCAGGCCCGTATAGCGCGAAAGCGCGAGAATTTGTACGAAACCGACACCGATCTGCACGATGCTCCCATAGATGGCGACGCACAAAAACCCGAGGAACGCGGCGGGAGATAGTTTTTGGGGAACTTCTGACGGAGGCTTTCCGAGAAAGTTCGGTTTGAGATTGCTTGCGATGACGACGAAAAAGATGGCGAGCGAAAGGATCGCCTGAAAAAGGCGGTCCGAGATTTTCGCGAGAAAAAAGATTCCGGCGACGCTCCCGATAACGGTCGGGACGATGAGCCTGTAAAAAAGCCCCACGTTCAAAAGGTTTCGCCTGAACAGATTGTAGGCGGACGCAAAGTTTCCGAACAGAAGCCCGATGCGGTTTGTCCCGTTGGCGACCATCGGCGGGAGGCCGCAAAAAATCATCAGGGGAATGCTGACGGAGCTTCCGCCGCCCGCGATGCTGTTGATGGCGCTGGTAAAGGCTCCGATGCCAAAGAATGCGAGGTAAAGATACCACTCATGTCCAAAGATCATTTGAGAGATTCCCGCAAAAGGAAGTCCTTATTGGAAAGAACCGTTGCGCGGTCGGCATATTCGGGGAAAAATTCCAGGCAGGAATCCAGTTCCGAAACGGCCCTTTGCAAAAGTTCCCTGCCCGCGGATTTTTTGCCCTTGGAATTTGAAAAAAGCCGGGCGGCATTTTTTCGCTTTTCGACACAGAAGTTCGTGCCGAGGGTAGAGAGTTCCCGGATGGCCTCGCCGCGGAGGTCGCTCGCCTTGAGCTTTTGGAAAATTTCCCTTGCCTTTTTCCATTCGGATTTGGCGGCGAGCTTTCGGCCTTCGTCCAGGGCCGCTTTCGGGTCGTGCTTTTTCCAGTAATCGCTCGCGATAGCATCGGCCTCGCTTCGAAGCGAAGAAACCTTTATCAATGCGGCAGAGAGTTCGAGCGTATCGTTAAAATCGGCGTATCGCATCATCAGGTCGGTGAGAATTTTCTCGGCTTCGTCAAACCGGGCCTTTTCGGCGGCAAGGGAAAGCGCGGAATTCCGCACCTTTTGAACTTTTTGAAACGTCCGTCCAAACGAGACCCGGACAACGGAATCCGTCAAGGCCTTGACCGAATCTCCCGGCAAAAACTTCAAGATGGAATCCGCCAGAGAGCGAACTTCCGCGTAGTCCGCCCGACGCGCGTTTGCGTTGACAAGCCCAATCAAAAGTCCCTTGAGATTTTCATCGGCGCGGGAATGTCCCTGCCGGATTTTTTCGGCGAGCGCATCCGCCCGGGCTTTCCATTCTTCCCACAGGGGATTTAGCACGGTAAAACGCTCCACGATGGCGGCAGCCGAGTCCAGATTTCCGCTTGCGTAAAATGAATCGGCCCGGGAAAGGGCGTTCCGGGCAAGGCGCGAAATTTCCAGATAAACGTCTTCCGGTTCGGACTTTTGCATGACTTCGGGTTCGGAAGCTTGAAGGGTGTCCACATCGGAGTCCGAAGATTTTTCGGTCGAAAGGTTTTGCGTTTCCGTTTGCCGCACGACCGTATCGGGAAGAGGCTCGGCGGAAGGTTCTTTTGAAGGTGCGAGCGGTTCCTTTTCGGGCACGTTTTCGCTGGACTTTTCCGAAACGCTTTCGGGGAGGTTCAATGTCTGCGGTGCGGTTCCCGCGCATGCGGAAAGAATCCAGACGATTCCCGCGCACAGAAAAATCGGATGCATTTTTTTCAAGACGGTCAAAATCCTTCTCCCGGTTCAATGGGAACAAAAGCCTTTTCGCCGAGGAAATCCTCGGGAAGTTCAAAGTCGTCCTCGGCATCGGCTGTCGGCGCAGGGACGGCAACAGAAGAAGTATCCGGTGCAAATGTCGGAAGGGAAAGAGACGTGACGATTCCCGTCTGCGCGGCGCTCGCCGCGGCGTTTTCCACCTGGGTCGGCGGCGTATATCCCGGAACATCGAGCAGCGGAACGTTCTTCCCCTTTGCTTCTGCGGAATACGTCGGAAGGCCGGTGAGCGGCTGCACGGCTATTTCGCCGCGTTCCGTTTCGAGCCTGAGCGGAACCTCTCCCTTGTCGAGAAGCGAAATGTCCAGAAAATCCACGTGTTGGTTTTCGCCCCGGGCCTTGATGACGTCCCTTGCGAAGTTCGCCCATTGCGGAAGCCCGCCCGAAGAACCCGCGATGCGCGTCCGTCCGAATTTGAGCGGTCGGTTGTCGTCAAAGCCCACATAGCTGCCGATGGCTACTGCCGAGTCCGCGGCAAGGCCGTTCTTTTCCGAAACAAACGTCGGAAGCCCGCCAAGGAATGCGACGTTTCGGTAGTCGTTCGTCGTCCCGGTCTTTCCAAACGCCGGGAAGAGAAGCGTGACGTCTCCCGATGGAGATTCCATCGTCAGATTTTTGAACTGGCTGTAGGCCGTTCCATACCGGAAAACGGAATGCAGCATCACGGCCATCTGTTCCGTCAGCGTATCGGAAAGAATTTTTTGCGTCTCGACCGTATTCGAGAAAAGCAGCTTTCCGTCGCGGTCGCGAATTTCGCGGATGAGACACGGCTCGTTCCAGTCGCCGTCTTCGCACTTGTAGATTTTTCCCGTGAGAAGCGTCTGATAGGCAACCGTCATTTCGGCAAGCGGAATTTCGTTTACGCCGAGAGGCATGCTGAGGACCTCGCGCATTTTTCCGTGAATGCCGATTTTTCCGACAAACCTCGCAAAGGCGGCCATCCCAACGGACCGTCTGAAGTCCGGCCAAAAACGCAACTTTTGAGCGGAAGAATAATCCGCGTCCTCGGGCGGAATTTCCATCATTCCGTTCAGACGGCGGATGTCCGAAAGTTTGAGACCGGGATAAACTTCTTCCTCTTCCGACGGGGCGGAGAAGCCTTCCGAATCGGGCGAAAAAGCCTTTAGGTCGCGTTCCTTGAGCATTGCCAGATAACGCAAAAAGTTGTGGTCAAATTCCGCAAAGTAGGACTTTTCCAGTTTGCGGTAGCGCTTCTTTCCGTTTTCCACGTTTCGGCCGTAGAACATGTTTCGGACGGCGCGGGCCGCTTCGGGCCTGTTCTCGTAAAGGAGCGTCTCGTAGAGCCTGGACTTTGCCCGTTCGAACTCGATTTCGCTCTTGGCTGTTTCGTTCAGGTAAAGGCCGAAGCTGTCGCGGATACGCTTGCGGTAATCGTCAAGCGATTCTTCTTCCCGTTTCAGGTAGTCGCCTTCCCGGGCGACTTCCTCGAATTCCGCGTCGGAGATCTTATCGAGCAGATGGTCGAGAAGCCAGATCGAAGCGATGTTTTCGGAGCGGACCGCCGCCCAAAGCATACTGACCGTTTCGCCCTTGTTCTTATGGTCGGGGCGAGGAAAATAAAATTCGTTTTCGAACTGGAAAAGGTTAAAATCGTTTTCGAGTTCGTCGAGATAATGCCAGTGGTAATTGAGGGCAGCGCCAAAAAGAAGAGGCTTCCAGCTGGAACCCAGCTGGCGCTTGGCCTTGAACGAACGGTCGTAGCCCGAATTGTGGAAGCCCGCCTGGCTCGCCACGACTTCACCGTTTTGAACGGCGACGAGAGCGCCCTGCAGAACGGGCTCCGTTTCGACCGCGCACGGAACCGCTCCATCCACCGGTACGGAATTCTTGACGCTCACCAGCAAAACGGAACCTTTCGAAAGCCGCGGAGCGAGCACCTTTTTGACGTCCGCGTTCATCTGAAGGGCCAAAGCCTTCAACTCGGAACTTCCGACATGACCGCGCAGCTGACCGAACGAAAGATAGATGTCGGAAAGGGCGCCGTTTGCGTCCGACCGGACGGAATCGACCGCGCCGTAGAGGTAATCGCCCACACGGGCGAAGGCGGCCCGGTTAGGAAGATCGGACTTGGGAAGCACAAATCCGCCGAGCTTGACCTGCAAATTCGAAATGTTGTTCTGAACGGCCCGTTTTGCCGCCGACTGGTAGTCCGCATCGACGGTCGTCACAATGGAAAGCTGCGCCTTTCGCCAATCGGAAATGCCGTTTTTTTCGAACAGGTCGCGGTAAAAGTCCGAATCGAACTTTTCCTCTATGCGGGAAAGCTGGGACGATAGCGAAAACCGGAAATTTCCGTGATTGAATTCCAAAGGCGCAGAAAGCGCCACATCCATTTCTTCCTGCGAAATGTACTTTTCCTCGACCATCCGCCCGAGGACGTATTTTAACCGTTCGCGCCCGCGTTCGAGAGCCCGGTCGCGCCTTTCCTTATTTTTTTGAATAAACGGATCGTAGTTGAAAGGCCCCTTGACGGACCCGGCGATAAAGGCGCACTCGGCAAGCGTCAGTTCCTTGAGATCCTTGTTGAAAAAATACTGGGCGGCGATGGCGACGCCCTTACCCGTTCCCGAGACGTGGAACTGGTTCAGGTAAAATTCGAGAATTTCTTCCTTGGTAAAGTGTTTTTCCATCCGGAGCGCATCGATAAGCTCCTTCCACTTGGCCTTGATGCTCCGCTCCTCCCGGCCATAAATGTTCTTGACCGTCTGCTGGGTGAGCGTCGAACCTCCCTGGCGCAAGCGGCCCGCCCGAATATTGTGGAGCATGGCACGGGAAAATCCCCCGATATCAAAACCGTTGTGGTGAAAATAGTTGGCATCTTCCGCGGCGACGAGAGCGTTTACGATATTTTCGGGAATTTCGCCATAGGGGACGTAAATCCGGTGGTTCACGTCAAAGAAGGACCCGAGGAGCCGTTCCCCGTCCCGATAATAAACGCGGGACTCGCCCGAAAGCTCGGAAAGAATGTATTCCCGGTTGAAAACCCCGTCCGGATCCCTTGTCGGAAGGACCCGGAACACAATAATATAGAGGGGAATCAGGCAAAGAAGCCCGACAATGCACAGGGCAAAAGCGATTTTCAGGAGCGTTTTCAACAATTTCATGGCACACCAAAAGACTCTTGGATTCGGAATAAAAATAACAAAAAGCGTTTTTTTCAAATTTTGAACTTGAAAATTTTCGGGAAAATAGCTAAAATTGTAGTCCCCCGAATTAGGGGAGGTGGCCGAGTTGGCCGAAGGCGCGTCCCTGCTAAGGACGTATAGGGGTAACCCTATCGCGAGTTCGAATCTCGCCCTCCCCGCTCTTAAAGGTCTTCGCGCAAGCGAAGACCTTTAAGCTTTTAAAGACCGGGAAGCCTCAAATACAAACAAAAAAGAACCGGGCGAGGCCTTTTTCCGGTTGAAAAACGTCCTCACTTTCCGATACAGAATCCGTCAAATATCGTCTGCAAGACGTCTTCGCTCGAAATTTCCCCGACGATGGAGGCGAGAGCGCCCAAAACGGTGCGCATTTCAAAGGCGACAAGTTCTACGGCGGGGCGCGTTTCCAAAAGGTCCAAGATGCGGTCGATGCCCGCGGAGGCTTCGCGGAGCGCGGCGCATTCGCGTTCGTTCGTTATCCAGTATTCGTCGCCGCTTTCGCCGCTCGGAAAAAGTTTTTGGTCGAGCCGTTTACGGAACGCTTCGAGTCCTTCGCCCGTTTTCGCCGAAATCCGGAGAGGTTCCCCGTCCGCGAAAGGGACTTTTGCCAAGTCGTCGGAAGGAGCGTTCCTGTCCGCTTTCGAAAAGAGGATCCAGCGGCCCTTTTGAAAAGCTTCCGCAATTTGTGCCTTTACCGCCTCGGCCGAAAGCGTTCCCGGATCGACGAGGAGAACGGCCAGGTCTGCGGATTCTATAGCCTCTTCGCTTTTTTTCATCGAGCGCTTGTCCAGCTCGCTTTGCACAACGTCGGAGAGACCCGCGGTATCGACAATCGAAATTTCTCCGGACGGAAGAATCAGGGACGCCTCTACAAAATCGCGGGTCGTGCCCGGAATGTCGCTCACAAGAACCCGCTCTTCCTTTAAAAGCGCGTTCAACAGGCTGGACTTTCCGGCATTCGGCGCCCCATACAGCACCACGCGCGGCTTCCGGTTGAAAGCCCCGGAGTTCCTGATGCGGGAAATCAGGTTTTGCAAGCGTCCGCGAATTTTTTCGAACCGGTCTTTCCATCCGCTAAAATCGGGGTCCGCTTCCTCTTCGACAAAATCGACGTCCAGTTCGATTCGGGCCGAAATGTCCTTGAGAAGCGCCGAAAGTTCGCGCACCTCCTTCGAAAACTTTCCGGAAAGAAGCCTGTGCGCATTTTCAATACCCGCAAGGGTTCCGCTGTGGATGACGTCCGCCACGGATTCCGCCTGCACAAGGTCCATTTTCCCGTTTAAAAAAGCCCGGCGCGTATATTCCCCGCGAAAAGCCACCCGAACGTTCGGAACAAGGCACATGGCGTTTATCAGGGTGCGGACAATCAGCGGGTTTCCGTGCGGAAAAAGTTCCAGGGAATCTTCGCCCGTGTAGGAATGCGGAGCCTCGTAAAAGATGAACACCAGGGAATCGAGAACCTTGCCCGTTTGCGGATGGCGAGCCGTTGCGAGGGTCGCCATGCGGGGACGCGGATTTTCGCACAAAAACATTTCCCTTAAAATATTCCGGGTATCGGGGCCGCTTACGCGGAGAACGGCGAGCGCGGACGTGCCTTTGGGCGTTGCAGGGGCTACAATTGTCTGTTCCACGGTTTTAAATTTAGATTTTTTTTAAATTGTCCCACGTTGCAATTCAATTTATGGAGTTTTGAATGAACGCCGCAATGAAAGCCGAAGAAAAGGAAAAGGAACAGACCCCGGACTTTATGAAGAAGGCCGAGGAATACTTTTCGAACAATCGAAAGATTTTTCTGTGGAACCAGGTCGATGACGAAAGCGCCGCAAAAATTGTAAAGCAGCTGCTCTATCTCGATTCGCTTTCCCACGACGACATTACGTTTTTCATCAACAGCCCGGGCGGCGTCATTTCGAGCGGACTCGCGATTTACGACTGCATGAACGCCATCAAGAGCGACGTCGTGACCGTGTGCTGCGGACAGGCCGCTTCGATGGGAGCTGTGCTTCTCACTGCCGGAGCAAAGGGCAAGCGCTACGCGTGGCCGTCGGCGCGCATCATGATTCACCAGCCGCTCATCCAGGGTCAAATGGAAGGCCCGGCAAGCGACATCAAGATTCAGGCCGAGGAGATGCTCCGCATCCGTTCCATCACAACGGGCATCATCGCCAAAACGACCGGGAAGTCCGTCGAGGAAGTCGATCGCGACACGGAACGCGACAACTTTATGTCAGCGGAAGAAGCCAAGGCCTACGGTCTTGTCGATTTCGTAAAGAGCGCTCTCTAATGGGATTCTTTTCGGCCATCAAGAGCGGGCTTGCCAAGACCCGCAACGCAATTCTCGGCGAAATCAAGGGAATTGCGGGCAAGGGCAAGGTGACGGACGAGATGCTCGAAGACTTGGAAGAGCGTCTCATCAAGGCGGACGTTGGGACTTCCGCCGCGTTTATGCTTACGGATGCACTCCGCGAGGAGGCTCTCGGAAAGTCCCTTTCGGAATCGGAAGTTCTCGACATTTTGCGCGCCGAAGCGGAACGTTTTCTCGTCGATCCGCCACCGTTCGAGTTCAAGGGAAACCCGCACGTTGTACTAGTCATCGGCGTTAACGGCGCCGGAAAGACGACGACCATCGGGAAACTCGCCAAGAAGTTTGCGGACGAGGGCCACAAGGTGATGATAGCCGCAGCGGATACGTTCCGGGCCGCGGCCATCGAGCAGCTCGAAGTCTGGGCCAAACGTGCAGGGGCGGAATTTGTGCACCACGCCGAAGGTTCCGACCCGGCGGCCGTCGCCTTTGACGCCTGTGCGGCGGCAAAGGCCCGCGGTTGCGACATCGTGTTTATCGACACGGCCGGCCGCCTCCAGAACAAGGACTACCTGATGGAAGAGCTCGCCAAAATCGTCCGCGTGCTGAAAAAGCAGGATCCTTCCTACCCGCACGATATGATGCTCGTCCTCGACGGAAACACCGGGCAGAACGCCATCAACCAGGCAAAGATTTTTAACCAAAGCTTCCCGCTGACGGGACTTGTCGTGACAAAGCTCGACGGCACCGCTCACGGCGGATCCGTTCTTTCCATCGCAAGTTCGCTCAAGGTTCCCATCCTCTGGGTGGGAATGGGAGAACGCATCGACCAGCTGGTGCCTTTCAACAAGGCGGAATACGTCGATGGGCTTTTTAAGGATTAAAACGGCCCTCGCCGCGGCGTCCCTTGCGGTCCTCGCCTGTTCCGAAAATTCGGGGACGGTTCCTTCCAACTTTGTGCATCTGTACGGAGATTTGAGAATCGCGGAACGCGAATTCGGGGAAACCTCGCCCGATGGACGGATTGTTCGAATACTCACGCTCGAAAAATACGGCTATACGGCAAGGAAGTTCGATTCCATTGCGGACGTCATCCAAAATTCCCCGGACCTGTGGAACGCTTTTCAGGATTCCGTCGTCGCCTACATCGACTCGGTCGCCGTGGCGGCAAACGCCATTCCGAAGCCTCTCAAGCCGCCCGCTCCCAAAAACTTAAAGGGGAAGCCATGAGAATTTTTTTGCGGACGGCACTTGCCCTTTGCGCGGCGGTTTCCACGGTTTTTGCCACAAGCGATACCGCACACGTCCGGTGGGAAGACTACTCCGCGGCCCTCGATGCGGCGAAGTCGGACGGAAAGATGCTCTTTGTGGATATTGTCGCGGACTGGTGCCTTCCCTGCCGAGAAATGGACAAGACGACCTACCGCGACGGAACGGTCTCAACGCTTCTCAATACGCGGTTTCACCCGGTGAAACTCGACCAGGCGTCCAAGGACACCATCGAATGCGATCAAAAGCGCCTCCCCGCGGACCGGTGCTTCTTTGACGTCTGGAACCTTGCGGCCGTCCCCTCCTACGTTCTCATCGCACCGAAAGGACTTTCCATTTTGACCTACTCGCAGGCTCTCGACAAGGACCAGATGCGAATGCTCCTGATGCAATTTCTTTCCAAGGAAGAGGAATGGAAACGCCAATGAATTTTTCACCGATCGAAATTTCCTTCTGGATTCTCGCCTTTTTGCTTTTGCACTGCTACATCCTTTTTCCGGTGACGCTCCCCTTTTTGAGCGAGCTTTTTATTCGCAAGAACCGCAAGGTCCAAAAGGATTTTGCGCTTCCAAAGGTCTCCGTCCTGGTCTCGGCCTACAACGAGGAAGCGGTCATCGAAAAGAAACTTCAGAACTTTCTGGAGCTTGACTACCCCAAGGAGCTGCTCGAAATTTTAATCGGTGACGACGGCTCCGCGGACAAAACCGCCGAGATAGTGGAGCGTTATGCGGCTAGCGGAATCCGCCTTGTTCGCGCCGAAAAAAACGCCGGGAAGGCTGCCATGCTCAACCGACTGCAGTCGGAAGCGACGGGAGAAATCCTTGTCTTTTGCGACGCCAACACAATGCTCTTTCCGAACGTCATCCGAAAGCTCGTCGCCCCGTTTACCGACCCGAAAATCGGCTGCGTATGCGGGCACCTGATTTTGACCGACAAGAGCGGAAGCCCGCTAGGCTCCGGCGAGCGCAGCTACTGGGACCTGGAATCCGAAATCAAGAAGTTCGAAGGCATCATCGACAGGCTCATCGGCGGAAACGGCGCGCTCTACGCCATCCGCAATTCGCTCTACACAAAACTCCCCACCAAAAAGAGCGTCATGGACGACTTCTTTATCGCGGCAAAAGTGCTTCAAAAGGGCTACTTCTGCACGTTCGACACAAGCGCCATCGGTGCGGAACAGACATCAAAGGAAGGCATCGGGGAATACCGTCGAAAGGTTCGCATCGGCCGCGCAAACTACAACTACCTCTTTTCGTATCTGCCGCTTTTGAACCCGCTGCGGCCGCTTCTCGCCTACCTTTTCTTTTCGCACAAGCTTCTCCGCTGGCTTTCGCCCTACCTGATGCTCGGACTTTTTGTTTTGAACGCCATTCTCCTCAAGGAAATGAACCCGGTTTACTTTGTCTCGTTCGGCATTATGCTGCTTTTTCTCCTCATTTCGCTCACGCGGATTTCGGGCAGCGCCTACTATTTCCTTCTGATGAACTTTGCGATTTTCAAGGGCAGCCTGCTTTCGCTCAAAAAGGAAAAGAGCGGCGGATGGAAGCGCGAAGCGCGCGGCGACGAAAACGAGACGTCCCCGTCCGCAGGGAAAACGGCTTTGCTTCTAGCAGCCGGGCTCGGCATTTCGGCCCTTTTCCCGGCAAACGCCAAAGCCCTGACGGCGGACATTTCGGCGGGAACGCTCAACGCGACCGAGGAAATGTCGAGCTTCAACTTTAACGTTTCCGGGCACTGGTGGTATCCCGTTGACCAAATGGTCTTTCTCGGCGCGGGCTTCGGCTACGAGCGTCTGGGCGACATTTCGCTTTTTCCGCTTGTCGGAAGCGCCTACGTGTATCTTCCGTTCGGAAGCCTCTTTATGCCCGTCGGGACCTTTGACCTGGGATTTGCCTTTGGCGACGATGCGCAAATGATTTGGCGCGCGGGCGGCGGCATCGATTTAAAGCTCGGGCGAAATTCCTCTCTCCTTGCCCTCGTCGGCTACGAAAATCTTAAAAAGGCCGGAGACTTTGTGTACTTCCGCTGCGGAATTCTCCTGAACATTTAAGCCGTGGCCACCTCAATTTTTGGTACGAAAAAGGTTCGTTTGTGTGTAAACGAACCGATCTGGAGGAGGCCGTCGTCTCCAAAAAATTTTACTCGACGACCAATTCCTCGTTTTGGACGTTCAGGTCCGCGACAATTTCGAGAGCGTCCGGTTCGTCGAGAAACCTGGCGACAAGCCCCGTGCGTTTTTCATGGCTTTCGTGCGATTCGAGTTCGACGACGTCGTCGATTTTGACATCCACATGAATCTTGTCCGTCACGGGAATCCGAATGTTCATGCCTTTCGAAACAGCGCCTTCCAATACGGATCCGCGGAAAATCAAGCTTTTTTGATCTTCACCGAAGAGAGTTCTTTTCACGTAAAATTTTGCCATACCGTAAAAAGTTAAATTATTCTCATGGACTTGCGAGTCGGAAGAATCCCTTTTTTGGTGTGTGCACCGTTTTTTCATCTTTTTTTGCGCGACGAGTCGCTTTGCCGCGAACTTTCCTTTGCGGACGGCGTTCCGAGCGTTCTCAATCAAAAGCTCTGGACGGGCGAAGTTCAACTGGCTCCGGCCTCTTCCATCGCCTACGCCAAGGCTCCGAACGACCTGATTCTTTCGCCGGACATCTGCACCTCCTGCAAACTGGAAGTGAATTCCGTCGAACTTTTTTCCGCACATCCCATCGAAGAACTTTCCGAAAAAAAAATCTACATGACGGGCCAAAGCGGAACTTCGGTTGCGCTGCTCCGGATTCTGTGTTCGCAATACGTAAAGATTCGCCCGGAATATTCAAACGACCGGAACGACTGCGACGCGGCCCTTCTCATCGGGGACGAAGCCCTTATTGAACGCAAGCAAAACCGCTGGCCGTTTTGCTACGACCTGGCCCTTCTCTGGCGAAAGTGGCAAGGCCTTCCCTTTGTCTTTGGAGCTTGGAGCATCCACCGGTCGGCCGTCACCCCGGAAATGCTTCCCAAAACAAAAAAGTTTCTTTCCCTTGTCAAGGATTCCATCCAGGGATTTCGAAAGGATTCCGCGGCGGCCATCAAAACCTGGAAAGCCCGCTACAATGTTCCGTTCTCCGCCGAAGAGCTCAAAGGCTATTACGGTTCGCTCGACTACGAGTTTACGGAAGAGCGAAAAAAATCGCTGCAGCTGTACTTTAATTTGTGCGCATCGGAAGGGATTTTAGACGCTGCGCCGACTTTGCGTTTTCTATAAAGTTCGAAAGTTTTTCGCGAATCGTTTCCCAGTCGTCCGCATCCATCAGCGAAGGCTTGAAAATGCTCCCGCCAAATGCGACGAGATCGGCTCCGCTCAAAAGATAATCCCGGACGTTATCCACGGAGACGCCGCCGCAAGCGAGCAGCGGAATGTCGCGGAACGGGCCGCGCAAGGCCCGGATGTAGGACGCCCCTCCGACGTTCCCTACCGGGAAAACCTTTACACAGGTCGCGCCGCAGTCGTAAGCGAACTGGACCTCGGTCGGAGAAAGCGCCCCGGGTATGCTCGGAACGTTTTCGCATGCGCACTTTCGAATCACATCTTCGACCGTGTTCGGCGAGACGATAAACTCGGCGCCCGCTTCGAGCGCTACATCCAAATCTTTTACGTTCCGGACGGTTCCGGCCCCCACCCGAATGCCGAAAGGCTCCGCCACCTTTTTGAGGCCCGCAATGATGGAAGCCGCGGCCCGCGTGTTCATGGTGACTTCAATCGCCTTGAGCCCGCACGCAAGGGACGTTTCGACGCAGCGCCTTTCGGCGCCTTCGGGAATGTCGCGCAAAATACCGACGACGGGAACTTCTTTTAGAAAATTCAAAAGATCCATGCCTACAATGTAACAACCACGCGCAAGAAAATTCGGCTTTTTTCCCGTTTTTTTGACTTTTGACGCGGGATTTACCTATTTTCTAAACGTAATAAGGAGTCTTTTCATGTCAAGTTTGCCCACAAAAGAACAAATCGTCGCCGTCGTTCGGGACGAGCCGATGGTCGGAAGCCAGCTTCGCCGTGCAATGGGCATTTCGAAGCACAACAAGCTCGCCTTTAAGCAGCTTCTCGCCGAGATGGTGAGCGAAGGGTCGCTTTCCCGCACAAGCAACAAGGAATACACGCCGGGCAAGGGAGAAATTCCCGTCGAAGAAAACGCAAAGGACAACCGCCGACCGGCCGCCACAAGCCGCCGCAAGGCAACGTTCGACGATGACGAGAGCCGCGTGCACCGCGGCGTTCTGAGCCCGGACGGAAAGGATTGGTGGATGGTCACCGATACGAACACGGGCAAGGTTTACGAGATGGCCCACAGGAGCAAGGCTCCGGGGAAAGAAGGCGAAACCATATCCTTTACGCTTTATCCGCATCCGAAACTAAAGCATTCCATGCTCGCCAAAGTCGATCGCTCCGCAATGGAAGGCGAACTTTCGTGGGAAAGCGTCAAAAAGCAGTTTATCAAGGACGCGTCCCTGCCCGAGTCTTTCTCCGATTCCATTATGGAATTTGTAAACAAGCAAAAGGCCCCCTCGGAAAAGGATCTGAAGGACGGACGGGTCGATTTGCGGAAGACGTACATTCTGTGCATTGACCCGGTCGGTGCGATGGACCACGACGACGCAATTTCCGTCGAAAGGCGCGAGGACGGCGGATTCCATCTGGGCGTGCACATTGCCGACGTGAGCCATTACGTACCGGAAGGTTCCGAGCTTGACGACGAAGCCCTTACGCGGAGCTTTACCCAGTATTTGCCGTGGACGGCCGTGCCGATGCTCCCCGACCGTCTTTCGAGCGACCTGTGTTCCCTCCACCAAGGCGTTGACCGCCTCGCGTTCAGCTGCCTGATGGAACTTGACCCGAAAGGAAACGTCGAATCGTTCGAATTCAAGAAGAGCCTTGTGAACATTACGGCGGGCCTCACCTACGGCGAAGCGGTCGAGCGTCTCAAAGCGGGAGACAGCCACGTCAAGGCCTTGCAGGAAGTGGCGGACCTTCTCCGCGCGAACCGCCGCAAAACGGGCATTCTCGAACTCGGGAGCACGGAATTCGGATGCGTGTTCGACGAGAACGGCGAACCCGAAAAAATCGTGCCGCGACAGGAAAACGAATCGGACCACTGGATCGAGGAATGCATGCTGATTGCGAACCAGTGCTGCGCCAAGGAGCTTGAACGCCGGCATCTGCAGGGCGTTTTCCGCATCCACGAGGCCCCGGACACCAAGGACATCATGGAACTTTACTACCTGATGCCCGACCTGTTCAAGGACAGCCCCATTTCGCTCCGCGAACTGGGAAAACCGCGCCGCGGCGATACCAACCTGAACCCGGAAGTATTCAAGCTTTACCAGCATCTGATTGCCCGGGCAAATGGCGACGAAGAAATCATTATGCGCATTTTGCGCAGCATGCAAAAGGCCCACTACGACAGCCACTGCTTTGGACACTTTGCCCTGAACTGGCAGGACTACGCCCACTTTACAAGCCCTATCCGCCGCTATGCGGACCTGTGGTGCCACCGGGAACTTGCGCGCAAGACGCCGGAAGAAGCGAGCGCCAAGCGCGCCTGGGACGTTGTCGCGGTCTGTTCGGAAATTTCCGCGAACGAAGTCAAGAATCAAAAGACGGAGCGGATGTCGCTCAAGGTTTGCGCCACGTGGCTTCTCCGCAAGCATCTGGGCGAAGAATTTGACGCCAAGGTGACGGGCATCCAGGAATGGGGCATCTACGTCGGCGTGAGCGACCCGCAGGCCGAGGGACTTGTACGGTTCCGCGACATAGCCGGTTCGGACTACTACATTTTCAATCCGGACAAGGGAATCGTTTACGGAAAGCGGAGCGGCAAGACGTTTGCCCGCGGCGACAAGGTTCGGGTCCGGCTGCTCCGGGCAAATCCGGTGCGCGGCGAAGCGGACTTTGCCATCCTCGGAAAAATTTCCGATGGACGCCTAAGCAAAGCCGCCCAAAAGTCCCGCGACGAAATGGCCGAGGATCTGGGGCTTGTGACGCAGCCCGACGAAAGCGAACTTTCGTCCCTCCGTCCAAGCGAACGCCGCAAGGTTCGCGAATCCTACGGAAGATCCCGGTCGGAAAGCAAGCGGAAAGCGCCCCGCGCCGAATACGGCAAAAGCCGTTCGCACAAAGGCGACTTTGACGAAAGCCCCGAAAGAAAGCCCCGCGCAAGAAAAACGTTCGGGCGCAAAAAATCGGAAAGCTTCGGAAATTCCCGCCGCGATTCCGGACGTATCCAGTCGAAGAAGCACCGATGAACGCTTCCGGATTTCAAAAGCCCCTGCGGAAGATTCTCTACGCCTCCTACCAGACGGGAGAATCCCTGCCCGGGTATGTGAAATATGCCCTTGAAAGCCTCTGCTCAACGGGCTACTCCGTAGCCTACCTCACCAACGAACGCGATCTCGACCCCGCGGCGCACGCCTTTTTGGACTCGCACCGCATCGAACTTTTCTTTACCGAAAACCGCGGTTACGATTTTGGCATGTGGAAGCGCTACATCCAATATACGGCAAAGTTCCGCCGCGAGGAATGGGAAAGGCTCGTACTGGTGAACGATTCCGTTGTCTATTTCCAGAACCGCTTTCTCGCATTCTTCAACATGGCGGAAGAAAGCCCCGCGGATGTCGTATCGCTCACGGAAAACGACGAGTTTGCGCCTCATCTGCAATCGTTTTTTCTGTATTTCAAGGCACAGGCCATTTCGCCTTTTTGTCAAAGGCTTCTCGACGAGCCCGAAGGCGAAAACTTTTACGATACGGTCAAGCGATTGGAAGTGGGGACCAGCGTCTTTTTGCGCGAAAAGGGACTTTCCCTCGCGGCGCTCTTTCACACCCAAAGGCCCGTACTTTTTTCGTACGCGGAACTCATCGAAAGAAAATGCGGATTTGTCAAACGCAAGCTTTTGGAAGGCCGCTGGACCCGGCCGGAAGTGTTCTTCTTTTTTGACGGGAACGCCCGGGAAGCGCTCCAGGCAGACTACATTGCATGCATCCAAAAGTTCGGTTCCCCGGACAGCGACTTTGATCCGAAATGGCTTCTAAGCTTCAAAAAAAACTTCGGAAAAGCCCTGCTTCAAAAATTCCGGCTTGTCCTCTACCGGTTTCTGTGGCGAATCCGTCGGGGAAAGTCCGGCGGTCAAAGCGCCTGAGTTCATTGCCGTTTTTCCTTTGCGCCTGCTCTTCCTCATCTTCGACAGGAAGCGAAAGCGCCTCGCCCGAAGACTCTCAACAGACCGCCGGGGTCAATCTCTCGTCTTCAACGGAAGGCTCTTCGTCCTCTAATGTTTCATACAACATTATTCCGATTGACACGACAAATCAAACCGGAAGTTCCCAGGATGTCAAGGACCCCATTGACGATATGACAAACATGACTTCGTCTTCCAAAACATCCTATCGTTTTACGACGAAAGCGACCGAGCTATACGATTCCAACGACTATATTTTCGCCTATTACGAAGAGAACGGCGTTCAGGGGCTTCTCGGATGCTCCAAAGGCTCCGTAACGGTCACCTACCGGATTCTATGGAATTCCGATTCCAGCGAAAGCTATGTTGGATGGCTTATTTCCGGTTCCTACTGGAGCAAGAATTGCGTTCGAGATTCGGCCTATTTTACAAATCGGTGCGCCGAAGAAAACGGGGAACTTGTCGATTACAACAACGGGTGCGAAGTAAACAATCTGCAGCTTTCTTGCGTTTACCCATACGAGAGCTCGGACATCCCCGCTTCGCTTAAAACTTTCGGCAAGGAGCTTTACGATTGGGAAGCCTCGTGCGAGGATTCTTCCGACACATCGGAAAATTAGCGCGAACCTTTTAACCGCCGCGGACCGCGTCGATAAAGGCGCGGACGCCTTCGAGCGGAGTTTCCGGCAAGACTCCGTGTCCGAGGTTCATGACGTGCGAACGGTCTTTGGCCGCTTCGAGAATTTCCCTTGTACGCAAGCGGATTTCTTCGGGAGGGGCAAAAAGGAGCGCCGGGTCGAGGTTTCCCTGAAAAACCTTTTGGGGAAATTCGGCAAAAAGCGTTTTCAGTTCCGAACGATGATCCACCCCGATGACATTCACATTTAAACCGGCAAATGTTTGCACCAGATGCGCGGCGCCGTTTGCGTAATGAATGATGGGAGCGTCCGTCTGCTTTCGAACCGCGGCAATGACCATTTCCGTAAAAGGCATAGCCATTTGAACATAATCCGATTTTGAAAGATGCCCGGCCCAGGAATCCATGATAACGAGAGCGTCCGCGCCGGCGTTTGCCTGGAACGCGAGATACTCGCCCGTCACATGCGCCACGCGTTCCAAAAAAAGTTTATAGGTCTGCGGATCGCTGTAAAAAAGAGCCTTGGTCCGGTGCAAATCCTTGGAGCTTCCGCCTTCGATGGCGTAGGAGGCTATCGTGAGCGGGCCGCCGACAAATCCGAGGAGGGACTTGGACGCGGAAAGCTTTTGACGAACAAGTCGAATGGCCTTTGCCGTATAGTCCAGACTTTTTTCAAAATCGACGTCGTGCAAATTCTTTACGTCGGAAATCGAGCGGACCGGATTTTCTATCACGGGACCTTTTCCCGAAACAAACTTCAGGTCAAATCCCATGCAGGGAAGCGTTACGAGAATATCGCTAAAAAGAATTGCCGCGTCCAGGTCAAAGCGTCTGACGGGCTGAAGCGTTGCCTCCGCCGCGGCCGCAGGAGTCCGCACAAACGAAAGAAAGTCCGGGAAGCGGTTTCGAAGCTCCCTGTATTCGGGCAGGTATCGTCCGGCCTGTCGCATCATCCAGACAGGCTTTTCAGAAGTCTTTCCGCGAGCGGCCCGAGTAAAAAGCGTCTCCATTTTAAACCTGCTTTCTTTTCGCTTCGACGCACCACCACTCGTCGCGGGTCTCTTCCGAAAGGACTTCAAACTTGCATTCCGCAAACCAGTCCAGGACGTAGTTCTTTTCGGCGGTGAGCTGCCCCGTCAAAATAAAGGTTCCGTCCAAAGCGAGGAGCCTTTCGACATCCCTTCGCATGGGCCAAAATTCCGTCCGGATCATATTGCATACGATGACGTCGAACCGGGCGTTTTCATTAAACACGTTCAAAAATCCAAACACCGCGTGGGCGTTTTGCGTCCTGTTTTTTTCGAAGTTTTCGGCAATGCACGGAAGCGCGAGCATATCGATTTCCGTTCCGATGGAAAGCCTTGCGCCGAGCTTGTCCGCAAGCATCGAAAGAATGCCCGTTCCCGTTCCGATGTCGAGAAAGGTTTTTCCTTTTAGGTCTTGCCGTTCGATCATCCCGGAGATGAGAGCGGTCGTCGCATGGTCTCCCGTCCCGAAGGCGCTTTTCGCTTCGAGCTCAAGCAAAATGGCGTCGCTTTCCGCGGGCGTAAAGTTTACCCAGGGCGGACGCACCCACAGGCGCTTTGAAACGTGGACGGGCGTTGCGCGGTCCCTCCACCAGCGATCCCAATCTTTTGCCTTTTCGTCTTCGACAAAAAAGGAATATTCGGGGAAGCGGGAAACAATCGCGTCGCGTTTTTCCGCGGATTCGGTGTAAAAGCAAAAATCGGTACGGTCGGCGTTCGAGCTTTCGAGTTCTTCCAGAGCGCCAACGCCCGCTTCCATCAGATAGAGCGTTGCAATGTCGTATTCGGATGTTTTACAATGGCCGGTCGCCTTGTACCAAACTTCATTTGTTTGCATTGGACTTCCTCTGGAATGTTTTTTGAATCACCTGCCGCGGGCTTGCGATAAAGAGGCTCGACCCGGCGACAACGAGAGCGATACTCGCGATTTTGGCCGGCGGGAAAGGCTCCGAAAAGACGACCGCTCCGGCGAGGATAGGAACGACCGCTCCGATGGCCGCGCTAAACGGAATTACAAAAAGGGCACGCCCGCGCGAGAAGGCGACCTGCGTAAAGACAAATGCGGTGACGTAAACGACGAAAAACGCATAAAGCCGCACATCGGACGCCCAAAAGAAAAACTCGTTCCACGAAAGTTCCACGCCCTTGGCCGTCGCATCAATCGCGACGCTCTTGTAGAGCACGTCGGAAAGTCCGTAGCAAATTCCCATCACGAGCGAATCGCTCACCTCGTTCCGGTGAAAAATCGCATAGCTAGCAAACGCGAAAACAGCCGCACACGCCACAAAAATCCACAGCGCAAAAACGTTTTGCGTTCCGGCCGCCTCGTCAATTTCGAACGCCGCAAACAAAAGTCCGCACAGCACACAGACAATGGCGCACACAATCCGCCGGTTGATAGGCTCCTTTAAAAAGATGCGGCCGAAAATGGCCGTCAGAACGGGATTCAGCGCGGAGATGGGCTTGACGAGGCTCAAATTGTAAAGCGCCATCGCCGTATAGTTTCCGATGTTTCCGAGAGCCGAAAGGGAAAATCCCGTCCACCAGCGGCCCGACGAAAGAAAGCCCGAGACAAAACGTATCGGATGACGGATGTCCGCCTTTTTCCCGGAAGACGCGACGCCCGATTTGGAAAGGACGTTCCCAAAGGCAAAGCAGACGGCCGCGGAAAGGGTGAGGACAAAGAAGAGCATTCAGCGATCCCAGACTTCCGTATAGACCCAGTAGTTTCCGAGAACGCGCTTTACGTAATCGCGGGTTTCCCAGTAGCTGATTTCCTCGGCGCGCAAATCCCACGGAAGTTCCTTGCCCTCGGATTGCCAGCGCTTTGCCGGTTTGGGACCCGCGTTGTAGTTGGCAAGGACATACATCGGATCATTTTCGTAGGTGACGAGAAGATCCTTCAGGTAGCGGATTCCGAGGCGAATGTTCATGTAGGGATTGTAGAGAAGGTTTTGCGAAAAAGGCGAAATGCCTTCGAGCTTTGCGAGCTTTTTGGCCGTGGGCGGAATGATTTGCAAAAGTCCGCATGCGTTGGCCGGGCTTGTAATCAGATAGTTGAACGTGGACTCCTGCCGCATGACGCTATACACAAAATACGGGTCTATCGTGGAATCCGAAAAGGCAAAGACGCGGTCGCGGAAAGGCATCGGATAAAGAACCTTCATCACGTTTCGGGGAGCATCGGCGAGGTGCTTTCGCGGAATGGTATTCTGGAACGTCCGGGCCAGCGCATAGCCCGGGATGAGTTCGTCAAACGAAAGGAAAAGTTCCGCGTAGCTGTAGAGAAAATCCAGGCGGGACCTGTTCTTCTTTTTGGCAAAATGGAACAGATCAAAGGCCTCCTCGGCAAAGCCCAGTTCGAGAAGCCGTTTGACCCTTTTATAGCGGGCCTCGCTATGGGACGTATCGGCGCGGCCTCCCTGGACGGTTCGAATCCAGTGCATGGTGAGGGAATCGGACATGTCCTGCGGCGCAAGCCACGGGACGGATGCGGAATCCAGAAGACCGTTTTGAACGAGCTTAATCCGTGAGCGGTGCGCGTAATAGCCGACGGGAAAGTCGCGGATGCAGTCCAAGTAGGCTTCCTTTGCCTCTTCCGACTTTCCTTGCGAAAGGTAAATGTCGCCGAGGAACATCCGGGCCCCGCTCGAACTCCACAAAAAGTCCTCGCCCTTCGCCTTTTGAAAATGGACGATGGCGGAATCCAGCATGTTCTGTTTGAAGTAGCAGAGCGCAATGCGGAACTGTGCCCACTTTTGCTTGTTGCTCTGTTTAAACTTGGGACTGTTCAGCGAATCGTAACTTGCGATGGCTTCCGGAAACATCTTTTTTTGTTCGAATTCAAAGGCCCGAACCCAGATGTTGTTTGCGTTTTGAAGCGTGTAGCGGAACTTTTCCTGAAACAGCGAATCGATCCGATTGGCATCAGACGTCATTCCGTTTGCGCGATACAGCCGAACGATCGACTGGAGCCACGCGGCGCGGGCCTCGACGCTGTCAATCAAAAAACGGTAATCGCGAATGGCGAGCGTATCGAGCTTCAGAGCCTTGAAAGCGGCTGCGCGATTTTCCCACAGGGAAATTCGGCTTTTGAGAGAGAACGTGCTTGCGGGGAGCGTCCAGACAACGGAATCCTCATGCGTTTTCAGTTCGGGAACTTTTGACGTGTCCTTCGGAGCGGCGGCATTCCTGTCCAGTTCCAGGATGGAATCGACCAGTTCGACACATTCGGCGTGAAAGCCTTTTGTACACAAACGATTTGCATAGGTGAACTTTTCGTCGAGCGTCTCGGACGGAGAAAGCGCACGAATGCGGTGCAGAGCCTCCCACGCGGCGTCCCCGTATTCCGAAGGATGCGCAATCACATAGAGGTAGGCCTTTTTTGCCGCCTTGAAGTTTTTCGCCTGTTCGAGCAAGACGCCTTTCTTGTAGCGAAGCTGCGGTTCGCGCGAATCGTCTCCGTAATTTTTAAGGAACTGTTCGATGGAATCCGCCTTGGCCTTCGGCTTTACCTTTTTATCCGCGAGCATCAGGTCTAGACGGACCCGGTCGGCAAATTCCTTCCACTCGGGAGAATCCCCAAACCGGGCGTCCCCCTTGTCGAGCGTCTTTTTCGCCTGGGCGTATTGCTTTTCTTCGAACTCGGACCGCGCGATGCGCGCAAGAATGCTCTTGTCGATGGAGGAATCCCGCCCGATCAGTTTTTCGTAGGCGGCAAGGGACTTCGAAAAATCTCCGCGGTAAAAGGCTGCGGCCGCGCACGAAAATTCCTTTTCCATTCCGTCGGGGAGCGTGTCGCAATTTTTTTGGCTGCGCTCAAACCGGATGACCCTGTTCTGAAATTCATACCCGGGGACGCGTTCGACGTCGGAAGCGTTTTCGCCGGCCCACAGGACGGCTCCGAGAAAAAGCCCGGTGAGAAGCGCCAGCCTAAACATCCTTCTCCAGCGGATTCTTGACGTCATGCGTCATGATGAAGCTCGAAATGCCGAGGTCGATAATCATCTGCAAATACTTTTGGCGAAGATAACGGTTGACACTCGCCGCCGTATCCATCCGCAGAACGGCCCGCGCCGTGGCCTTGACGTCCTCGTAGTTGACGGAGCGAATGATCTTTTTGCATTCCATAATGCTCCACGGCGTCATGGAAAGTTCATCGACGCCGAGCCCGACAAGCACAAGGGTCGATAGCGGATCGGAACTCATTTCGCCGCAGACGCACACCGGAATTCCTTCGTGGTGAGCGGCCCGCACCGTCCGATCGATCATATTGAGAACCGCCGGATGGTGAGGTTCGAAAAGGTTCGCAATCAGTTCGTTCGTACGATCCACTGCCAGCGTAAACTGAATCAGGTCGTTTGTTCCGATGCTGAAAAAGTCCACTTCCTTCGCGAGAGCGTCCACCATCATCACAGCGGCCGGGACCTCTATCATGCAGCCGACCTTCACCTCGGGAAGCGTATAGCCCTCGTTCAAAAGCTGCGTACGACATTCCTGGTAAAGCCTCTTGGCTTCGCGAAGTTCGTCGAGGCTGCTTATCATCGGGAACATGATGCGCAAATGTCCTTCGCGACTTGCGAGAAGAAGCGCGCGCAGCTGGTCCTTGAAAAGTTCCTTGCGGGAAAGGCACACGCGAATCGAGCGCCATCCCATAAACGGATTTGCCTCGTCGCTTGCCGAAATGTCCGACACGAGCTTGTCGCCGCCGGCATCGAGCGTGCGGATGACGACCGGGTAGGGATTCAGCTTTTTTAAAATGTGCGCATAGGCCTCGGCCTGTTCGTCGCACGTAGGCGTCCCTTTGCGAAAGAAAAGGAACTCGGAGCGGTAAAGTCCAACGCCCGTTGCCCCGAAGTCCAAAACGGAATCCGCCTCGACCGGAAGTTCGATGTTTGCCTGGAGCGTAATATACTTGCCGTCGAGCGTCATCGGCTCGAGCTGCCGCATCGTAAAAAGCTCCTGCTTCTGCTTGTTATAGACAGCGAGCTTTTCCTTGAAGCGGTTCAGGTCGTCTTCGTTCGGGTTGACGATGACCATTCCGCCCGTGCCGTCGATGAGGAGCTTGTCGCCGTCCTCGATAATCAGGGAAACGTTCCGGAGACCGGAGACCGCCGGAAGCTGCATGGCGCGGGCAAGGATGGAAATGTGGCTTGTGCGGCCGCCGATGTCCGTTGCAAAGCCCAGAACGTTGTCCTTTTCGATGGACATGAGCATTCCGGGCGTGAGCTCGTGCGAAACGATCATCGAAGGTTCCGTGGACTTCTTTTCGACGCGCTTGGGCGCCGATTCGTCCAGAGCGGAAAGCAGCCTGTTGTAAAGCTCCTTGAGGTCCGACGAGCGTTCCTGCATCACTTCGTTTTTGCAGTTTTCGAATTGCGTGATCAGGGCGGAGAGCGTGCTGTGAACGGCCCAGCGGGCGTTGTGTGCACCTTTTCGGATGCTCGAAACAATCGGTTCGAGGAGCGTCGCGTCCTTGAGCATCATCAGGTGCGAATCGAAAATGCGGCTCTCGTTTTCGCCGAGGCGCTCGGTCGTCACCTTTTTCAGTTCCTCGATTTCCCGGGAAGCCGCTTCGACCGCCTTGACAAAGCGTTCCTCTTCGGCCTTGAGAGCGCTTTCCGGAAGCGCGGAGGAATCCAGCGAAAACTTTCGGCTTTCAATTTTGTGAACCGGTCCGTAACCGTAGCCGGGAGAAGCCGCTACACCGACAAGAACCGTGCGAATCTTTTGTTTCTCAGTCGTTTTGCTCTTCATGGAAGTTGTCGCGGAAAAGTTGTTCCAGCTGTTCAAGAACCAGTTCCTCGTCTTCGCCGCTTGCTGTAAACTTTACCGTCGAACCGGGCGTAATGGCGAGCATCATCACGTTGAGAATGCTCTTGGCGTTGACCTTCGTTCCTTCGTATTCGAGTGTAATGTCGCTTTTGGATTTTCCCGTGATGTCCACAATCATGCCCGCCGGCCGAGCGTGTACGCCGAGCTTGTTTGTGACCACGATTTCTTTGCTGTGCATAAAAGTTTCCGTCGAATTGATTAGAAAAGGTCCACGTTCACGTCCAGGCCGTCCTGGAGGATGATTTGAAAGAGACTGTCCGCCGAATGGAGCGTCTGGACCAGGTCGTCGTGAAGAGCCCGATCGTTCAGAAGGATTCCCGCCGTATTGTCCTTGGACTGCAATTTTCCGGTAATTGCGGAGAGGCGGTCAGTTACGGAATCGAGCTTTCCGACGACGTTTCCGGCATCGGTCATGAGACCTCCCGCCGACGAAAGCAGTTTCCCGATGGGAGCGGAAGCCGTATCGAGCAAGGCGTTCACCTTGACCGTTGCGCGGTTCAGGTTGCCGAGGCTCGTCCTAATTTGCGGATCCGTTTCGGCGAGCATTCGGGAGAGCCTGTCTTCGAGAGACTCCGCCTTGTCGAGCATCGTCCGGAACTGTTTCCGGAATTCGGGATTCGAAATGGTGGAATCCATCACCTGGTGAACGGACGTAATGAGAACCTTTGTCGAGTCGATGATTTCGCCCGCAAGTCCAAGAGCCTCCGCGATGCCCGCGTCGAACTGTCCGTCGATAGTGTCGCCCGGTGCGAAGTTTTCCGCGGAATCGT
Organism: Eggerthellaceae bacterium; assembly: GCA_963597395.1. Lineage (GTDB taxonomy): Bacteria > Fibrobacterota > Fibrobacteria > Fibrobacterales > Fibrobacteraceae > Hallerella. The sequence continues at coordinate 9,647 of CAVBPX010000026.1, read as the reverse complement.
GCAGAATGACGCCAATCTGACGCTCGCCCATAATGCCGATGTTCTGGACGCGCACCTCGGACCCTTTCGGAATCTTTACGTCGTTTCGAATGCGCACGACGACCAGAACGCGGTTTCCGGCGAGGTAGATGCTTTCGACCTTTCCGAGCTTTACTCCGTTGATTTTCACCGGGTCATCCAGCGTAAGGGTGCTCACCTGCGGAAAGCGCATATAATAGGTGTCAAAGACTTCGCGCGGGTCCTTGTCGTTCAAAAAGAACAGTCCAAAGATCAAAATGATGATGGCGAGGAGGACGACAAGTCCGACAGCGAGGTATAATCCGGTATTTTTCTTCATCGCAAAAACAATTTAGTTTATTCGTCCCCGATTCGCCGAACGGAACTCGCCGCACCTTCGTCGTTTATGTGCCTTTCGAGCCATTCCACCAAAAGCGCGTCCCGTTCCGCAGGGGGGAGGGCATAGGCTGCGCGGCCCTTTTGCTGCATAAAATGGTCCAGATAACACATCAGAACGCCGCCCGCGACCGAAACGTTCATCGATTCGGTGATGCCGTATTGCGGCAGTTTAAACTCGCAGTCCGCCGCGGCGAGCGTGTCGGGATGGTTCCCCGTAAATTCGCTTCCGAGGTAAAACGCCGTTGGGCGCGAAAGATCCAGGTCGAGGACGGAATTGTTCGTGTTGGTGCTTGCGACGGCAATCCGGTAGCCTTTTTTGCGAAGATGTTCCATGCAGGCCATGCGCTTTTTGTGCAAATAGATGTTCATCCATTTGATCGAGCCTTTTAAAATGGAACGGTTTATTTTGTACGGATTGACTTCTTCGATGACGTGAACATCCTCAATTCCAAAGACTTCCGCCGTGCGAATGACCGCCGAAATGTTGTGCGGATCAAAAAGATCTTCGAGAACCATGCAAAAGTGCCGCGTGCGGTTTTGGACCACCTTAAAAAGAAGGTCGCGGCGATGCTCGGTAATTCGCGGAAGGAGAGCCTCGATTTTTGCTTGCATTTCCGGGGAAGAATACGTGTAATTTTCCATAGGTCCTTTACTTGCCGAATGTTTTCGGCTGCTTAAAAATCATCGGGGTTTCCGTCACAAAGACGGGTTTTCGTTTTTGCAGGTCCTGGCGGCGCTTTTCGACCGCATCGCCGACCGTCCATTTGAGATCTCCCGCGGCAACCTTCCGAAACTCCGAAAGTTCCTTCGCATACTGGCCACGCTTGAGGATCGAAGCTGTATCGACCGGCGCGTGGTTCCCTGCCACATAGGATTCCGAGGACTCCGAAATGTTCCGGATGATTTCGGAAATTTTGGAATTGACGACGTCGCGGAAAAATCCCATTTTCATGATGGAATTGAGAAAGGCGTTCGCCGGAAACACGATGGCGCGAAAACGGTAATGCGTCTTTTCGCCGTCGGGAACCATGTCGAGAACGGCGACCGCAATCCCGTGCAGGTTCCACTTCAGAATTTTGCAACGCCCGCTTCCGTAAAAGACGTTGTGAAAGCCTTTTCCGACGCCGGCGCTGTCCTGAAGGACCCAGTAAAAGTCCCCGAAAAGATGTCCGCCGTTGTTGCCGCTAAAAAGCCTCTGGTTTGTGGAGTTGTAGTGTATCGTGTATTGCGTTCCCTGAAAAAGGTTCACGAGGACGGTCGTAAACGGAAAATGGTCAAAGAGGTAACTCATCATGTCGCCCGTAACGGGAAGGCTTCCGGACGCCTCGTAGGAGACTCGGTAACGCTTTCCGAGATGTCCAAAAATTTCGAACGTGACGGGACTCCGCAAATCGATTCCGCGGTTTCTCAGGTCGGTGAACGGCGCACAGAATTCCGCATCGTAGTCAATGTCCTCGACGGGCGAAAGATCCTCTTCGGAACATCCCGGGAGAATGACCCCGAGGCACGCTTTCGAGGCCGCACAGGATCCGTGCCGAAACTCTTCACGGCTCTCGGCGGCAAAGGACACGGTCCAAATCGCAAGCAGAAAAATCAGCGCGGTTTTCAAGCAAAACTCACTTTCTGAAGTCGAGGCTGTCGAGCGGAACGACCGTTATGCTTCCTAGGGATTCCAGTTTGCTCTTTGGGCCCACAATGGAAACTGTCATTTTTTGCGGGTCAAAATATTTGGAAATCATCTGTTTGACCTGTTCCGCGGTCACCCGGTTGATTTCATCGACGTAATCGATGTAATGCGAATCCTTTTTGCCGAGAAGTTCCCCTTTCGCAAAGAGAATCGTCGTGCTCGCCGGGGAGTCGAAAAGGCTCGGGAGGCTTTCAACAAGCGTCTTCTTGGCGTTTGCCAGTTCCTCTTCGGAGGGGCCGTCCTTGGCGAGCTTTTGAATTTCCTCGCGGATGAGCCCGAGTGCAAGTTCCACGCTTTCAACCTTTGTCTGCAACGCAATCGTCACAAGTCCCGTATCGCGGTAGTCGTTATCGACCGTGCTGTAAATGCTGTAGGCAAGGCCGTTGTCCGAACGTACGCGGGCCATCAGGCGCGACGAGAAGGAGCCGCCGCCGAGAATAAAGCTCGCTACCGCGGTCGGATAATAGTCCGGATGCGGACGCTTTACAAAAGGCGCGCTCATCGAAATGTTTGCCTGGGAAATGTCTTTATCCACCAGGTAGATTCCGGGCGTTTTCCGGAGCAGCACGGGCGAAATTTTCGACACATGCGACGTATCGACGGGCCAGTCCTTGAAATATTCGCCAAGGGCCGTCGCCATCGAGTCGCGGTCAAAGTCCCCGGCCACAGCAAAGACGATGCGGCCCGAGCGGAAGCGCGACTTCGAAATTTTCAGAAGGTCCTCGCGGGAAACCTTTCGGTATTCGTCGGCGGTTGCATCCCAGAGCCGCGGATTCGGCATGTAGTTTGCGTATCCGTCGAGCGCGGCGAGAATCCCGGACGGATTGTCAAAGCGGTGCTCGTAGGCGTTTGCCGCGCCTGTCTTTTGGATTTCCAGAGCATTTGCGTCAAATGCGGGCGAAAGGAAAACCTCCTTGACAAGCGAAAGCAGCTGCGGAAAATCCTTCGACATACATTCGACGCTGATAACGTCCTGAAAGGTTCCGACCCCGCCGGCAAGAGACGCCGCGATGAATTCGAGCGAATCGTCCAGGGCCTGCGGAGCGAGCTTTTCGGAACCTCCGCGCCGAAACATTGAGGAAAGCAGATCGTAGGCAGCCTCGTTTTTAAGACTGTCCGCCACGAAAGCATCCCGGAAAAAGATGTTGAAGTGTATCAGCGGAAGCGTCCTGTCGGACTGAACGTATCCCGTGATGCTGTCCGAAACCTTGACGCGGTAGTCCGCGGGGAACGGCGCCACATACCGAAATTCAGGAAAGACAATATCCTTGTAGGTCGCGGGAATATCCGACTTTTTCACGTCCGCGGCGGGAGATTCCGCAAGAGTCGAAGAGGAAGACGGACTTGCCGCCGGGGCCTTGGCATTTTCCTTTTGGACATTTCCCGCACAGGCGATGAGCGCAAGAGTTCCGAGGCAAAGAGCAAACAGTTTTTTCTTCATTAGCGTTCCTCCCCCTTGAGCAATCGACCGACCGTCGCGTTTTTATGCAAAAACGTTTTTTTCGCAACGGACTGTACCTGTTCGGGCGTTACCGTCTTGAGCCTTTCGGGCCATTCGAGCAAAATTTTATAATCGCCGAACATTTCGTACCAGGCGAGCTGCGTCGCCACGTTTTCCATATCGAGAAAACTTTCGACAAGCGCCATCGCCGAGCGGTTCTTCACCTTTTGAAGTTCCCTTTCGGAAACGGGCGTTTTTTTGAGGTTCTCCAGTTCCTGCCAGACGAGAGCTTCGACCGAATCCGGGTTTGCATCCGGCGCGAGCGTTACCTGGATGACGAATTCCGAAACGTATTTGTTCACGCTGTTCCCCGACCTGACGGAAACGGCGAGCTTCTTTTCTTCGACGAGTTTCCGGTAAAGCCTTCCGGAGCGGCCGTTCAGAACGCCTTCAATCACGTCGAGCGCATAGAGAGAACTGTCCCCTATCTCGGGAGTTTTAAAAGCGATGTCGATTCGGTTGGAGGCATCGGGCCTATAAACCGTGAAGCGCTTTTCACCGACCTGTTCCGGGTCGCGGACTGTAATGGGGTTAAAGGCTTCGCCGGGAGGAATTTCCGCAAAATATTTTTTGACGAGCTTCATCGTCGCCGCCGTATCAAGGTCCCCCGCAAGCACAAGAATCGCATTCCGCGGCTTGTAATATTTTTCATAGTGTTCCGCGGCTTTCTCGCGGGTGAGGTTCATAATGTCCGAGGGCCATCCGATGGTCGGAATCCGATAAGGGAACGCTTCGAATTCCAGGCCGTTGAGAGTTTCGAAATATCTTCCTGTCGGACGGTCGTCATAGCGCATCCGCCGTTCTTCGCGCACGACGTCCCGCTCGGAATAAAACTCGCGGAGAACCGCATTCTGCATCCGGTCCGCTTCGAGGTAAAGAAACAGCTCGATGCGATTTTTCGGGAGCGTCACAATGTAGGCGGTCATCAGGTCCGTCGTAAACGCATTGAGGCCCGTTCCACCCGCCTGCTGGTAGGCGCTCCACAGCTCTTCCTTCACCATGAACTTTCGCTGTTCCTCGACGAGGGAATCGTATTCGGCGCGGAACTTTTTCGCGCTTGCCGAATCCTTTTTTTGCAAGGCGGCGTGCGCAAGCGCCATCACGGAATCCTCCTTGGCCATCAGGGCGGAATCCGCGGCAAAGTCCGTCACACCGACCGTTTTCGTCCCCTTGAAAAGTTCGTGTTCCAGCAGGTGCGCAAGCCCGGACATTCCGGGAACCTCGTTTACGGAACCCGTCACATAAAAGAGCCGGCAGCTCACGGTCGGAGCCTGGTGATTCGGGTAAAGCAGCACGGTGAGACCGTTGTCGAGAACTTCCCGGTGAATCGGAAAATCCACGGCAAAGGCCGCCGCCGAAAGCAAAAGGAGCAGTCCAAAAAGTTTTGTTCGCATGAATCCTCGAAAGCCTTAAATAAAGAGCATCGTATTCAGTTTTGCGCGGTACTCCCAGGTGAGCGGATCCTTCGGGCCCAGTGCCCCGAACAGGATGAGCATCGCCTTTTTGGCCGCCCCGTCCCGAAAACCGGGATTTTTCATCGCCAGTTCAAAAAATTCTTCGAGAGCTGCGCGGTAGTCCTTTTTCGAAGCGTCCCGGCAGGCGGTTCTGAAGGCGAGATCGTCCCCTTCCACGGAGTCCGTCCGCGCCGCTTCCACAAGAAGGTCCATCAGTTCGAGGAGGGACTTTGCCGTCGCATGTTCCGCACTGTTTTCGGAGATTTTGCCGAGGAGCGTTTTCGCATTTTCCGAATTGCCGAGCCCGAGTTCGCACTTGGCGAGCAGCACGGTCAGATGGTCGTCGGATTTTTTTTCGAGCATCGGGAGAATCGCCGTTTTCGCGTTTTCGAAGTCCCCGGCAAGAACAGCCTCTTCGACGGCGCGGAGCGCGCGTTCCTCGTCCGACTCAAAAAACGGGGACAGCCTCTTTTTGAGATCCTCTTCCGGAAGCGCCCCCTGGATTGCATCGGCGAGTTCGCCCTTGGACAGAACGACGACAAAGGGGAGCGACTGGATGCGGAACGTCTGCACAAACGCCATATTGTCGGGAACGTCCAAATCGACCTCGCCCAGTGTAAAGTCGAGCTCCGACGAGAGCTTTTCGAGCAGGGCGTTGTACGAGGCGCATTCCGGCATCCGGGACGAAGCGAACGTGAGAACGACCGGGCGCGATTCCGCTTCCTGCATCACCTCGGTCTGAAACGAATCCAATGTAACAGAGATTACCTTAGCCATATCCCAAAATTTACTATTTTCTACAGACGATGAATAGCACATGCCCCTTTTGCAAATCGGAAACGAAACGGGTGGAACTCACCCGCCTGGACTTGCGCATTTGCCCGAACTGCCTCGCCACATTCTTCCCGAGCGACAAAACGATGGCCTTCCGCCGCGAAGTCTTCGACAAGACCCGTGCGATGTGGCTAAAAGTCCTTGAAGAGCGCAAGGCGGACTGGGTCGATGCGGACGAAACCACCTGTTGCATCGACCACGGCGAAAAGCTCGTCGAAGGAAAGCTTCCCGACTACGGGCTCCCCGGACACGTCGCCACGTGCTGCGGCATGTTCCAGCTTCCGGCCAAAACAATGGCGGCCATTCTCCGGCGCACAAGCGCCCCCTCCGACAAGTCCTTTGTCGCCTCCGAAACCAGGCATCATTTTGCCTTTATCGTATTCCTTTCCAAAATCGTCGACAAGATTTTCGGATCCGGCGACGAGGGCGACGATTCGTTCGAATCCATCCAATACAATCTAAAGTTCAAGGACATCCTCGAAAAGCATTCGGAGATTTGAATGTCGAAGCGCATCGGAGTCCTGAGCGTCGCGATTATCGTCATCTTTTTCGCTTACGTGTTCATGCCCAAGCGGAGTTTTACCGTCGATATCTTTCCGCTGCAAAAAAACGAGAGCGTCCTCGTCTATGACGATCTTACGGACGGCGGATCTTCGCGTTCCTCGATGAACGTGACGGATTCCGGCCTGGAATTCAGCTGTACACTCGGCGCGGACACTTCCAAAAGCGCGTGGTGCGGCGTCATCTGGACCTTTACCGGGGACTCGACCGAAAAGAAATGGTTTTACGAAAACTGGAGCCTGGTCGATTCCGTGCAAATGGACGTCCGGTCGGAGACGGAAAGCGAAATCATCGTCAAGGTGTGGACTTTTGACCCGGACGTCACCAACAAGGATTCCCTCCACACGTTCCGTCAAATGATAAAGGAAGTCCCGCTTCAAAAAGGCGAAAACCGCGTTTCCATCGCATTCGAGGACTTTTACGTTCCCGACTTCTGGTTTGCGCAAACGGGCGCGGACCGGGAACTTGTACAGCGCCACAAGGAACACGTGGCGCGGTTTGAAATTACGCCGGGCTGGAACGTCAAGCGCGGAATCCCGATGAAATTTTTATTCACGTCCATCCGGGCCAAGGGCACCGGGACGATTGAACTCGCCGTCTTTCTTGCGATAAGCGTCATCGTCGTCATTGTCGCGCTCGGATTTATCCGCAAAAAGAAATGAAGCGTTTGTTTCGGCTGATCACGGTGCTTTATGCGGCGTTTGTCGCGGTTCTTGCGGCGGTCTGCTTTTTATTTCACACAAAGACCTTTTCGCTTTGGCCGGGAAAGCTTCCAAGAGCCTACACGGACGCTCGGGAAGGCGGATTTTCGACGGCAAAAGTTTCCGAGACAGACAGCGCCGTATCATTTGAAGCCGTTCTGCACTCCGGGCTTTACCACCCCCACGCGGGCGTCGAATTTTCACTGCTCGACGGGTTCGAAAGTTTTTCCGAGGAAGGTCTGGATTTTTCGGACATGGATTCCGCGGTCGTTGAGTTTCGGGCGACTTCCGACGTGGTCCTGGTCTTTTACACAAAAGATCCTTTGGCGACGAGACCCGGCGACGTTCTGAGCCTTCGCCCGCTCCGTCTCGACATTCCCGCCACACGTTCCTATTCGGAGCATCGGGTGAGCCTTTCGGGCCTAAGGCCCTCCGCCATCTGGTTTGACATCCACGGTCTGGAACAGGACGAGAACCTCTTCCTCGGCGACGTCTTCCGCGTGGCCGTTGAAACGGGCCGCGGCACGCTGCTCGGGCTTCCGACGGAACTCGACATCCGAAAACTGGAAATTTTCGGCGAGAACCGCGTACTTATTCGGACTTGTCTATTTATATTGATTTTGACAACGGTCCTCTATCTATGGGTGTGTGGCAAAGCATGGAAAACGAAACGCAAACAAAATCCCCGAGCGAATCCGCCTCGAACGTAAAACTTGTACTGAAATACGTCTCGATCGTACTCCTTTGCGTGTGCGCGGTCCTTTTGCTTTATTATCTGCGCGGGGTCCTCACGCCCTTTGTCGGAGCGTTCCTCATCGCCTACGTCGTAAACCCGATCGTCGATTCCATCGAGGAGCGGTTCCGCCTCCTGTTCCGCAAACTGAAATTCCGGAAGCTTCAAAAGAGCGCGCCGCGAGTCGCGGCAACGGTCGTCACGCTTATTCTGATGGCCGCGGCGATTACCCTCGCATGCCTTCTCTTTGTGCCGCAAATCAGCTCGGAATGCAGCCGGTTCGGAGCCCTCGTCAAGGACTTTCTCGCCGACAGCGTCTGGATCCAAAAGTTTCTCGACATGATTCCGTCGGACTGGCGCGGCGAACTTCACAACTTTACCGCCGGAGCGCAGTTCCTCGAATCCCTGCAGGACATCAGTTTTTGGGAAACGGTCCAGTCCATGTTGGCAAAGCTTCTCCCCGGCGCGATGGGAGTTCTTTCCGGGACGGCATCCGTCGTCTTCACCATCGTAAGCATCGTCTTTATCGCCATGTACACGACGTTCCTCATGCTTGACATGCCAAAGATTTCACGCCGGCTTCGCACGCTGATTCCCCTCGATCCGCACGACAAGCCCGATCTTCTCCGCAAAACGAACCTTTTGATGAAGGCCTATTTCCGCTCGCAAAGCCTCGTTGCCCTTCTGGTAGGGATTCTCTACGCAATAGCGTTCGGCGTCATCGGGTTTCCCATGGGGATTGTCTTCGGGCTCTTTATTGGAGTCCTGAACATGGTGCCCTATTTGCAGGTGGCGAGCATGCCCATCGCGTTTTTCCTGGGCATCATCTACTCCTTCGACACGGGCCTTCCGTTTTGGGAAGTCATCCTGATTATCGCGGGGATTTACCTCGCCATACAAATTATCGAGGACATGTTCATCATCCCGAAGATAGTCGGCACCGAGATGAATCTTCCGCCCGTGCTGATTCTCCTTTCGATTTCCGTCTGGGGAAAACTCCTCGGATTTATCGGGCTCGTATGCGCAATTCCTTTCACCTGCATTGTCATCGCCATCTTCCAGGAATACGTGGAACATCGCATCTTTCCGCGGCGAAACAAGGCTTCCAAGGAATCGAAATCGTGAGAATGCCCACAAAATAAGGCCTCGTACAAATTTTTTTACAAAAAACTCTTGTTTTATGCCGAAAAAAAGGTATAATAATAGCATTGAATCCAAAATTCATTTAGGAGAATCAATCCATGAACAAGCAAGAACTCATCGAATTCGTTCAGAAAGCCGCGGGCATTGAAACGAAAGTCGCAGCCACCGCAGCCGTGAACGCCGTTCTCGACGGCATCACCGAAGGCATCAAGAAGGGCGGTCCCGTCCAGCTCATCGGCTTCGGCACGTTCAGCGTCAAGGAACGCGCAGCTCGCAAGGGCCGCAACCCGGCTACCGGCGCCGAAATCAAGATCAAGGCAACGAAGGTTGTCTCGTTCAAGGTCGGTTCCGAACTCAAGGCTACCGCCAAGAAGTCCAAGGCCGCCAAGAAGTAATTCGACGAGTCCCAAGACTGCAAAAGGTCCGCTTCCGGCGGGCCTTTTCTTTTTTTTTGCAAAGCGTGCTGTTTTTGGATCCTACCTGTCTGTCGGCAGACAGGTCGCTCCGCCGTGCAACGCTCCAGGATGACGGAAAAACGAGACGGTCCCAGTCCGACGTCATTCTGGATAGGCAAAGCCTCGATAGAATCCATCCCGCAGTTCAGAGCTTAGTTGAGAGAACTTGGAACTTAGAAATC
>CAVBPX010000025.1:0-35567 GCA_963597395.1 Eggerthellaceae bacterium | reverse complement strand
GCTATGTACTGTTCACGGTGATTTTTTTTGCCATGCTGCTTGTGCCCGCGGCATGGGATTTGGTGCATTCCTTTTATGCGGGAGAGAGGTTCGCTCCGCTGGACGTTTTCCGGGATGCCGTGTCGCCCGTCTTGCGGGAAAAAACTCTTGCGCGCGAAGCGGATTCGCTCGTTCGCGGAATTTTCGAAAAGCCGGAAAGCGGCATCGACGTCGAAAATGTCGCGTCGAACATGAAGAAGAACCTGGTCGAGGTCAATTCGTACATTTCGATGGATTCGACGGATTCCGCGGTGGTACGGATTTCGGAATTTCAGGACCTTTGGACCGCGGCCGAAGAGGACTCCGCGCTTGTCGAAAACGCCCTGTCCGTGGCCAAAAAAATTCGGGAGGAATATTCCGGGGGGTCCTTGTGGCGGATTGCGCGCTCGATTTTGGATTACGGTTTTTTGTCCGGAAAGTATTTGCGGGCCTACGAAAGCCGCATCGAAAAGGAAAACGCCTTTGTAAAGCTTACTCGGCCCGTTTACCAGTCCTTTGCCTGGAACGTGCTCCGGGATCCGGGCGAAAAGGCGGTTCGCGCGGATTCGGGATTTCTCTTTTACAGGCAGGACGTGGAATTTTTGGTGAGGCCGCATCCGTGGAAAACGGACAGCCTTGAAAATCCGATCGAGGCCGTTCTCGATTTTCGGGAAGAACTTTCAAAACGCGGAGTGGACCTTCTGGTCGTGGTCGTTCCCGGAAAACCTTCCGTCTATCCGGAATTTCTGAACCCGTCGATGTATGGAACTTCGGGCGAGGGAATTTCGCCAGGCCTTGCCTTTTTGGATTCCCTGAATGCGCACGGCGTGAGAACGGTGAATCTTTATCCGGTGCTTCGCAAGGAAAAGTTCCGGGACGCTCCGAACGATTTTCTTTATTTGAATACCGATACGCATTGGACGCCCCGCGGAGCGGGCGTCGCGGCTCGCGCCATTGCAAACGCCGTCAAGTCCTATCCTTTTTACAGGTCTTCCAAAAAGAAGTTTTGGACGGATTCGCTCGTAACGGTCGAGCGGACGGGAGATGTCGCGACGATGGCCGAACTTTCGGACGAGTTTCCTTCCGAGACCGTGGAAGCCTATGTCGTCAAGGACGACAAGGGCGCGCCTTTCCGCAGCGATTTTCGAAATTCCCAAATTTTGATTTTGGGCGACAGCTTCTCGAGAATTTACGAGACGGACGCTCCGATGTCCGCGGGTTGGATTTCCCAGTTCGCCAAACATTTGCAGGTCCCCGTCTGCGCGATTGTTTCGGACGGCGGGGCGAGTACGCTTGTGCGTGAAAAACTTTCGCGGCGTTCCGGCGTTCTTAAAAACAAAAAGCTCGTCATTTGGGAATTTGTCGAGCGGGACTTGCGGTTCGGGGCGGAAGGTTGGAAAAAAGTGAGGCTTCAATGACGGCTGAAAATTCCTGGTGGCTGCGGGCGCAAAAGGTGCTTCCCGGCGGCGTGGATTCCCCGGTGCGCGCTTTTCAGGGCGTGGGCGGCGAACCTGTTTTTGTGAAGCGGGCGAAAGGCCCGCACCTGTATGCGGACGACGGTCGCGAACTGGTCGATTTTGTCGGATCCTGGGGGCCGATGATTCTTGGGCACAATCCGCCGGAAGTCATCGAAGCCTTGCGGGAACAGCTTTCGCGGGGCCTCAGTTTTGGAATGGGAACCGACGCCGAAGTGGAACTTGCGGAATTCATCCTTTCGAAAGTTCCGGGAATGGAAAAAATCCGCCTGGTGAATTCGGGGACGGAAGCGACGATGAGCGCCATTCGGGTGGCGCGCGGAGCGACCGGTCGAAACAAAATCATCAAGTTCCGCGGATGCTATCACGGTCATGGGGATTCCTTTTTGATCCAGGCCGGATCGGGCGCCCTGACGCACGGAACCCCGAGCTCTCTCGGCGTGACGCCGGGCGTTGCCGAAGATACGTTAATTGCGGACTACAATCACGTGGAGCAGGTGGAGGCCCTTTTTGAAAATCATCCGCAGGAAATTGCAGCGATAATCGTGGAACCCGTTGCCGGAAACATGGGATGCGTGCCGCCGAAGGAAGGCTTTCTTTCGGGATTGAGAACGCTGTGCGACCGCTACGGGGCCGTTCTCATCTTTGACGAGGTGATGACGGGATTTCGCGTATCGGACGGTGGTGCCGCAAAGCGGTTCGGCATTTCGCCTGACATGATTACGCTCGGAAAAATTGTCGGAGGCGGAATGCCTCTTGCGGCCTACAGCGGAAAGGAATCGCTGATGCGGAACGTGAGCCCTCTCGGCAAGGTTTACCAGGCCGGAACGCTTTCCGGAAACCCGATGGCGGTGACCGCCGGCCTTGCCCAGCTAACGCTTCTTTACAAATTAAATCCGTGGGCCGCGTTGGAAAAGAAGGGCGAAGTTCTTGCGAACGGACTTCGCGATGCGGCAAAGACGGCGGATGTTCCGGTGCGCATAAATCGGGTCGGTTCGATGTTCACGGTATTCTTCTCCGACAGGGACGTCGTGGATACGGAAACGGCTCTTGCCGCGGACACCAGGCGCTTTGCAAAGTTTTTCCATGCGATGCTCGATTCCGGAATTCTTTTTCCGCCGTCGCAGTTCGAGACGACGTTTATTGGAGCCTCCCACTCGGACGAAATTCTCGAAAAGACGATTCTTGCGGCAAGAACCGCATTTGAAAAGGTGCGCCAATGAACATTTCGGAAGCGGTCGAATTTTTGGCGGACGAAGCGAAAAAGGTTGCGACTTCGTTTGACATTGTTGCCGGGCATTCCAAATCCGAGGGCGTTTCCGTCTTTAAGGGAAAGGTTCAGAATACGGAAATTTCCGAGTCCGTCGGGGTGGGAATTCGGGCCTTTAAAAAGGCAAATCCCGGTTATGCCTACACGGAAAGGCTTACGGAAAGCGCCTTGCGTCAAACGCTCGCGGATGCACTGGTGCACACGTCCCTTACAAATCCGATGCCAATCGAACTTCCGCATCCGGAAAACCGTCCGCTTCGAAAGCTTCCCTATAATCCGGTGCTTGCGGATGTTTCCCTTTCGGATATGGTCAGTCTTTCCATGGACATCGAAAATCGATGCTTTGCGCTTTCGAACGAGGTGACGAACGTTCCTTATCTGGGCGCACAGAAGGAAGAAAGCCAGGTTGTCTTTTTGAACTCGAACGGTGTCCGGTTTGAACGTCGGGAAAGCGGAATCGGAGCCGGTGCGGGCGTCGTCGCGGAGCGCGGCGCGTCCAAAAAGCTCGGCGGGTACGATCAGAATGCGCTGTCGTTCGAGGAACTTTCGGCCGAAAAAATTGCAAGGAAGTCGGTGGAACGGGCGCGCGAGCTGCTTTCCCCGTCCAAAATCAAAAGCGGAAAAATGCCCGTCGTCCTTTCGGAGCGGGTCGCGGGACAGGTGCTCGGCATGTATGCGGCGAACTTTTTTGCGGAACGCGTGCAAAAAGGACAGTCCCGCTTGCAGGGAAAGCTCGGACAAAAAATCGCCGGGGCCGGCTTTACGCTTCTTTCCGACCCGACGCGCGAGGATCTTCCGGGCGTTCGGACCTTTGACAGCGAAGGAACGTTTGCGGACAAGTTAACGGTTGTCCGGGACGGCGTTCTGGAAGAATTTCTGTACAATCTCGAAACGGCCTCCGAGGAACATCGGAAAAGCAACGGATGCGCGGCCCGCTCCTATGCGGGAAAGGTCGGTACGGCGTTTTCGAACCTGGTCGTTCTGCCGGGAAAGATGACGACCGCCGAGCTTTTGAAGCTCTTTCCGCGGGCGCTCCTCGTTCTTCGTCTGGAAGGAAACTCCGGCTGCAGCGCGGTCAGCGGCGAAATGAGTATCGGTGTGCAGGGAATGTATGCGGAAAATGGACAAATTTTGCATCCGGTAGAAGGTGCGACGCTCAGTGCGAACTTTATCGAGTTGCTCGAAACCCTCGTCGCGGTCGGTTCCGAATATCCGGACGCCTACACGAGCCTGGCCGTTCCGGCTCTCGCTTTCCCCGAAATTTCCGTTTCGAACTGAATTGTGGTCACCTCTAAAAATTCAATTTTCAAAAATTTGGTGGCGACGATTCGCGCTGGCAGTCATTTCCGTCTTCGCTTGGTCTCACTCAAATTTTCCCCTCCAAAGCAATTTTTAGAGGTTCCCTTGTCAGAATTGTGTAAAAAGGTGCGCCGACTTCTTTTCCATGAAACCGGAATTTTGGAGTATGCATCTAACGGGTAAGGAATTTTCATTTTGAAAGGTATTAAAGGTATTGTATGAAGGTCACCTCTAAAAATTCAATTTTCAAAAATTTGGTTGCGACACTTCGCGCTGGTTCGTCATTCAAAGTGCCGAATACATCCAGTATTCGCCACTTTTCATTCCTGCCATCGCTTGGTCTCACTCAAATTTTCTTTACCAAAGCAATTTTTAGAGGTTCCCTGAAGAAAATTTCGCTTTTTTTGACGGCTCTTCTTTGCGGATGTCTTTTCGCCTGTTCTTCGTCGAATTCCGAAAAGTCCGGTTCGCCTGCCGGAAAGTCAAAGGGCGGGGTTAGCCGCATTGTTCGGGTTTCGGGGTACATTGCTCGGGCGGATTCCACGACAGGAACGTATGCGGCAAGCGGCGAACTCGTCGCAAGGAACGAGGTTATTCTCAAAACGGAAACTTCGGGACGGCTGGTAAAACTTTATGTGTCGGACGGGGCGAAGGTCTCGAAGGGCGCGCTGATTGCAAAAATTGACGATTCCGAATTGCGGGCAAACCTGAAAAGCGCAAGTGCGACGCTCGACCTTCAAAAGAAAAAGGAGGCCCGCGCCAAGGCCCTTTACGAAAAGGACGGCGCGACCAAGGAAGAACTCGAATCTGCCGAAAACGCAGTGCAGCTCGCGGAGGCAGAAAAGGAACTTCTCGAAGCGCAGCTGTCTAAGACGGAAGTTCGCGCGCCGTTTGCCGGAACGCTCGGAATTGTCGGCGTTTCGGAAGGAGCGTGGATGACCGCCGGTGCGGAAATTGCGACGCTTGTGGATGCGGGGAACCTTCGTGTGGAATTTGAACTGCCGCAGCGCTATTCGAACTCCGTCAAGGTCGGCGACAAGGTGAGCCTTTACGATACCGAAAGGAAAGCTTCCGCGACGGGGACTGTTCGCTTTATGGACGCCTCCATTTCGAATACGAGCCGCACGCGCAAAGTCCGCGCAGAGCTCGGAAAAAATGACGGAAAGTTTCTCGCCGGAACCTTTGTGCGGGTGGAACTCCGGTTTGCAAACGGCACCGAGACGGGAATGCCCATTCCGTCGGAAGCCCTGACGCTCGATGCGACGGGTGCGTATGTGTTTCTCGCCAAGGGCGGAAGCGCCAAAAAGGTTTATGTGGAGACGGGACTTCGGACGCCGATTACGGTGAATGTCGTCCGCGGCATTTCGCCGGGCGATACGGTCATTGTTTCGGGCCTTATGAGCATGCGCGACGGAACGGGCGTCGAAGTCAAGGAAATCAATAACAACATGAGCTACGAGGCGCGCGAATGAGTTTTTCGACTCTCTCCATCCGGCGTCCCGTGCTGATGACGGTTCTCGCCCTCGGAATCGTTCTTATCGGGGCGTTCGGGGCTATGAACCTGGGTATTCGGGAATATCCGAACGTGGATTCTCCGATTATTACGGTGCGTACAACCTATTCGGGCGCAAATGCCGCGGTCGTCGAAACGGAAGTGACGGAAATTCTCGAAGCGTCCATCAACAGCGCATCGGGCATCAAGTCCCTCACATCGACCAGTTCGGACGGAAGCTCCACGATCCGCGCCGAGTTCGAAGTGGGAACCGACCTGGAAGCTGCCGCAAACGATATCCGCGACCGAGTCTCCCGCGTAGAACGCAAATTGCCGGATGCCGCCGACGCTCCCGTCGTTTACAAGTCCGATTCGGATTCGGACCCGATTCTCATCGCAAGCCTTCTCTCGGACGTGCGCGATGCCATGGAACTTTCGGAGATAGCTTCGAACCAGGTGAAGGAACGTCTGCAGACGATTCCGGGCGTTTCGGAAGTGAACCTGTGGGGCGAAAAGACGCCCGTTGTGAGGCTCTGGCTCGATCCTTTGCGCATGAAGGCACTGAACGTGACTCCTTCGGAAATCTCCGCGGCCCTCTCCAAGGAAAACGAGGAACTTCCCGCCGGAAAAATCGAAGGACAGGCGACCGACCTTTCCATTCGGACTCTTGGACGTCTGGAAACGCCTGCCGACTTCAACTCGGTCCCCGTCAAGGTGGCGTCCGACGGTTCCATCATCCGGATTTCGGATGTGGCAACCGTTCACTACGAGCCTCAGGACACGCGGAAGGGATTCAAGCGGAACGGGAAAAACGTCATCGCGGTCGCCCTCATTGCGCAGCCCGGTACAAATCACGTGGCGATAGCGGACGAATTTTACAAGCGCATCGAGGATATTCGGCGAGACCTTCCGTCCGACATCAAAATCGTAAGCGGCATGGATACCTCGGTAAACATCCGCTCGTCCATTCGGGAAGTCATCGAAACGATCTTTGTTTCGTTCCTCCTCGTGATTGCCGTCATTTTCCTCTTTTTGCGGGAAGTCCGCTCGACGCTCATTCCGATGGTCGTCATTCCGGTCTCCATCATCGGAAGCTTCTTTGTGCTGTACCTCTTCGGATTTTCCATCAACGTTCTGACGCTTCTTGCCATGGTTCTTGCGATTGGACTTGTGGTCGATGACGCCATTGTGATTGTGGAAAATATCTACCAGAAGATTGAGCGGAAAATGCCGCCGAAGGAAGCGGCGGTCGCCGGGACAAATGAAATCTTTTTTGCGGTGATTGCGACGTCCGTTGTGTTAATGGCCGTATTCGTTCCGATGCTTGCGCTCGGCGGAACGACCGGGCTTCTTTTCAGGGAATTTGTCGCGGTGATGATTGGAACTGTCGTAATTTCGACATTTTGCGCGCTTACGCTCTCTCCGATGCTCTGCTCCAAAATTTTGCGCGCCCAGAAAAAAGGATTTCTTTACCGGAAAACGGAGCCTTTTTTTGAATGGCTGAACCGCGTTTATGACAAGCTTTTGAATGCGTTTTTGCGCGTTCGCGGAGTCATCTTTGTTCTCATTGCCGCGCTTCTTGTTGCCGCCTACTATTGCTTTACGCACATTTCGAGCGAGATGGCGCCTCTCGAGGACAGCAACATGTTCATGGTGGACATTTCCGCGCCGGAAGGGACCGGACTTTCGCTCACCAAAAAAATGACGGAAGCCTTTGTCGAGGAGATGACCGCTCTGATGGATTCTTCGGAATATGAGGAAATTCAGGCGGGCGCGCGTTCGGGCGGAAGTTCGATGATCCGCGTAACGCTTACAAGCGACAAGTCCAAGCGCCGTTCTCAAAGCGAAATTGCGCGTTCCGTCCAGGTGCTCGGAGCGAGCTATCCCGATTTGCGGGTGATGGTCTTTGAACCGCAAAGCATCAGCACGAGCCGCGGAGGACTTCCGATACAGTTCGTCTTGCAGGCGAGCGACCTGGAAACCTTGCGCGACCTGCTTCCCAGGTTTACGGCGGAAGCGGAAAAAAGCCCGGTGTTCAGCGTTGTCAATTCCAACCTGAAGTTTACGAAGCCCGAACTTCATGTGGAAATTTTGCGCGACAAGGCTCACGACCAGGGCGTCTCCGTCGATGACATTGCAAACGCGGTCGCGCTTTCCCTCGGCGATCAGACCTATGGCGAATTTTACAAGGACGGCCGCCAGTACGACATCATCGGAGCGGTCCCGTATGAGTTTCGGGCGTCTCCGGGAAAAATCGAGGAACTCAGCGTGCGCAATTCGGCTGGCGAAATGCTCTCCGTTTCGAACTTCATCACATATTCGGAAAAGTCCGCGTCTCCTTCGCTTCCGCGTTACAACCGCTTTAGCGCGGCGACCGTTTCGGCGGGACTGATGCCCGGAAAAACGGTGGGCGACGGTGTTGCCGAAATGCGAAGAATTGCAAAAGAGGTCATTCCCGATTCGTTGAACATCCAGACGGAACTTTCCGGTTCTTCGAAGGAATACGAGGAAAGTTCTTCGGGTCTCTATGTTGTGTTCTTGCTTGCGCTCGCGTGTATTTTCCTTGTGCTTGCGGGGCAGTTCGAAAGTTTCCGTTCGCCGTTTGTCACGTTCTTTACGGTTCCGCTCGCGATTGTGGGCGCCATCGTTTCGCTTTATGTGTTTGGGCAGACGCTCAACATTTTTAGCGAAATCGCGCTGATCCTTTTGATTGGGCTTGTGACAAAAAATGGCATTTTGATTGTGGAATTTGCAAATCAGGTTGCCGAACGCACCGGTTGCTCGCGCCTTGCCGCAGCGAAAAAGGCGGCCCGTCTCCGCTTCCGCCCCATTCTCATGACGAGCTTCTCGACGGTTCTCGGCGCGGTCCCCCTGATTCTCACCGGAACTCCGAGCCGTGTTGCGATGGGCATTACCATCGTATGCGGCCTCACGTTTGCCACGTTCCTCACGCTCTTTGTGGTTCCGGCCGCCTATTCCTTCTTTGCGGGGAAGCCTGCGAAGCGAATCTCTTCCGAACCGGAAGCGAAGTCTCTTTCGAAAGCAATGTCGCCCGTTTCGCTCGCTCTTTTCGCCTCCTTTTTGGGCCTTGCCGCTTTCCCGCATACGGCAAGCGCCTTGACGCCCGAAGAGGCCGTGCAAATTGCCCTCGAAAAGAATCCCTCGGCCCTTATCTCCGAAGAAAGCGTAAAAAGCGCGGAAGCGGACGTCAAAAGTTCGCGAAAGGGGCTTCTTCCCACTGTGGACCTTTCCCTTTCGCGCTACTACACTTACGGTGACGTATATTCCAAAACGCAGGCAGGCGTCAAAACGGACATTGACGGCGACCTCGGGCATGACGACGCCTTTCAGCTTGCCGTAAACTACACGGTTTTTAACGGCTTTGGCGACATATCGTCCTACAAGGCGGAAAAGGCCCGGGTCGAAAGTTCCAAAGCGGAACTTCGGGCCGAAAGGGAGACGCTTGCCTCGAACGTTCTTCTCGCCTACCTCGAAGCGCTAAAGGCCGGATATTCCCTGGACCTTTCGGATTCGAGCCTCGCCGTATCCGGTGCGCGGAGGGAGCTTTCGAAAACGCGCTTTGAAGCGGGCAGCGCGACAAGGCTCGATTACGTTTCGGCGCAAATGGACTTTGCAAGCGACAGCGCGAGCAATCTTTCCTTGCGCTCCGCGCTTTCGTCCGCGATTCTTTCGCTTGACGAACTTCTGGGCGGTGGCGTCGTCCGAGAAAAAGAAGATCTCTCCGACTCCTTTGCCGTCGAAAGAAATCCATACTGGAAAACGCCCGAAGGCCTGGAAGAAGCCAAAAAGCGCGCCTTTGAAAACAATGCGGAACTCTTTTCCGCCAAGGCTTCGCTGAATTATGCCCAGGTAAACCGGGACGCTTCGAGTTCGTCGCTTTATCCGAAGCTCGACCTGCACGGATCGCTGAACGCGACGGCAAGCGCTTCCGACAAGGGAAATCCCGAGGAATCCAACAAGCAATATTTTCGCGTGGGAGCGGCCCTTTCGTGGAACCTTTTTAACGGCCTTTCGGATAATGCCAAAATGGAATCGTCCCGGATTGCGGAACGGTCCGCCCAGCTTCAGGTCGAGCGCGTCCGTCTGGATATAGAAACCCGGGTCGTCAATGCGGTCGAGACGCATCGCCGCGCCCTGGAATCCCTCGAAGTCGCCGAAGGAAACGATTCGCTCGCCATGGAACTTCTTGAACTCGGCCGGTCGCGCCTTTTGGAAGGAAGCATCACGAACTTTGAATTCCGCGAAACGCAAAACAAGTGGAAAAGCGCGCGGGAGGCCCTTCTCTCGGCAAAAGTCGAGGCGGCCCAGGCGGAAATCCGGGTGCGGCTTCTCACGGGTGAAATTCTGAAATAGGAAATGGTCGCTTCTATTTAGAGGTTCCCAAATATTTTTTTACATCTTCCGTCGGCAAAAAAAATTAGTTCTTTCTTATGGTCACCTCTAAAAATTCATTTTCAAAAATTTGGTTGCGACGCTTCGCGCTGGTTCGTCCCGTCCTGCCTTCGCTTGGTCTCACTCAAATTTTCCCCTCCAAAGCAATTTTTAGAGGTTCCCTTATGAAAAAAGTTCTTTGCCTTTTGCTTGTATCGTTCGCATTTGTTTTTTCGCAGGAAACACTTCCCGTTTACCAGAAGGAAAATCCGAATTCCCGGATTCTCGGGGTCTTGAAGGCTTCGGATTCGGTCGTGGAACTTCCCATTCCGCCCCAAAAAAAGAAGGTCGTAAAATACGTCAAACAGCGGAATTCCAAAAAGAAGAAACGCGTTGTGAAGTATGAGGTCGTCAAGGACGCGCCGCCGCCGGAATACATACCCGTCAAGACGAAGTTCGGAAAAAAGGGCTATGTCCGCCGCGCGGACTTTTCGCGGTTCAAGGAACGCGCCAAGGATTTGAGCGGCATCTATTCCTCTCCGACGGGAAGCGTCGTGCTGTCCAAGTCCCCGAATTCCCCGGGAATGTTCAACATCCGCATCCAGAACGGCCCCGAGCGCGGACGCGCGGAGTTTGAAGCGGGGAACGTCCCCGCCCGCGAAGGTGCCGGAGGGCACACAAGGTTCTCGTATTCGGAACCCGGCTGCAACATTGACGTCGATCTTTTTGAACGAAAGGTTCGCGTTGCACAGCGCGGCTGCGACGAATACAATTCGAACTTTGCAAAACTCGAAGGCACTTACGACCGCTACCAGGAATACCGCCACCGCGCGGAGGTTTTCCGGGAGCCGGAGGTTCGCGCCACGTTCAAAAAGTTCAGCTGGTGCCCCGAAGGACCCGGTTCCTGCGAGCGGATCCGCGACGAGGACGACTGCACGGTTGAAATAGTCTGGAGCAAGGATTCCCAGGGAATCATTGAAAGACGTTGCGGCGAAATGGTGCACAAATACCGCCCGATGGAAAGAATGATTCCGCACAAGCAGGACTTTTACCGCGGCGAAAAGCCCGTTATGATAAAGGCCAAACGGATGGACATGGCGAACGAATGGATGGTCTGGTCCTACTACCCGGAAGCGTCCCGGTTCAAGCTCATGCGGCTCGGTGCAAAACCCGAAACCGCCTACATGGAAATTTACGAATAGCAAAAAAGTTCCCGTGATTCACGGGAACTTTCAATTTGAATTTGTCCGCAATCGCGGAAGATTCTAGTCGTCTTCTTCTTCGACGGGGGACTTGGATTCCTGCTTGCGCTTGTGCGGGTCGAGCGTGATTTTCCGAAGGCGGAGAGCCTGCGGCGTCACTTCGACGCATTCGTCCTCGTTGATGAACGTGACGCATTCTTCGAGCGTCATCCGGCGGTAGGGCGTCAGCTGGATGTTGTCGTCCGAGGCCTTGGAGCGCATGTTCGTGAGGTGCTTTCCCTTGGTCGCGTTGACGATGATGTCCGTTGTGCGGTTGTGTTCGCCGATGATCATGCCCGGATAGACTTCGGTCGCGGGCGGAATGAAGAGGGAACCGCGGTCTTCGAGCTTTGAAAGGGCGTAGCTTGCGGCGGGGCCCGGCTCCTTGGCGATGAGAACGCCGTTGGTGCGGGCCGGAATGTCGCCCTTGTAAGGTTCGAAGTCGAGGAAGATTGACTGCGAAACCGCATATCCCTTCGACAGCGAAAGCAGCTTGGAACGGACTCCCAGAAGGCCGCGGCTCGGAACCTTGTATTCGAGCGTTACGCGGTTGTTGTCGTCCGTGTTCATGTCGATCATTTCACCCTTGCGATGTCCGAGTTCCTCGATGACGGGACCGCTGTATTCCGAGGGAACTTCCACCTTGAACTTTTCGACCGGTTCGAGGAGCTTTCCGTTTTCGTCCTTCTGGAAAATGACCTGCGGGGAGCCGATGGTGAACTCGTAAAGTTCGCGGCGCATGCTTTCGATGAGAATCGTCAGGTGGAGAATGCCGCGTCCCGAGACCTTGAACGTCGAAGCGCCTTCCGCCTTTTCGACGAGAAGCGCCGGGTCCGCCATGTGTGCGCGTTCGAGGCGTTCCGCGAGGTTGTTTCCGGTGAGGAACTTTCCGCCGCCCTTTCCGGCGAGCGGGGACGTGTTTACCGTAAAGAGCATCGAGATGGTCGGCGGGTCGATGTGAATGCGCGGCAGGTGCACCGGATTATCGACCGAGGAGAGGGTATCGCCGATATCGAACATTTCGAGGCCCGCAATCTGGATGATTTCGCCCGGGCCAGCCTCCTCGATAGGTGTTGACTGGATGCCTTCGTAGTGGAGAATCTTCTGGATGCGGATGTTCTTGACTTTCGGAGCCGCGGAGTCGTCGTCCGTCATAAAGCTTTGCGCAACGGTCATCCCCGCCTTGAACGTCCCCTGCTGGACGCGTCCGACGGCCATTCGACCGAGGAAGCTCGAATATTCGAGCGTGCTGATTTGCAGAAGCGGAGCGGCATTCGGGTCTCCCTTCGGCGCGGGAATCTTGTCAATGACGAGATCCATCAGAATGCGGAGGTCTCCGTCCGGGTCGGACATTTCCTTGCGGCAGATGCCCTTGCGGCCGCTTGCATAGACGCACGAGAAGTCGAGTTGCTGCTCGTTCGCGTCGAGTTCGCAGAAAAGGTCGAAGACCTTGTTCAAGGCTTCATGCGGGTTGCAGCCGTCGCGGTCAATCTTGTTCACGACAACTATCGGGGTGAGTCCGAGAGCAAGAGCCTTTTGGGTGACAAAGCGCGTCTGGGCCATCGGGCCTTCAAACGCATCGACAATTAGAAGGACGCCGTCAACGGTTCCGAGAACGCGTTCGACCTGTCCGCCGAAGTCCGCGTGCCCCGGTGTATCGACGATGTTGATGTGGTACCCTTTGTAGTTCACGCTCGCATTTTTCGAAAGAATCGTGATGCCGCGTTCCCGTTCAATCGCTCCGGAGTCCATGACGCGTTCGTTCACTTCCTCGCCTTCGTGGAACGTGCCGCACTGCTTGAGAATCTGATCGACGAGCGTCGTCTTGCCGTGGTCAACGTGCGCAATAATTGCAATGTTTCTGATTTTGTTTTGATCCATTTTGGATCTCCTATTTTGGGTACTTCAGGTACTCATTTATTTGGGGCGAAATTTAGAAAATTTTGGGGCGCGGTGAAAGGGCGGCTTTGAAGGACCTGCAAAATTTTTGCGGAAAAGGGGGAGGTATTATTGAATTTCATGTTTTTTCCTAATGACGATTTGGGACGTTTGTATTGGCGTAAGCTTTGATTCGGAAAAACGGACCATCGGGGAATGGGTGGTGGGGTAACCCCTAGCCTTTTCTATATTTTCCCGCATGAACTACCTCGGCATTGACTACGGTGAACATCGGGTGGGAATCGCGTTTGCGGATTCCGAGCTTAAGTGGGCCTTTGCCCGCGAAACGATCGATCAGAAGAAGACTGATTTGATGACGCGCCTTGAAGGACTCGTCCGCGAAAACAAGGTGGATGTTTTTGTCGTGGGAATGCCCTACAGACCGGACGGCCGGATGGACGGGAAGAATCTCGTGGTGGAAGAATTTGTACGCAATTTACGCGCAAGGTTTCCGGAAATTCGCATAGAGACCGAAGATGAAGCCTACACGTCCGTTACCGCGCTCTCGGAAACGAGCTATTTGAAAAAGAAGAAAAAACAGTCGGACAAGGGACTTGTCGATAGGCTTGCCGCCCAGCACATTTTGCAGGCTTATTTGGATAATTTGTAAGGACCCGTTCCCATCGGCCCAAGAGTGGAGGGGCTTAAGTATGCAAAAAAAAAACGCCCGTTTTGCGCGGGCGCCTTTGGACTAGAGTTGTTTGAAGTCCGGTTCTCAGGTGTTGCTGAAGATTTGGAATCCGCTGTAGGACTCCTGGCCGTGTTCGCTTGCGTCGAGGCCGCGAAGTTCTTCGCTTTCGCTCACGCGGAGTCCGACGGTCTTCTTGATGAGGAGGAAGATGACCGTTGCGCCGAGGAAGCACGGGACCGCGTAGCAGGCGATGCCCAAAAGCTGCGTTCCGACGGAGAACTGTCCCGTGATGTCGAAGATGCCCACGGCGAGGGTTCCCCAGACGCCGTTCACGAGGTGTACCGAGAGGGCACCGACCGGGTCGTCAAGGCGGAGACGGTCGAACATAAAGACCGAGAGCACCACGAGGACGCCGGCAATGGCTCCGATAATCCAGGAGCTCATCGGGCTTACGACATCCGCACCGGCGGTAATCGCGACAAGTCCCGCGAGGCATCCGTTGAGGGCCATCGTCACGTCGGGCTTCTTGCTGATTAGCCAGCTTGTGGCCGTTGCCGTGATGATGCCTGCGACGGCTGCGAGGTTCGTCGTCACGAGAATCCAGGAAGTCGCCTGCGGATCGCCGGAAAGAGCGGAACCCGCGTTGAATCCCCACCAGCCGATCCAGAGGACAAACACGCCGATGGTCGCGAGCGGAATGGAATGCGCCGGGAACGCATAGACCTTGCCGTTCTTGTAACGTCCAAGGCGCGGTCCGAGAATAATCACGCCGGCGAGAGCCGCCCAGCCGCCCACGGAGTGAACGAGGGTCGAACCCGCGAGATCATGGAATCCGAGGTCCGCGAGGAACCCGCCGCCCCATGTCCAGCTTCCCACGACGGGATAGACGAACGCCACGTAGAGGGTCGTAAAGATGAGGAACGAGTTGAGCTTGATGCGTTCGGCGACGGCACCCGAAACGATCGTCGCGGCGGTTGCCGCAAACATCGCCTGGAAAAGCCAGTCCGTGAAGTAGGTGTAGTGCCCGTTGTAGGCGCTTGTGAAGCCTCCATCGGGAACGTGCAGCCCAAAACCGTCAAATCCGAAGACGCCCGCGATGCTGAACGTATCCGGATACATCACGTTGAACCCGAAGAACGCGTAGAGCGTCACCCCGATGGCGGGAACCGCGAAGTTCTTGAACATGATGTTCGCACAGCTCTTTGCGCGGCAAAGTCCCGATTCGACGCATGCGAATCCGAGGCTCATGACGAACACGAGCAGTGCGCATGCCATGATCCAGATGTTTTCGGAAAGGAAAGTCGAGTTCGCGACTTGTGTTTGGATAACTGCCAAAGTATCTGCATTCATAAGTCATGCCTCCTTTATCCGATGGCCGCGGGGCCTGTTTCGCCCGTGCGGATGCGGATGCATTGTTCCAGGTTTTCGACGAAGATCTTGCCGTCGCCGATGTTTCCCGTGCGGGCGCCCTTGATGATGGCGTCGATGCACGGTTGGACGAATTCGTCGTTCAGCGCAATCTGCAGGCGGATTTTCTTCAAGAGGTGCACTTCGGTTTCCGTTCCGCGGTAGGTCGAGGTGTAGCCTTTTTGCTGGCCGCAGCCGAGAACGTTCGTGACGCTCATCTTGTAGATTTCCGCTTCGTAAAGCGCCTGCTTGACGCTGCCGAGCTTTTCGGGTTGGATATATGCCGTGACTACTTTCATGTTTATCTCCAGTAAAAGCCCATACGAGCTTCCGCATGCCTTTATGCAAAAGCTGTGCCAAACGGCAAAAGGGGCGAAATTTGCGAAAAAACGGAGATTCTGAACGGCTGTTTCGAAAATATCTACAAATTTGTATATAAACTTCTACAAAAATGTACAAATGAAAAGCCCCGGCGGAGCCGGGGCTTTCGAACCTTTGAAGCTTTTAGGCGAGGAGGGCTGCGATGCTCTCGGTCATCGCTTCGTTTGTGATGCCGAGCGACTCGAGGAGAGCCTCCGGGTCGTAGCGGTCGTAGAACTTCTTTTCGAGCCCATAGACTTTTACCTTGACGGGGGAGCCTGCGTAGAACGTCGCCACCTTTTCGCCAAAGCCGCCCTCGACGATCCCGTCTTCGAGCGTGACGACGATCTGGTGATCCTTTTTGAGGGCTTCGAGCGTATCCGTGTCGATGTCGCTTGCAAAGCGCGGGTTCACGAGCGTCGGAACAAAGCCGAGCGTTTTTTGAACATTTTTGGCGAGGGCTTCGCCGCGCTTGTAAAAGTCTCCGAGGGCGATAATTGCGACGCGGGAACCTTTTTGTTCGATGCGGAACGAGACTTTGGAATAGTCGTTTTCCGCCGGGCGGCCGTCCTCGATAACGCCGTTCCCCGGAATGAGGACAATTGTCGGACGCTCGCGCTGGTCTATTGCGAAGTTCACCATGGCGAGGTATTCGGCCTTGTTCGTCGGCGCGAGAACGCGGACGTTCGGGATGTTTCCGTAGATGGCGTTGAGAAAAATGCCGAGATGGGTGACGTCCGTCAGCGTGTTGAATCCGCTGTAGTTCAAAATGACGGTCATCGGGCTCTTGTTGATGGCGGCGTCCTGTGACATCTGGTCGTAGGTACGTTGCAAAAATGTCGCATTGGTGACGACGACGGGCTTTGCCCCGCGTTTGGACGCTCCGGACGCCATGGCGATGGCCTGTTCCTCGGCTATCCCCGTGTCGGTGTATTGCTTGCCGAGTTCCTTTCGCTTTTCGGGTCCGAGGCCCACGGACATGGGCATGGCCGGGGAGATGACGAGAACTTTCGGGTCGGACCTCGCCTTTTTCACGAGAAGTTCGGCGGTGAGTTCCTCGTAGCTTTCGCCGCTTCCGAAATCGAACGTGCACTTTCCGGTTTTCCGGTCAAAAGGCATGCACCAGTGCCACGCTTCCTTGTTCTCTTCGGCGAGTTTATAGCCCTTTCCCTTTTGCGTGTGAATGTGCACGACGATTGGCCGCGGAAAATCCTTCGCCTTTTCGAAAACGCGGACGAGACTTTGGATGTCGTTTCCGTTTTCCTCGTAGAGGTATTCGAGCCCGAACGATTTGAAAATGTTGTTTGCGGATTTTCCGCCCGTTTCGCGGAGCTCCTTCAGGTTTCTGTAGATGCCGCCGTGGGTCTCGGCGATGGCCATTTCGTTGTCGTTTACGATGATGACGAGGTTCCCTTCGATTTCCGATCCCGCATAGTTCAGGGCTTCGAGAGCCTCTCCGCCCGAAAGCGAGCCGTCCCCGATGAAGGCGATGACGTTTTCCTTTCCGCCGAGGAGGTTTCGGGCGCGGGCCATTCCGGTCGCAAGGGAGATGGAGGTGGAAGTGTGCCCGACGTTGAACAGGTCGTGTTCCGATTCGTCCGGGTTCGTGTAGCCCGAATCGTCCTTCAGGTGTGCGCTGTCGATGTAGCCGGACTTTCTTCCGGTGAGCATCTTGTGCGCGTAGCACTGGTGGGAGACGTCAAAGATGAACTTGTCCGCGGGGGAGTTAAAGACTCGGTGCATGGCGATTTCCGCTTCGACGGAGCCGAAGTTCGGGCCGAAGTGTCCGCCGATTTGGGTGAGCCTGTTGAAAAGGGCTTCGCGAATGTCCGCGGCGAGGTTTTCAAGTTCGGGGAGCGAAAGGCGCTTGACGTCCGCGGGGCTGTTGATTTTGTTCAAAGTTTCGTACATGGAATCCTCTTTGGAAAACGTTCTCCTAAAATATACGACTTGGAGTAAGCTCCAAGGCAAGGGCTTCCTGTAAAATTTCGGGGCTTGGTGTTGTCCGAAGACATCGGATTGTTTGGGTTTTTGAAACTTTCGGGGCTTTACGGAATACTTTAGACCATATAACAAGGAGTACTTTGATGAAAAAAGGTTTGCTTGCGGCTTTGGTCTGTGGCGCTTTCGGAATTTCCGTGGCGGGGCCTCTCGCGTTTCCGGGGGCTCTCGGTTTTGGGGCGAACGCGACGGGCGGGCGCGCGGGGAGCGTTTACCATGTGACGAACCTGAACGATTCCGGGGAAGGTTCTTTTCGCGATGCCGTGAGCAAGGGCAATCGCATTGTGGTCTTTGACGTGGGAGGCTACATCAAGCTGAAAAGCGCCGTTTCGATGGCGAGCAACCTCACGATTGCGGGGCAGACGGCTCCTGGCGAGGGCATCGGATTTCGCGGCGGAAAGATTTCGATGGGAAAGCAGCAGAACATTATCATTCGGCACATCCGCGTCCGGCCGGGGAGCGAAACGGCCTCGAATAAGGACGTGGGCATTAACCTGTACAATGCGCGGAACGTGATTCTCGACCATGTTTCCATCGAATTTGCCCCGTGGAACAACATCGGCGGCGTTTCGGACGACTGGCGAAACTATCCCGTGACGGACGTCACCGTGCAAAGTTCCCTGATTGCCTATCCGACGTATCAGCGTTTTGGCGCCCACGTGGAGTCCGTCAACAGCAACTGGTCGTGGTACTACAACGCCTTTGCGAGTACGCACAACCGAAATCCGCTCGACAAGGTGAACGACGTCTTTATAAACAATATCCTTTACAATTTCGAAGCGGGCTACACGACGCACACGAGTACAAATTTCAAGCACGACATCGTTGCGAACTACTTCGTTTACGGTCCAAAGGGGAAGAACGCCTGGTTTCAGATAGACAAGAACCAGTCCATCTACTACAAGGACAACATGATAGATACGGACAAGAACGGCGTTCTGAATGGAAAGGAAACGACTCCGTCCTGGTATCAGGGAACGGGAACCGTTCTCGAGAAGCCCTGGTCGGAGCATACGACGAACAATCCCATCTACAGCGCGGCAACCGCTTTTCGGCTTGTAACGTCGCTTTCGGGAACGCTTCCGTATGACGATGTGGATTCGCTCGTCTGGAGCGAGATAAACAGTTTGGGAAAAAAGGGAACCGTATTTTCGTCAAGTTCCTTGCATTCGTCGCTTGGACTTTCGAACGACGGCTACGGGGAAATTCTTGCGGGAGAGGCTCCCGTGGATACGGACGGGGACGGCATGCCCGATTTTTGGGAAAACGCGGTGGGAACGGATCCTTCAAAGGACGATGCGATGACCATCGGAAGCGACGGCTATGCGAACATCGAAAATTACATCAACTGGCTTGCGGTGCCGCATGTCCGCGGAATGGCGGGCGAGACGATTGAAGTCGATTTGAGGGAATTTACGGCGGGATTCCAGAGCGTCTCCCCGAGCTATTCCGTCAAGGCGACCGATGCCGACGTGAGTCTTGCCTCGGACGGCTACACGGCCCGCTTTGTTTCAAAAAAAACGGCATCCGGGGTGACGTCCTTTGCATACACGGTCAGCGGAAACGACGGAACGGAATACACGGGAAGCGTCTCCGTGCTGCTCGACAAAAATCCGGATGCGGGCGAAGCGGAAAAGGAAAACGTAAAAGAGGATGAAACGGCCTTTTTGCATTCGGGCGTGGCAAGCCTTGAAAGCGGCCTAAAAATTCGCATGGCGGACGGAACCCTGTTCGCTCCGCGGGAAGGCTTTGCGGACGTGAAAATCTTTGACTTGCGCGGAAATTGTGTTTTCCGCTTTGCGCGGAACGTCCCCGTCGGCATTTCCTCGCTCGGCATTTCGAACGGAAAGCTTTCGAAGGGCGCCTACGCGGTCCGTGTACGCTTTGAGTAGCCCCCAATAAAAAACTCCTTCCGAGGAAAGGAGAACCTCGAAAGGAGCAAAGGGGGAGTGTTTGGTACCGATAAATTATCAATTTATCGGGTCCAGACCTTCCTTTTTTTTAAAGTAGTGTTTACGGCTGTAACCAGACCTTATCCCTTGGCCTGGGCCTTTCCCCAGGAATCCTTGAGACCGACCGTGCGGTTGAACACGGGATGTTCCGGTGTGGAATCCCGGCTGTCCAGGCAGAAGTAGCCCTGCCGCATAAACTGGAAGCGGTCTTCGAGCGTGGCCTTGCCGAGCATCGGTTCGAGCTTTGCCCGTTTGACGACGAGGGAGTCCGGGTTCAGGTAGTCGAGCGGGTCCTTTCCTTCGGGAACGTCGCCGAGGTTTTCGAGCGTAAAGAGGTTGTCGAAGAGGCGAACTTCCGCGTCAACGGCCGTTCCGGCGTAAACCCAGTGGATGGTTCCCTTGACCTTTCTTCCGTCGGGAGCGTCTCCGCCCTTCGTCGCCGGGTCGTAGGTGCAGTGGACCGCGGTCACGTTTCCGTCCGCGTCCTTTTCCGTGCCCGTGCATTTGATGAAGTAGGCGCCTTTCAGCCGGACTTCTCCGTCCGGTTTGAGACGGAAGTATTTCTTCGGCGGGTTTTCCATAAAGTCGTCGCGTTCGATGAAAAGTTCCCTGCCGAACGGAACTTCGCGCGTCCCCGCATTCGGATCTTCGGGATTGTTTTCGACGGGGACGTTTTCGACTTTTCCTTCTTCCCAGTTGTCGATGATGACTTTCAGCGGGTCGAGAACCGCCATGGCACGCTGCGCGGTCTTGTTCAGTTCTTCGCGGATGCAGAAGTAGAGAAGGTTGATGTCAACCATGCTGTCTGCCTTGGAAATGCCGATGCGGTCGCAAAATTCGCGAATGGAGGCGGGCGTGTAGCCGCGGCGTCTGAGTCCGCATACGGTCGGCATCCGGGGGTCGTCCCATCCCATGACGCGCCCGCTTTTGACTAGTTCGAGAAGCTTGCGCTTGCTCATCACCGTGTAGGAGAGGTTGAGCCTTGCAAATTCGATTTGCTGCGGGAGGTTCGGGAGGCCGAGCGTTTCGAGAAACCAGTTGTAGAGCGGACGGTGCGCCTCGAATTCGAGCGTGCAGATGGAATGCGTGATGCCTTCCATCCAGTCGGAAAGCGGGTGCGCAAAATCGTACATCGGGTAGATGCACCACTTGTCGCCCGTACGGTGGTGCGTCGCATGCTTGATGCGGTAAATGGCCGGGTCGCGCATGTTCATGTTGGGGCTTGCGAGGTCGAGCTTTGCGCGGAGCGTCTTTTGGCCGTCCGCAAATTCGCCTGCCTTCATGCGGCGGAAAAGATCCAGGTTCTCTTCGACGGTCCTCTCCCTATAGGGCGAGGGCTTCGAAGGCTTTCCGGCGTCGTTTCCGCGGTAGTCCTTCATCTCTTCGGGAGAAAGGTCATCAACGTAGGCTTTGCCGAGCTTTATCAGCTGTTCGGCAAATTCATACAGCCTGTCGTAATAGTCGCTTGCGTAGTGGACGGGTTCTTCCCAGTCGAATCCCAGCCAGTGGACGTCGTTGTAGATGGAATCGACGTATTCCGTGTCTTCCTTCGTCGGGTTCGTGTCGTCAAAGCGGAGGTTCGTCTTGCCGCCGAACTTTTTGGCCGTGCCGAAGTTGAGACAGATGCTCTTCGCGTGTCCGATGTGGATGTAGCCGTTCGGTTCCGGCGGAAACCGGGTGAGGACGTAGTTGCGCTTGCCGCTTTTCAAATCGTTTGCGACGATGTCTTGGATGAAATTGGTCGGTTCCGGGATGTCCATAAGATTCTCCGAAAAGAAATTCGGTTGAAAATTTAGAAAAGCTCCCGTTAAAAATCTATATTCGCTCGCATGATTCACGCCGATTGCCGACCTGCAAAAAAACAAAATTGTCGAAAACCGTTCGGGAAACTGGACGAGATTTTGAAAAGGGCCTTTGCCGCCCGCGGCGAAATCGAAAAGGTTTCGGATGCGTTCCGCATTGTGAACGGCGAGGAGGACGGGCTTCCCGGCGTGACGATTGACCGGTATGCGGATGCGTTTCAAATCCAGTTTTTTGGACCGGAGCTTCTTTCTTTCGAATCGGAAATTGCCGAAAGCGTGCTGAAAGTTTTCCGGCCAAAATTTCTGGTGTCCAAGTTTCGCCTTTCGCCGTCGGGAAAGTCTCTCGAAAGGCCCGAGATGCGCGTGGAATTCGGGGATGCCTCCAATGCGGAAACGGTTGTTCGCGAAGGCTCTTGCCGTTTTCATGTGAACCTTCTCGATACGGTAAACCCGGGTCTTTTTCTCGATATGCGGGATGCCCGTCTGGACGTGGAAAGCAGGTCGCGCGGAAAGGAAGTGCTGAACCTTTTCAGCTACACGTGCTCCTTTGCCGTCCACGCCCGGATGGGACTTGCAAGGCGCGCCGTGAATGCGGACATCAGCGGAAAGATTCTCGAAAAGGGGAAGGAAAACTACCGCCTGAACGGTCTTGAAATTCTCCCCGGCGAGTTTTTTCGCGGGGACTCCCGGGAGTATCTCGCCTGGTGCAAACGCAAGGGAATGCGCTTTGACGGAATCGTTTTTGACCCGCCGAGCTTTTCGCGCAACAAGGGAAAGGTCTTTTCCGTCAAAACGGATTTTCAAAATTTCGTGTCCGAGATTGCGGATGTGCTTTCGCCCGGAGGCTTTTTGCTTGCGAGTTCGAACTTTAGCGGATTTCGGCTGGATTCCTTTGCGCGCGAAACGCTTCTTTCCGTACAAACGAAGTTTCCGAAGGCGCATATTTTGTGGGAGCGTTCCCAGGGAAAGGATTTTCCCGGAGCGGGGAACCGCCGAGAAAGTTCCCTGTGCGCGGTGATGATCGAATGTTAAAGGAATCTCTAAAAATTGCTTTGGAGGGGAAAATTTGAGTGAGACCAAGCGATGGCAGAAATGACTGCCAGCGCGAAGTGTCGCAAACAAATTTTTGAAAATTGAATTTTTGGAGGTGACCTTAAAAAAGCCCCGGGACCAGGGGTCCCGGGGCGGTTTCAATGGAATTTTATTTTCCGGAGCGGATCCGGTTCAGGGCGCTTCCCGCCTTGAACCATTCCCACTGCTGTTCGTTGTAGGTCTGGTTGAGCGTCGCGGAATCTTCCGTGCCGTCGGCGTGGTGAAGCCTTAGCGTGAAGGTTTTGCCCGGTGCGAATTCCGTGAGGCCTTCGATGTCGAGCGTGTCGCCTTCGCGAACCTTTTCATAGTCCGCGGGGTTTGCAAACGTCAGCGCGAGCATCCCCTGTTTTTTCAGGTTCGTCTCGTGGATTCTTGCAAAGCTTCGGACGATGACCGCCTTGACGCCCAGATACCGCGGTTCCATGGCGGCGTGTTCGCGGCTCGAGCCTTCGCCATAGTTTTCGTCGCCGACGACGATGGAGCCCGTTCCCTCGTCGCGGTATTTGCGGGCGAGCGCCGGAACCTCGTAGTAGCGGCCGTCGTTTCCTTTCACCTGGTTCGTCTGCCCGTTAAACGCGTTGACCGCGCCGATGAGCATGTTGTTCGAAATGTTTTCCAGATGTCCGCGGAACTTGAGCCACGGGCCCGCCATCGAAATGTGGTCCGTCGTGCATTTTCCCTTGGCCTTGATAAGAAGCGGCGCTCCCTGAATGTTCTTTCCGTTCCAGGGCTTGAAAGGTTCGAGAAGCTGCAGGCGTTTGGACGTCGGGTTGACGGAAATTTGGATGTCCTTTCCGTTTGCGGCCGGGGCGACGTAGCCCGGATCTTTCACGGCAAATCCTTTTTTCGGAAGTTCGTCCTTTTCGGGAGGCACGAGCTTTACCTGTTCGCCCTTGTCGTTTACGAGAAAATCCTTTTCGGGGTCAAAAAGAAGCGAGCCGGAAAGCGCGGCGACAACGGCCATCAGCGGACTTGCGACAAAGGCGTGCGTGTTCGGGTTTCCGTCCGCGCGCTTTGCAAAGTTCCGGTTGAAGCTGTGCACAATCGAATTCTTTTCCTTCTTCTCGGCGCCGAGCCTGTCCCACATGCCAATGCACGGGCCGCAGGCGTTCGTCATGATGGTCGCGCCGAACCGCTTGAAAAGATCGATAAAACCGTCTCGCTCGGCCGTGTAGCGGACCTGTTCGGAACCCGGGTTGATGATGAGCGGAGCCTTCGGCGAAAGCCCCTTTTCGAGAGCCTGCCGGATGAGCGAAGCGACCTGGGAAAGGTCCTCGTAGCTCGAATTGGTGCAGCTTCCGATGAGGGCCGCGCTGACCTTGTCCGTGGAGGAAAATTCCTCGAGGGACTTTTGCATTTCGCATACGGGGAATCCTCGGTCCGGGCTGAAAGGTCCGTTGTAGTAGGGCTTGAGCGTCGAAAGATCAATTTCCACAATCTGGTCGAAGAACTTTTCGGGGTTGGCTTCGACTTCGGGGTCGGCCTGCAGATACGCCTTGATTTTATTTGCCTCGTCCGCGACGGCTGCGCGGCCCGTTGCGCGGAGATAACGCTCCATGGATTCGTCATAGCCGAACGTGCTGCACGTCGCCCCGACTTCCGCTCCCATGTTGGCGATGCTCGCCTTTCCGGTGGCGGAGAGGTTTCGCGCGCCTTCGCCAAAATATTCGATGATGGCGTTCGTTCCGCCCTTGACGGTGAGAATGCGCGCGACCTTCAGAATCACGTCCTTCGGGGAGGCAAATCCGGAGAGCTTTCCCTTCAGATGAATGCCGATGAGTTTCGGATATTTCAGTTCCCAAGGAAGCCCGACCATCGCATCGACCGCATCCGCGCCGCCAACGCCGATTGCGAGCATGCCGAGACCGCCGGCGTTTACCGTGTGGGAATCCGTTCCTATCATCATGCCGCCCGGAAACGCGTAGTTTTCGAGAACGACCTGGTGGATGATGCCCGCACCCGGCTTCCAAAAGTCGATGCCGTATTTGGCGGCGACCGAGGAGAGGAATCCATAGACTTCGCTGTTCTCGTCGAGGGCTTTCGGAAGGTCCTCTTCCTTGCCGTTTCGGGCCGTAATCAGATGGTCGCAATGGACAGAGGAGGGAAGTGCCACCTTGGACTTTCCGGCCGTCGTAAACTGGAGAAGCGCCATCTGGGCCGTCGCATCCTGCATCGCCACCCTGTCCGGGTGAAATTCGGCAAAGGACTTTCCGCGTTCATAGAGCTTCGTTTCCGCTCCGTCGATCAGGTGGGAATAGAGAATCTTCTCGGCGAGGGTCATCGGGCGACCGAGGAGCTTTCGTGCCGCATCGACTCGGGCTGGAATTTTTGCGTAGCGGTCCTGGATCATTTCCAAGTTAAAGAGCATAGGGATACCTCATAGACGTTTGGGCGAAAAATTAGAAATTATTGAAAATTTTCACCTGGATAAGGCTGATTTTGGCGGGGCTTGCGGTAAAAAACTCGACTGCGGCTAGGATTTGACATTTTCTGTCAAATTTTACTCTATGAGAATAATTTATATTTGTTAAGGAATATAGGAATCAGCATTGTGAAAAAAAATCAATCCGTTCGGTTAACCAGTCAGCATAAGGAATCACAAGGTGCCGTTGGCATTTTTGGGGATGAGGCAAAGTATCATGACATGGATGTATCGGACTTGTCTCTTTTTGCCAAGGAACTTCTTGAAAAGGATTATCCTCAATTATCTTTCAGGTATCGAAAAAGCGTTTCCAAAAAAGAAATAAATGATTCTCTTAGGAATATTGATTGTGAATTGGGACAGACGCTTTTGTTGAAGATTCCAGCATAAAACCGGATGGCGGCATTATCGAAGTAAAGGATGATTTTGGAAATTGGCGCATTGTCTTAGTTTCCGAAGCCAAACGTCAAGGCAAGGATATCGAAAATCTTAAACAGGGCAAGCTGGTCGGTAAAAACAATGACCAAGATATCATGAATGCGGGAAATGCAATAGAGCGCGCCCATAAAAATATCTCGGAAATTGCGAATTTTATGTTGCGGGAATCCTATTTTCCCTATGTTCTTTTTCTTGAAGGTTCCTATTTTTTGACACAAGATGTCGTTGTATCGAGACCGGATGGCAGAAAGGTTACTTTGACTTATAATTCAGGCGCAATTAATCGGTTGGATCGCTTGACTGCGGCAAATTATGGGATGCCGATAAACAAGAACCTCTGCAAAAATAAAATTGTCCAGATAGGAGATTCGAGCGTGATGCTTCAGGCCGCATCGCTGTTCACCCAAGGTGATGGCAGAAGATGGCGGGTTAAAGATGAAATCAAAATTATGTTGGACATTGCGAAAACATCCTAGCAAATGCTTGGTCGCGATTTGTTCAAACAGCTAACCAAAACATAAAATAGGAGTGTGATATGGCTCGCAAAATTGACCACTCCCTTTTGGACAGGGCGAAGATAAACAAGAAGGACGAATTTTATACGCAGCTTGCGGATATCGAGCGGGAATTGCGCCATTATGAAAAGCACTTTAGGAACAAAACCGTCTATTGCAACTGCGACGATGCTCGAAAAAGCAATTTTTACCGATACTTTGTCGAAAATTTCGAACGGCTGGGATTAAAAAAAGTTATCTGCGCTTGTTACAAGAGTGACCGGGATTTGTTTTCTGACGGCGAGGCGGCTTTTTATTATGAGTTTACCGGAAAGGAAGCAAAGTATCCCTCGCTAGAGGATGTCGCTTATTTCAAGGGAGACGGCGATTTTCGCAGCGGGGAAAGCGTTGAACTTTTGCGTGAAGCGGACATCGTCGTTTCAAACCCTCCGTTTTCCCTGTTTCGGGAATATATTTCGCAACTCGACAGGTATCGCAAGAAATTTCTGGTTATCGGAAACATCAACGCGATTACATACAAGGAAGTTTTTGCGCTTATTCGCGAGAACAAGGTCTGGATGGGCGTGAACATGGGCAGAGGCATTTCGGGATTCATCGTTCCCGAAGATTACGAACTTTATGGTTTGGAAACGAAAATCGGCGAAGCGGGCGAAAGAATTGTCTCGCCGAACAACTGCATGTGGCTTACGAATCTCGACAATGCCTGTCGGCATGAATTTATCCCCTTGACCAGGGAATATCGCGGAAACGAGATGGCATACCCGAAGTTTGACAACTACGATGCGATAAATGTCGGTCGGACGCGGGACATTCCTTTTGACTATAAAGGCGTGATGGGCGTTCCGATTACTTTTTTGCACAGGTTCAACCCGGAACAGTTCAAAATCGTGAAATTTCGCAAGGGAAACGACGAAAAGGATTTGACGGTCGGCGGAAAGCCGACTTACTTCCGAATTTTAATCCAGAGCCGTTGATTCAGTTTCCCGAAAACAGTTCCCCCTGCGTGCCTTTGGGAACCGGGATGTGCAGCGCCTGGTAGGCCTTGGGAGTGAGAACGCGCCCGCGCGGCGTGCGCGAAAGAAGCCCTTGCTGAATGAGAAAAGGCTCGTACACCTCTTCGAGCGTATCCGGTTCCTCGCCGAGGGACGCTCCGATGGTTCCGAGTCCGACCGGGCCTCCCGAAAAATGGTTCGCGATGGTGGAAAGAATTTTGCGGTCCATCGGATCGAGCCCGAGAGAATCGATGCCGAGCATTTTGAGAGTGCGCTCCGCGATGTCTTTGTCGATGACGCCTTCGCCCCGAACTTCCGCCACGTCGCGCGCCCGCCGAAGGACACGGTTTGCAATGCGCGGCGTTCCGCGGCACCGCGAACTTAAAAGCTTGGCGGCCTCGGACGAAATTTTCACGTTTAAAATCCTTGCGCTGCGGACGAGAATTTTTTCCAGATCCTTTGCCGGGTAAAGTTCGAGCCTGTAGTGCAGTCCAAAACGGTCGCGGAGCGGGCCGGTGAGAAGCCCCGTGCGGGTCGTTGCGCCGACAAGCGTAAAATGTTTGAGCGGAAGGTTCACGCTGCGCGCCGCGGGCCCGGAATCGAGCATGATGTCGAGTCGAAAGTCTTCCATCGCGGGGTAGAGATATTCCTCGATGACGCGGCTCAGACGGTGAATTTCGTCAATAAAAAGAACGTCGTTTTCGCCGAGGCTCGTGAGAAGACCGGCGAGGTCGCTCGCCTTTTCGAGAACGGGACCGCTCGTAATGTGAATTCCGACGCCCATTTCCTTTGCGATGATTCCCGCAAGGGTCGTCTTTCCGAGGCCGGGAGGGCCTGCAAACAGGCAGTGATCCAGGGCCTCGCCGCGTTTTTTGGCCGCCTCAATTGCAATCTGGAGGCTCTCCTTGATGTGATCCTCGCCGGTAAATTCCGAAAGGGATTCCGGGCGGAGGCTCCGCTCGATTTCCGCTTCCTCGCTGTTTTCCTTTTCGGGGGAGATGATGCGTTCCGACATGGAAATTCCTTATACGTGCTTGAGCGCTTCGGGGATGAGGTCCGTGACGCTTGCGGATTCTCCGAGAATTTCCGCCGCCTTTTCGACAGCCTTTGTCGCCGCGGGTTCCTTGACGCCGAGCGTGTGCAGGGCGAGGATCGCTTCGCTTTCGTTCTGGGACGTATTGATTTTTGGACCGTTTTCGGAAAGGGCCGCAAGAGAAAGAGCCTTGTCCTTCAGGTTCAAGACGAACATCTCGGCCGTCTTTTTGCCGACGCCCTTGATTTTTCCGAGGGCCGTTTTGTCGCCGCGGGCAATTATCGAGAGAAAGTCCTCCGGGGAAATTCCCGAAAGGATGCGCTGGGCCGTTTTGGGCCCGACGCCCGAGACGGAAATCATGCTCAAAAAGAGCTCCTTTTCGCGGGTGTCGAAGAATCCGAAGAGTTCCATCGAATCTTCCCGGACGACGAGATGCGTGAGAAGCGTTATTTCCGAGCCTTCCGCCGGGAGACGCTCGCCGGTTTTGGCCGAAACCTGGACTCCGTAGCCCACGCCGCCGCATTCGACGACGGCAAAGGTCGGGTGCCGTTCCACAAGAATTCCGTGAAGTCTTTCTATCATGCCCTCAAATATACAAAAGAAATTGAAAATGTGAACTTTTGTGCACTACTTTTCTAGAATCCCAGACTGAATTCCGCCATATAGATGCGGTTTTCGTTCTGGCCGGTGTAGTATCCGCTTTCCTCGCCCCACGTGGCAAATTCGAATTCGACAAACCGGAACATTTCGAAGGCGACGCCCACGGACGGATAGCCTCCGTGAAAGCCTCCGGAAAGCCGAAGCTTCAAAAGCCGGTAGTTGTCGTTTTCGCCCGGGAACGCGAGGAGCACCTGTTCCAGTTCCACGCCAAAGTTCAAGTGGCTGAGCGTCTTGTAATTGTGTTCCGTCGAAAGGGCGTTTTCGAAGTCGAGCGCAAAGTTCACCTTGCGTGAAAAGGCCGTGTTGCGGTTGAGAAGCCGCGGCGAATAGGCGACGCCGAGCGTGAGGTTCGGCAGAATGCGCTCCCCGTTGAGTTCCGTAAAGAAGATGTTGTTGCAGGACGCTCCCAGCTTGACTTCGCGGTTTAGGCGGTAGAGAACGCCCAGATCCATGCCGATGCCCATTTCGTCAAAGTCAAAAAATTCTTCCGCCGCTTCCTCGACGCGGTCGTTGAGAGTGTCGCCGATGGTTTCAAAACCCGCCACATCTATTTGGAAGCTTTTGGCCGCCATCCGGCTTGCCAGCTTGAGTCCCGCGCCGACCGCAAGGTTCTCGCTCAGGCCATAGGCTCCGCCCATCTGGGCGACCGCATCCACGTAAAATGTGTCCACGCCGAAGAACGGGATGATGATGCCGTTGTCGATATAGGGAGAAGTCGCTCCGAAGACCCAGAGGGCCGCCCCGAAGTTGTGGATGGCAATCTCCGCGTCCGCCTTGGCGATG
Organism: Eggerthellaceae bacterium; assembly: GCA_963597395.1. Classification (GTDB taxonomy): domain Bacteria; phylum Fibrobacterota; class Fibrobacteria; order Fibrobacterales; family Fibrobacteraceae; genus Hallerella. Next base: position 6,354 of record CAVBPX010000025.1, on the reverse strand, counting down.
AGCGTAAAAAGCTCGTGGTCGAACTTGTTCAGCTTTTTGGAAAGTTCGGGATGGGACGAAAGCGAATCCACGAAGGCCCGCTTGACGGAAGAACCGTCGTCGTGCGCCGCATCCCGCGCCTTTTTGTAGAGATCATACACGTCGCTCGAAAAGTCATAGACGCCGCGAATCTCGTTTATGGGGCCCGCCCCGCCAAAATTGAACCGCAAATCGATGTAATTGCTCGGGTAGTAGCCGAGTTCCGGATTTTTCTTGAAATTTCCGAGCCTTCCGAGCTGGTTCAAACCCGCATAGTTGTAGTAGATGGCTTCCTTGTCATCGACGATCGCGACGTGGGCGTTTCCCATCGCGTAGGCCCTGAGAGACCTGTGTTTTGGCCCCTGAGCCGCAAAGCTCAGCGCGACGCATCCCAAAAGAAGAAGACCGGTTAAAAATCTCATGCGCATCCTCACCGGTTCCGGAACCAGGCCCGAAAATCTTCTTCCGTGTAGTTGTTCCAGCATCTGCCGACGAGGGCCTTCCGGACTTCGAGCGGGTAGCGGATATTTGTCGAATCCGTATCCGCGGCGATTTCCCTTCGAATCGAAATGGAATAGACGTCGGTCGAGGAAAGCTTTGCGAAGTTCTCGGCAAAGAGGAGCGTCCCGGTAGAAAGAAGCGTCCGTTCGCCAGAGTCTTCCCGGATGCCGTTCTTATCGTGGTCGAGGCTGTCCTTGCCTATGCCAATGACGGTTTTGGAAGGAATCGAGTCCACGACTAGCGGAACGAGCCGCAGGTCTTCGTCAATCAGTCCGTCGCGGTCGTTGTCGATGCCGTCGAGAATTTCTTCATCGACGCATCCGTCCCCGTCGTTGTCGATTGCGTCGCCGAGTCTGTAAAAAAGAAGCGAAGCGTCGAGAAGGTTTGCCGCGGAATCGATCATTTGTGCGGAATCCACAATGTCCGAAAGGGTCGGGTAGATTTCGTTCACCAGGTCCGAAATGTTCGATTCAAGGGAATCCATTTCCGTGTTGAAGTTCTTTTGGAGGCTCGAATCGGAAAGCGCCTTTTGGTAGAGCGCGCCCGCGTCTATCCTGATGGAATTTTTGCGCTTTGCAATGGAAATGCCGAAGCCCGTTTTGATGCGAAACCGGAGAATGGAGGCCGCGTAGTCGAGAATGGCGTAGCTCGCCGAAAAGTTTGAATAGATGACGATTCGGTCCGAGAGCCTGAGCTTTGGATTTTTTTGGGTGAGCGTGTCGCGGCGGGCGAGTTCCTCCAAAGGGGAAAGCGCGCTCTTGATGGCCTTGTACTGGATGTTCGTTTCGGCGGAATCGAGGTCCATCAGCGGAATGGAGGAGCCTTTGCGAATTTCGGTGAGGGCGAGGGTAAAGGGGTCTCCGCCGTTTTTGTAGAGGTTCGCCTTGGCAAGTCCGTACCAGGCTTCGGATTTTGAGGAATCGTTTTTGAGGGCTGCCGAAAAACGCTTGGCCGCTTTTTCATAATCGCCGTCCCGGAAGTTCAATTGTCCTTCGGAAATCAGCAGTTCCGTATCGCTCGACTTGATGGAAACGTCTCCCGACGGATTGAAAATATTGCATCCGACGAAAAATGCCGAAAAAAGAATGCCGAGTAAAAACGGCAAGGCGTTTGTTGCGGTCTTTTGAATTGTCTTGAACATGGCTTCCTTTCCTAAAAATAGAATCATCTTTTAAAAAAAGGATGGCAAAACTAAATTTCACTTCATATATTTGTCCGCGTGGACAACAATGTGGAATACTTTCCGACAAAATCCTACAGGCGTGCGGTTCTTCTGATCCGTTCCGTTCTTTTACGCGAAAAGGAACGCTTGGATGCTCTTGCGCGTGAAAACGCCCGTTCGGAGGGAATTTCTCCCGAGAACCTCTTTTCGGAAATTCCCCAAATCGTCCGGTTTTCGAAGTCCTACGAAGAGGCTTTTGACCGCTACCTCGAAGCGGTCCTCCCACAGCACAGGTCGGGCGTCCGTTGCGGCGCGGGCTGCGGAAACTGCTGCCACCATTTCCCGATGTCCGTCGAACCTTTTGAACTGGTGCGCTTCTACTTTGAAATTCGCCAGTCGCCGGAACTGCTTTCGGTTCTCGAAAAGTGCCATTTTCGAAGCAGAACGTATCGCGACCTGTTTTCCGCGGCACGGGCCGAAGGCGCGGACGATCCGGACGACGTGGCGCTCATCCGCTACTTCGGGCATGGATTTGCGTGCCCGTTCATCCTGCCATCCAAAAGTTGCGGCGTCTATGCGTTTCGCCCGGTCACGTGCCGCATGTATTTTAGCGAAACGCCCGGAAAATATTGCATTCCCGAGTATCTGCAGACGGACTTGAACCGCAGTTTTATTGTCTATCTGCCCGACGAAGTCGAAGAGCTGATCGCGGACATTTCGGCGCACTATGCGTCGCTGTCCCTTCCGGAAAGCCTTTATGAGGGCGTCGTCGCGATGAACGCGTTTGAATCCGATTTTGCAAGGGCCGAGGAACCTTTTAAGCCCGAAGGAAATGCCGAATGACGTCCGAGCCCTTGCAGACCGACCTGTTCGGATTTGTCGAGCGTTCCGTGAAAGCTCACGCCGAAAACCTTTTTTCCGCGGACGGGAACGTCGTGTTCCAGTATGCGGCGCAGCTCAAAAAGGGCATCCGCTGCAAAAAGAAAGTCTTTCGAAACAGTTACGAGGTGACGCTTCCCGCCTACATGGAAGGTCCGGAATTTTTCCCGGTTCGCGAACTCGCCGCGGAATGGGCAAGCCTTTCCTTCAAACGAAAAACCGTTGGAATCAAGGCGCGGCTCAAGGAACTCAGAACCCGCATCTGGAAGGCTACGGACCAGATTCTCGTCGATATGGGACGCCCTCCGGTAACGGGCTCCGTCAAGTTTCCGCCTATCTGCCCGATGGGGAAGGTGCACAATCTCTCCGAGGTCCTCGCCGCGGTCAACGAGACGTATTTTGGCGGGGAACTTTCGGCGCGCATCACGTGGAGCAGCCGCATCGGGGGTCTGAGCTTCCAATCGACCCGAAAGGATCCGCTCACCGGCGAAACGATTAACCTCATCAGCATCAGTCGCGGCTACGATTTTGAAAATTGCCCGTTTGTGGTCGTTGCCGGTGTCGTCTATCATGAATGCCTGCACATTGCTGTTCCGCCGACGGTCGTGAACGGTCGCCGGGTCGTTCACGGCAAGGTTTTTCGCGCGCGGGAACGCCGCTACATGTATTACGACCAGTGGATGGAGTGGCACAAAAAAGTGCTTCCCCAGAACATTCGCGCGCTGAAACGCTCCGGGAGAAAGTTCCCGTGAAAAGGATCGTTCCCGATTTTTACAAAAAGTTCCGGTGTGCGGCCGGCGCATGCTCCGACACCTGTTGCGCGGGCTGGGAAGTGGACGTTGACGAAAAAACGCTTTCCCGCTACAAAAAGGTTCCGGGACCTTTCGGAAAAAAACTTGGCGAGTGCGTTTCGGACGGGCATTTCGTTCTCGCAGAAAAGGATCGCTGTCCTTTCCTCGACGAAAATAATTTGTGCGAAATCTATCGGAATCTGGGCGAGGACGCCCTTTCGGATATTTGCCGGGAACATCCGCGCTTTGTGGAAGTTTTCGGGGATGTCGAGGAAAAGGGTCTGGGGCTTTGTTGCGAAGAGTCCGCGAGACTTCTCCTCTCGTCCGACCGACCCTTGCTTTTTGAAGAAACGGAATCGTTCGAAAAACCGGAACCGCTTGACGGCGAATCCAGAGCCTTGCGAAATGAAATGTTCGAGTTTCGCTCGGACGTCCTTTCGCGCCTTTCAAACCGAACCGTTCCGCTCCCCGTCCGTCTTGCCGAAGTCCTTTGCCTTGCCGCAACCGCACAGGGCGAAAACGTTTCGATTCCCGAAACTTCGTCCCAAAGACTTTGGAATGAAGTCTTGCGCGAGCTTTTTGCTTGCGAGCGCCTCGGCGAAAAGTGGGACGCCGCCCAAGGGCGCATTCTCGAAAAACATTCCAAAGGGGAAAGGTTCCAAAAAATCTTCTCCGACGCGGACGGCGAGCGCATTGTCTCCTACCAGATTTTTCGCTACCTTGCCAAGGCCCTCTACGACGGGGACATGCTTTCGAAGGTCAAGTTCGCCGTCCTCTTTTGGCTTCTCCTTGAACGCTTCGGTGCGGAACTTTCTACGGAAAAAATTCCTGAAAAGCAAAGGATTTTTGCCGTGACGCTTCTTTCGAAAGAGTTCGAATATTCGGATGTCAACATGGAACGCCTCGCCGAGGCCTTTCACGAAAAGCCTTTCCTTTCGACGGGCGCCTTTTTGAGCCTTGTCCGGGAGGGGCAAAAATGAAGATTTTCATCGCCGTTCTGCTTTTGACGGGAATTCTTTCGGCCCAAAGCAAAACCGCTCCGTCGGATTCGGTCATCGAAAAGTTTTCCGATAAAATTTCGCTGCAGTTCATTGCGACCTACAACTATGCGCAATTCTCCGGGGAAAGTACGGACGACGAGCAACTTTTGACAAACCGTCCCGTTAACCTGGGGCTTGGCGGCGGCTACGGGGACTTTACATGGAGCTCCATCCTCTCGTTTTCCTTTGGCGCTAACAAGGATAGACCCAAAACGAAAGCCTCCGGACTGGACCTCAGCTATTTCGGGGACCGATTCATTGGGAATCTCTTTTTCCGTTCGAACGACGGGTTCTATATGAACGTAGATGATTCTACGGACTTTCGAAAAGTGGATCTTTTTACCATTGCCGCAGGATTTGATTTTGCCTACATTCTGAACAAGGACCATTCCATCCGGGCCGCCTATTCGCTCGATCGCAAACAGAGGAAGTCCAACGGCAGCTTTATTTTTGGCATGGGCGTCTATTACAACGGATTCCAGTCAGACGATTCACTTCTCACGCATTACGAGGATTATCAGCAGTTTGTGCATGTCGGGCCTTCTGCCGGATATTCCCAGTCCTGGGTGTGGGGCCGCGGCTGGTTTTTCAATATGATGGGCGCCTATACGATTTCGTTCGGCAAAAATCTTTCCCGGGATCAGTGGATGATTTTCGCCCAGATTTTTCCGCGATTCTCGATAGGCTATCACGCCAAAAAGTGGTCAATCCATTTCCCGTTTTCGATGAACATTCTCCAGGTTGCCTCGGACGACGACGAAGTGGGAGATACTTTTTTCAATGCGTCCGGCGGGATGATGGTCACAAGGCGCTTCTGATTTTTTCGGCGATGGAGGACACGTCCGTAAAGGCGCACACGGGAAGGCTGCACGCTTCGCGCGAAAGCCTGTAGGCGTTCGGGTTTCCTTCGGCGTCTTTGCGCGTCTTCGGGTATTTGGCAAAGAAAGGTTCTGCGGAAAGCGGTCTTTCGTAATAGAGGCGGGTGGGAACTTCCGCGTTTGAAAGGGCTTCGACAAAGGCTTTCCGGTCGTCGCACCGGACCGTGTATTGCGCATGGACGCTCTCGTTTCCGGCGGAAATTTTCGGGACTTGCACACCGGGAACTTTTGAAAACAGTTCGTTGTAAATTTGGACGTTTTTTCTTCGGACGGCGAGTTCCGCCCTGAAGTGGCGGCGTTTTACTAGGAGAATTGCCGCCTGCAGCGCATCGAGACGGCTGTTCGTCCCGAGAACCGTGCAAAGGCCGTTTTCGTTTTTTCCGTGCGAGGCAAAAATTCGAGTCTTTCGGCAAAAATCCGCATCGTTTGAAAGGACCGCTCCGCCGTCCCCGTAGGCGCCAAAGGGCTTTGTCGGGTAAAAGCTCGTCGCGGCGGCTGTCCCGAAAGATCCGGCGGGACGCCCGTTTTGAAAGGCTCCGAAACTTTGCGCGGCGTCTTCGAGAATCCACAGCCCGTGTCGCTCCGCAAGGCTTGAAAGTTCCCCGTAGTCGGGGCATTGCCCAAATAGATCGACCGCGATGATGCCGACAGTTCGGGAAGAAATCCTCTCTTCAACGGATGACGGCAAAACGAGAAAGTCCTCGCCGATGTCGGCAAAGCGTGGAATTCCGCCGAGGAGTGAAACCGCGGACGCCGTCGCAATAAACGTAAAGTCGGGGACTATCACCTCGTCGCCCGGTTGAAGGCCTAGAGCCTTGAGAGAAAGGCATAATGCGGCGGTTCCGCTTGCACAGGACACCGCGCACCGGACGTTTGCATCCTCGGCGAGAGTCCGCTCAAGGTCCGCAACGCTTTTTCCGCCGACGGGGTTTCCGCTCGAAAGGACTTCGGACACGGCCGCATCGACTTCTTCCTTGTAGGCCGCGTATTGCGCGCCCAGATTGACAAACGGAATCATGTTGCAAAATTACAAAAGGGAACCTCTAAAAATTGCTTTGGTAAAGAAAATTTGAGTGAGACCAAGC
>CAVBPX010000024.1:0-36842 GCA_963597395.1 Eggerthellaceae bacterium | reverse complement strand
ACCAGTGCGAAGTGTCGCAACCAAATTTTTGAAAATTGAATTTTTAGAGGTGACCTTAAATAATTTGTGTTTAAAACAAAAAGGGCGAACCCTGAAAGGTTCGTCCTTTTTTCTTTGCGAAGTTTATTCGATGACGAAATTTCCGTCCCTGAAGTCCACCGTGCAGGGAACTTCGGGCTTGATGTCGCCAGCGATGATTGCCCGTGAAAGCTTCCGTTCCACGTCGCGTTCGATGAACCGCTGGATAGGCCGCGCGCCGAACTCCGGGCTGTAGGACTTTTCGGCGATTTCGCGAATCGCCGCATCCGACGCCTTGACGATAAACCCTTCGCGAGCCGCCCGCTTGGAAAGACCTTCGAACTTGAGCTTCGTAATTTCCACGATCTGCTCCTTCGAAAGGCTCTTGAAAACGAGGACTTCGTCGAGCCTGTTCAAAAATTCGGGCCGGAAGAACCCCTTGAGACGCGGCATCACGTCCTCAAGCGTCACGTCCTTCCCGGATGACGCGACAAACAGGTCCGAGCCCAGGTTGGACGTCATCAAAATCAGCGTATTTTTGAAGTTCACCGTGCGACCCTTCCCGTCGGTCAGGCGACCGTCGTCAAGCACCTGCAACAGCGTGTTGAAAACGTCCGGATGCGCCTTTTCGACCTCGTCGAGAAGCACCACGGAATAAGGCTTCGTGCGAACCGCTTCCGTAAGCTGCCCGCCTTCCTCGTAGCCGACGTATCCCGGAGGCGCTCCGATGAGACGCGAGACGGAATGCTTTTCCATGTATTCGCTCATGTCTATCCGGATCATTGCGTTTTCGCTATCAAAAAGCTCTTCCGCAAGGGCCTTGGCGAGTTCCGTCTTGCCGACACCGGTCGGGCCGAGAAAAAGGAAGCTTCCGAGCGGCGCGTTTTCGCGTGAAAGACCGCTCCGGTTCCGAAGAATCGCCTCCGCCACGGCAGAGACCGCGGCATCCTGGCCGACGACGCGTCTGTGAAGGCACTCGTCGAGCTTTAGAAGCTTGACGCGTTCCGTTTCGCGAAGCTTCGTCACGGGAATTCCCGTCCAGCGGCTTACCACCTGGGAAATCGTCTCTTCGGTCACTTCCTCGGTGAGTTCCCCGTTTTCGGATTCCTTCCGGGCGTTTTCCTCCAGCGCGGCGACTTCCTTCTCGAGCTTCACAATCGTGTTGTACTTGAGTTCCGCGGCGCGGTTCAGGTCATAGCGGGACTCGGCCTGTTCCATTTCCTCGCGTGCCTTGTGAAGGCGCTCCTTCGCGGACTTGAGTTCGCTGAACTTGGCGCGGCGTTCCTGCCATTTGGCCTTCATCGCGGAGACCGCGGCGGATGTCGCTGCAAGTTCTTCCGTAAGCTCCGAAAGACGCTTTTTGCTCTTGTCGTCCTGTTCGCGGGCAAGCGCCTTTTCCTCGATTTTCAGCTGCAGTTCCTTGCGCTGCAGGTCGTCAAGAGCTTCGGGAACGGTATCGAGCTGGGTCTTCACCGTGCTCGCCGCCTCGTCTATCAGGTCAATCGCCTTGTCGGGAAGGAACCGGTCCGCAATGTAGCGGCTCGAAAGCTTCACTGCCGCAACCAGGGCGCCGTCGTGAATCCGCACGCCGTGATGCGTTTCAAAGCTTTCCTTGACGCCGCGCAAAATGGAAATGGCCTCGTCCTCCGTCGGCTCCGTCACGGTCACCGGCTGGAACCGCCTTTCCAGCGCGGCATCCTTTTCGATGTAGCGGCGGTATTCCTGCGTCGTCGTCGCACCGATACAGTGGAGCTCTCCGCGAGCGAGCTTCGGCTTTAACATATTGCCGAGGTCCATGCTGCCTTCCGTCTTGCCGGCGCCGACAATCGTATGCAGCTCGTCAATAAAGAGCAGCGTATTACCGTCCTCTTCGAGCGCATCCAGAACCTTCTTCAGGCGCTCCTCGAAGTCTCCGCGGTATTTGGCGCCGGCCATCAGCGCGGACAGGTCGAGCGAAAAGAGCTTTTTCCCTTTGAGCGCATCCGGAACGTCTCCCTTGTAGATTCGCATGGCGAGACCTTCCACAATGGCCGTCTTTCCGACTCCCGGTTCGCCGACGAGAACCGGATTGTTCTTCGTCTTCCGCGAAAGGATCAGGACGACGCGGCGAATTTCCTCTTCGCGTCCTATCACCGGATCGAGCTTTCCTTCTTCGGCGAGGGCAACGAGTTCCCTTCCGTAAAGTTTTAGCGGGGATTCCTCTTCGGCCGCGGCCGCGGCGCTCATCGGGTCGGAAAGCCACGTCGAAACGACATCCGCATTGCCGAGCGCGTCCTCAAAGACTTTCGCCACGCGACGTTCTTCCGCAAAGCGCATCAGCGCGACCAGCATATTGCTCGGACTTGCCGCCTGGGACGTCTGACGCCCTTCCTGGATGGCCGCACGAAGAACGCGCGAAAGGTCCGCATCGGGACGCCCCGCATCGGGATTGACTTCCGCGAGCTTCGGAACGGAATCGAGGAACGGGGTAAGCTTCCCTTCCATTTCCTTGATGTTCGCCTTTTTGGCGCGGTAAAGGTTCTTGAGGCGCGCGTCCGGCGCTTCCAAAAGCCCAAAGGCGAGATGCACCACCCCCAGATAGGAGTGGGATTTTCTGTCCATCAGTTCCTGCGCCTTGGCGAGGATCTTTTCGGATTCGTTTGAAAATTCAGCCATTTGAATTCCTCCTTGCCGAATTTCTCGGCAGAGTTTTTAACCGACCAGTCAAAAGCAAAAACCGTGCCGATTCAAAGCGTCGAAAATCGGCAGAAATCCGCCATTTTTACCGACCTGTTTAATTTTGAAACATTTAACCGTTGCACCTTCGCCCTTCAGGTTCCCTCCATGAGCAAGGCAATTTTTAGAGGTTCCCTTAGTCAAAAGAAAAGGCGTTTCAGGAAAAATTTTCATGGCCCCGCCTTTCCGCTTCCCCGGATTTTTCTAAATTATGCCCAGCAAACGAATAGCGGGCAAAACCGCATTCACAACTCACAGAGGTAAAAAAAATGGCAGTTTCCTACAAGACCCTCGGTTTGGTCAACACCAAGGAAATGTTTGCGGACGCGATGAAGAATCATTATGCGGTTCCGGCGTACAACTTCAACAACATGGAACAGATGCAGGCCATCATCCAGGCTTGCGTCGAAACCAAGTCCCCGGTGATCCTCCAGGTTTCCTCGGGCGCTCGCAAGTATGCGAACCAGACGCTCCTCCGCTACATGGCGCAGGGCGCCGTCGAATACGCGAAGGAACTCGGTCTCGAAAATCCGCAAATCTGCCTCCACCTCGACCACGGCAACTCCTTTGAGCTTTGCAAGTCCTGCATCGACATGGGCTTCTCTTCCGTGATGATCGACGGTTCTTCCCTCCCCTATGACGAAAACGTCGCCCTCACCAAGAAGGTTTGCGACTACGCACACGCCCAGAAGGACTATGTGACCGTCGAAGGCGAACTCGGCGTTCTCGCCGGCGTCGAAGACGAAGTCGCCGCCGAAGAATCCCACTACACCCGTCCGGAAGAAGTCATCGACTTCACGAGCAAGACCGGTGTCGATTCCCTCGCCATCTCCATCGGAACGAGCCACGGCCGCTGCAAGTTCAAGCCGGAACAGTGCACCCGCAACGCGGACGGCGTCCTCATTCCGCCTCCGCTCGCGTTCAACGTTCTCGCCGAAATCGAAAAGAAGCTCCCGGGCTTCCCGATCGTTCTCCACGGCTCTTCTTCCGTTCCGCAGGAATACGTCCGCGAAATCGAGAAGTACGGTGGAAAGATCCCCGACTCCGTCGGCATTCCCGAAGAGCAGCTCCGCCAGGCTTCCAAGTCCGCGGTCTGCAAGATCAACATCGACTCCGACGGCCGTCTTGCGATGACCGCCGCCATCCGCAAGGTCTTCGTCGAATCTCCGAGCGAATTCGACCCGCGCAAGTACCTCGGACCGGCCCGTGACGAACTCAAGAAGATGTATGCCCGCAAGAACCGCGAAGTTCTCGGTTCCGCGGATCGTCTCCCGTTCGCCAAGTAATCCGCTTTTTCGGATTTCTCCTTTAGAAAAAGTCCCGCGCAAAGGTGCGGGGCTTTTTCTTTCCAAACCTTTTAACCGGAGATCAAAATGAAAGTTTGCCCACATTGCGGAGCGGAACTTCCGGACGGCGCCATCTCGTGTAAGGAATGCGGCAGCGACAAGGACACGGGCTGGGCGGAAGGCGCCGAATACGCAAACCTGGAACTTCCCGACTACGACGAAATTCTCGAAAACGAATTCGGCCCAAGAAAAAAATCGCCATCCAAAATTTTAAAGGCCATTATCGCCGGGATTCTCGTTCTGGTTCTGGCAGTCGTCTTTACCGGAATCCTTTGAGGAAAAGGCGCCTAGGATTCCTTCAGCTGCTTCAGGATTTTTCCCATTTCGTCAAAGTCGAAATTGTCGAGCGCCTTTTTGAGAGCCTTGAGAAGGGAGGTCCGCTTTTCGTCAAACCGGACGTGCTCAATCACCTTGAGAGCGACGCGACAGTCCGCCGGAACCGATTCCTCGATGGCGGGTTCCAAAAGTTCGAGCATCTTTTTGAACTTGGATTCCGCCTCCGGATCCTCGACCAGCAAAACTTCCTCTTCGCCGATGGCCGCAGCGGCAAGCGGAATGGCCTTTTGAATGCGGTCTATCAGCTTTTGCAGGATGGCGTCCGTCTTTTGCCAGGGGAACCTTTCAATTTCCGGATCGTTCGACCTGATAAGGAATTCAATTCTCGCGACGGTTTCCTGCAGCTTGTTACAGCCGATGGTCCCGGCAACGCCCTTGAGCGTGTGCGCCATGCGCTCGGCGACTTCCCTGTCCTTGTTTTGAAGCGCTTCGGAAATTTTTGAAATGTATCCGTCAAAGTCCTCGACAAAACGGCGGACAAGCTTGAGATAAAGAGACTTGCTCCTGGCGGCCCGGAAAACCCCGAGATCCGCATCAAAATAGGGAATGCGGTCAAACGCGGCAAGGAAAGCATCCTTCTTTTGCGGGAGGTTTTCAATTTTTTCTTCCTTGGGTTCTTCCGGTTCCGCGGGCTTTTCCTGGGGAATCCATTTGGCGAGTTCCCCATAAAACTCCACCGGATCGATGGGCTTTGTGACGTGCGCATCGAGCCCCGCTTCGAGACTCTTTTCCTTGTCGCCCTGCAAGGCTCGGGCGCTCATTGCGATAATCGGGATTTTCCGTTTTCTTTCGTCCGGGAACTTCCGGATGATGGCGGTCGCCTCGAACCCGTCCATCACGGGCATCTGTAAATCCATCAAAACCAGCGCATAGTCGTTTTTCTGAACCTTTTCGACCGCTTCCTTGCCGTTATTTGCCAAATCGACATTCAGGCCCACACGGTTCAACATTTCGATGGCGAGTTCCTGGTTTATTACGTTGTCTTCGACGAGAAGCACGGAAGACCGCTTAAAGTGATAATCCGGGCTCGTCTTTTTCCGGGAAGCCTGACTCTTGTTCTTTTCGATGACCCGGAATCCCAAAGCCTCTTCCAGCGCAATTTTCAAGTCCGACAAAAGGAAGGGTTTGGGCAAAAAGCGCTTGCAGCCGCACTTCAAGGCTTCCGTAAGGACGTCTTCCTCGTTTTGCTTGAGAATTGCGATAATCGGCGGGGCATTTTCCGATTCCGAACGAATCCTTTCGACAACCTCCGCGGCGCTCATTTCCTTGAGGTTCCAGGAAACAAGGATGCAGTCGTATTTTCCGCCCGTGCGAAAATGGTCCAAGGCATCGCTTCCCGTCCCGACAATATCGACGTCCATTTCGAGCGCCTTAAAATGTTTTTGGGCAATTGCCACCGCATCCGAGTTTTCTTCAAGAAGCATCACCCGTTTTCCCTTCAAGTGGGAAACTCCCTTGATTTTCGGATTATCGACAACATCGAACGTCAGCGTAAAGTAGAACTCGCTTCCCTTGCCAATCTCGCTTCGAACGTTGAGTTCCCCGCCCATCAGCTCGACCAGCGAATGGGCAATGGAAAGCCCGAGGCCCGTTCCGCCGTATTTCCGCGTCGTGGAATCGTCCGCCTGGGTAAACGAATTGAACAGGCGACCGGACTGCTCCGGCGTCATCCCGATACCCGAATCCTGGACGCTCGTGTAGATTTTTGCCCTGGAATTTTCGAACGAGACGAGGCTCATCCGCAAAATGACATGTCCGCGTTCCGTGAACTTTTCCGCATTGTTGATGAGGTTCGTGAGGATTTGCGACAAATGAAGCGGATCGCCGAAGATGCGTTCCGGAATCTCCGGGTCGATGTCCGCCAAAAGCTCGATGGGCTTTCCGGTGACCCTTACGACGGCAATGGAAAGCACATTCGAAATCGTCTCCCGAATGGAAAACGGGATGTGTTCGATTTTTTGCTTCTTGGCCTCGATTTTCGAGTAGTCCAGAATGTTGTTGATAATATCGAGCAGGGATTTGGCCGCAAACGAAATGCGGTCGATATAGTGTGCCTGCCGTTCATTGAGGTCCGTGGAAAGCGCCAGGTCGGACATGCCGATAATGGCGTTCATCGGAGTGCGAATTTCATGGCTCATGTTGGCAAGGAAAAGACTCTTGGCCTTGGTCGCTTCCTTCGCCCTTTGTTCGGCTTCCACCACAGGCGTAATGTCCGTCACAAAGAAGAGATAGCCCAAATTGGTGGAATCCCCGCGGGAACGCAGGACGCATCCCAGTCCATGACACCAGAGCGTCGATCCGTCGCGCAGCGGAAGTTCGAAATTCGAGGACCAGGACGATCCGTTTTCCATCGCCTCGAGAGGCTTGTCCAGAACGCTTTGCGGAATGCCCAGTTCGGCAAGATCCTCGTAGGTCTTTCCGATGAGCGACGAAACCGGGCATTTCAGGCTCTTTTCCATGGACTTCGACGCATGCAGAATCTTCAGGTCGTTATCGAGGATAATAATCGTATTGAGCGATGACGCCATAATCGCATCGAGGAAAGAATCCTTGCGAACGGCGGACGTCTCGTCCGAAACGAGGAACAGATACCGGACCGATCCGTCATCCTCGATCAACAGCTTGAAGGAAATATTCCACCAGAGGATTTCACCGGTCTTTTGCTGCATCAAAATTTGATGTTCGCCAATGACGCTCGTTTCCGGAGGCGCGTTCTGCAACGCGTTGAGCACAAAGCTCTTGAACTCCGGATTGGGAATTATCTCCCACAGGTTTTTCCCCTGCATGTCGCGCCATTCCGAGTTTCCCGTCACACGGGCAATGCTTGCGCTAGTCCGCAAAACGTTAAACTGGTTGTCCGTAAGGATCAGCGAAAAATAATCGCTTTCGAGAATCGCGTCAAAGATGGTGCTCGAACTCACGCTGTCATCAAGATCCTTCGAGACAATGCGGCGGAAAAGGACGCGGCTTCCGACAATCGACACGACGATGAGAAAAAAGATGCACCCGCCGGCAAAGAGGACAAAATCTTTCGACTTTTCGCTCAAAAGCGAAGCCGTCTTGCTTTGCGGAACAATGTGCACCAGGTGAAGCGGCATCTTGGCGAGAGGCACCACAAAGGCCGAATAAACGACGCCGTTTTCGGAAAACTTGTAGTCGGTCACTTTCGATGTGTTGAGGGTATCCGCGTCAAACAGGGCGTCAGTCGCCCGCAAAAGCGTCATGACGGAGTCAAGCGTAATCTCCCCGAGGCTCGTCTGGTAAGGAAAATACGTATAGACACCGTCGGTTTCGCTGCTCACGAGCATCGTAATTCCGCCGCTTTCCTTCGACAGCGGCGAAAGAAGGCTCCGAAAATCGTTGACGTCAATGTCCTCGGCAATGACCCCGCCGATTTTATCGCTCCGCTTCCATATGGGTGCCGAAATCGTCAGAACGCGCTTTTTGGCCCAGTAATTAAGCGTAGGGCCGGAATAGGCTACGCCCTTGTTGCGGCTCGGATTGAGATACCAGGACTTGGTCCGAAATTCGGGAAGTTCGGGATTCTTTTTGTAGCCGCGGGAACTGAAAAAGGAACCGTCCGTCGAACCGTAGTAAACATCGACCGTCTTTCTTTTGCGAAGTTCCGCCGGAAGCGCTGAACGGACATTTTCGCCCTGCCTTTTTTGAACGGACTTCCACAAGGCCTCAAAATGCCCGACATAGGTCGAAATTTCGGTTTCCACGGATACCGCAATTTGCTGCAGGCTCTTGCCCGACTCCGCCGACGCCGTTTCGAACAAAAACGACCGCATATAGGCCGTAAACGCAAAAAAGCAAATCACCATCGCCACCAGGATCGATAGCGTATAGATCCAGATGATCTTCGAACCCAGTTCCCGATTGACGCCCGAAGCCTTCATCAGTCCGCAAATTCCCTGTAAAGCCCGGGCAGCTCGGAAGCAAAGGTGTCAAAGGCCTTGACCACATCGGGGTCAAAGTGCTTTCCCGCATCCTCGTGAATTTTTTCGACGGCCACGCCGTGCGGAAGCGCATCCTTATAGATTCTTTTGGAAACCAGGGCGTCATAGACGTCCGCAACGGCCATCAGACGCGCGCCGAGAGGAATATCGAGACCGGAAAGGCCTTCCGGATACCCGGAACCGTCCCATTTTTCGTGATGGCTCTTGGCTATTTCCGCGGCAATCGCCACCATCGGAATGTTGTGCAGCTCCCGGGTCGCGGAAATAAGAACCTGGTGTCCGAGCGTCGTATGCGTCTTCATGATTTCGCGCTCTTCAACAGTCAGGGCGCCGGGCTTCCGCAAAATGTCGTCCGAAATGCCCACTTTGCCTATATCGTGAAGCGGAGCCGCTATCGCATAGGCCTCAATCGCCTCGTCATCCGGAAAATACCCGGCAAATTTTTCCTCCTTGGACATTGCCATGGCGAGCTTTCGCACCACAAGCTGCGTGCGTCGCAAATGGGCGCCCGTTTCGTTGTCGCGAAATTCCGCAAGAGCGCCGAGGCTCGTAAGCATCACCTGCAGGGTCTTTTGCAAATCCTTCGTCTTTTGGGAAAGCTCTGCCGTGCGCGCCGCGACCATTTGGGAAAGCTTGTCGCTGTTGAACTTGCGTTCGAGCTGGTTTCGGATGCGCAAGCGGACCAGTTCCCCGGTAAAGGGCTTGCCGATATAGTCGTCCGCGCCGAGCTCAAGGCCCTCCATTTCCTTTTCCTTTTCGGTTTGCGCGGTAATAAAGATGACGGGAATGTTCCTGCATTCCGGAATTTCGCGAATCCGCCGGAGCGTCTCGAAACCGTCCATTTCGGGCATGCTCACATCGAGAAGAATCAGGTCCATCTGGCGCGTACGGGCAATCTCGATGGCACGCTTTCCGCTGAGCGCCACATGAATTTTATAGTTTTCCCTTTCAAGAGCCCCTTCGAGCACTTCGATATTTGTTCTCGTATCGTCCACGAGCAAAATTTGGGGCTTTACTTGTTCCATACAGGAATAATCTATCTTGTTTTAGCGAAAAATAACCCGTCCGTTTGTTCCAAAGTGGAATATGGGACCCGCTAGCGGTCCTTGATGACCATAATGCCGCTGCGCTCGATTTTGGGGAAAGGCTTCATGCCTTCGCCGCCCTTTCCCTTTTCGAGAATTTCAAGAAGTTCGCCCGTTGCGGAATAGAGGTGCAGCTCCCACGGTCCCGCCGGGGCGTTGAAATAGCCCGAATTCTTTTGGACATTGCGCTGAAAACTCTTGTTGAGCCTTTCCTGGACGCTTCTCGCCTGGACGAGCGAAACATCCGAAAGCGTCCATCCGATGGGGCATCCGCCCATGTCAAAGACAAGGACCGCATTTTCGTCGGTAGGTTCCTTCATCGTGAACTTCCAGCTGAAATCCTGCCAGCTCGTCGAAAGGTCGAGAAAGCGCCCGTTCGCATAGGGGACGTATTCCTTTGTCGCCCGTTTGATATCGACATTGAGCGTCCGGGGTTTGTCGGCGCGGGCGCGCATGCTGAAGACGTATGTGATGCCGTTTCGAAGCGGAAGCGTCTGCTTGAACTGCAAATTCCACGATTCCTTGCCGGGTTCCTTGATTTCGAAGCGAATCGTTCCCTTTTGGATGTCCGTCGAGGCGGAGCCTCCCCAAAAATCGGAAGTCCATCCGGAAAGGCCTTCTGAAAAGTCCCCGTTCGCGACCAGGTTGCGGCCCCGGTCCGAAACGCCGGTCGAAAAGTCGCCGTTTTGGATAAATGTCGGAATGATACTCGTGTTTTGAATGCCGAGCGGACTTTCGACACAGACTTCTCGTCCCCAGTTTACCAGCGTGTTGAAAGAACCGTGCGTCGTCATGTCCATTTCCTGGCTGTCGAAATTTCCCGGCCCCCAGCTCCAGGCGAGCCATCCTATTTCGAGGCGTTCCGCTTCCGACATGATGAATTTGTATGGAATTTCCCTTGCGCCGCCCACGGCAACGGGTGCAAACTCGCCGACAATCAGCGGAATGTTGCGGTTTACGGATTCCTCGAGCGTGGCCGTGACGCGTTCCTCGACGGTCGCGAAGCCCGTCTTTTCGGGGTCGTGCCTTTCCGTGGGCCACCACATGTGAATGTCAAAAAGAAGATTGTGTTCCGGATCTTCCGCAAGAAGGCGCGGTCCCTGTTCGAGAATGTTCTTCGGGTTCTGTCCCCAATTGTCCGCATCGATAATAATCGGAACGCGGATTCCCGCGGCGCGCATCCGCGTCACTGCCTGCAAGTAGGCGGAATGGAAGGCTTCGCCCTCCTCCTCTTCCCCGCCGACCTCGTTTCCGATGTTCAAAAGGAGATATTCCTGATGGTCGCGAATCATCTGCAGCGATTCATCGCGGGTCCAGTAATCGACCAGTTCGGGCAGGCGGTCCCAGCGGCCAGTCGCATCGTGCAGCTCCACAATGGGAATCATTCCGTTTGAAGCCGCCTCGGAAACCAGATGATAAAGGTCGGAAATCCGGCCGTGCATGTTCCACACGATTCGGACGCAGTTTGCTCCGGTCTTTGCAATTTCCGGCATGGATTTTCCTTCGCGGTCCGTCCAGATGAACATGTGGTTTACACCGCGCAAAACGACTTTTTCGTTGTCCTTCGTATAGAGAAAGCGGCCTTGGACAAAAAATCCGGGTTTTGATTCGACTGCAGGTTCCATTTCACACCTTTCGAAGTGAGTAAGTTTTCGGTTCCCTTTCAAAATAAGAAAAAGAAGAGGCCCGGTAAATAGATAACCGGGCCTTTTTTCAAAAAAATCGAAGATTTTGACGATTAGTTGTGCACTTGCGTATCAAAGGAATACTTGGTGCGGTAATAACTCAGCATTTCGTCCGCGCTGCTGAACGCCCCGCGGCGAATCGCTCCGCGGATTTCCGGATCCGTACGGACCATCTTGCGAAGACGCGTATCGACATCGCGGAAAAAGAGCTCGTTCGAGGCGAGGTCAATCTGGTGCTGGTTGTAGTTCATGTGGTAGCGACGTTCGAGCATCTGGAAAAGTTCGGTCTGGCACTGGTTTTCCGGAGGGTTCTTTTTGAGAATCGGGCTGTAGCACTGGGAAATGTAGGACTTCTTGAGGCCGACAATCATCTGGTCGATTTTCGGAATGTTGCGGGAACTGTCCTCGTGAGTGGCGAGTTCCGCCTTGGGAAGCGTCGAAGAGCAGGCGAGAAGCAAAATGGAAAGCCCGGCAAAAGCCAAAAAACGGGTGAACATGAAGGAACTCCTTTCTAAAAACGCAAAACCCAATCCGGGCACAAAATTACCAATTTCCCGGCGAAAAACGAAGCCGTATTTGTAACATTTCATTTACCGGAATAATACCAAGTGACCGGATTCACAACACGGTAGGAAACGTTCCCGAGCTTCTTCTTTCCGCGGCGGTCAACGACGCCCGTCACAATGTGAACGTGCGGTCCGGTCGTGTGCCCCGTGGTCCCGACCGTTGCGACGGGATCCCCGCGCATCACGTTTTGCCCGTCGAGATAAAGCAGCTGGTCGCAGTGCATAAAGAGGATGACGCGCGCATCCCCGACGATTCCGATGACAATGCCGCCGCGCTCGTCCTTAAACGTCCAGGCCTTGCCGCTGAAAGGCGAAAGGATGCGCGCCCCGGAACGGCTCGCCACGTCCCACGCCTCGTGTTTTCGCATTTCCTTCGTTTGCGACTTGTTGTAAAGCTCCGTCACATAGGCGACGGAATCGCCGATAATTTGTGTGAAAAACTTCCACGCCGGAGCGATGGAATCGTAGTTCGGGTTGAAAATGTTTTCGGGTATCGAGAAGCGAACGGAAGTCCCCTCCGGCGGGACGTGCAGCTTTCCTTTTTCAAAGGCGCTTTCGGGAAGGTTGTTCTTTTCGAGCGTTTCCGCAATGTAGGCGCCGAGCGTTTTTTCCGTGGTGACCGTTGCGGTAAAACGCCCCACGGCATAGCGGGCAATGCGTTCGAGCGTTTCCGTGCCGTCAAACGTGTAGTCGAAATAGGGGGCCTCGGAATAAAAGGCGAGTTCGGACTTGATGTTTCGCGACATCTCGGTGCCGGAATCGAGCTTGGACGGGACTAGAAACGGAATCAAAAAGGCGACAAGCGCAAAGGGAACAAAGAGAAGCCGAAAGAGCCGCGGCCAACCGGAAAGCGTATTGTCGCGAAGAATGCGGATGCGGAGAAGCTTTTCGAATGTCCGGGCGGAAAGTTCCCCGTCTTGCTCAATGCGAAGGGCCGAGCGGAAACCCGAAATGCGCGCACCGCGGACCGACCGTGCAAGCTTCGGAAAGCGCCTTTTCGAAAACCGCGGAGCGACCCACCAAAAAAATCCCGAAGGAAAAGGCGCGAGCGCTTCCAGTTCGGAAAGCGTTTCGGACGGAATTTCTTCGCCGTCCGCGGACACGACAATCGCCATGCGCATTGAGGCGAGAACGTCCGCGGCGTCCCCTTCGATTTCGCGGGAGAACCTCACAAAGATGCAGGAGCCGTCCGCCGCACACCGGCTTCGAAGTTCCGAAAGGAATGTTCGCGCGGAGCCTCTTTCCCGCGAATACGCTTCAAACGAAAAAGGCGCATTCCCGCACAGGGAACGCGCAAAACCGGAAAAGACCTTCTCGACATCGAAGGATTTTGAACAGATGATCCCCACGAGGGAGCCGCGGGAGACCAGCGATTCAAGAACCTTGCGCTGCATTCAGTCTTTCGCTAGACAGCCTTTCTGGTAAACACCTTGCAGGCGCAACGGGGATAGGAATGGGTCTGGGGAGGCGCCGAAATGAACTTTTCGATGGACGTGTAGAGTTCTTCGGACGTGGCGTTCGGGGCAATGACCGTTTCCTGGCCGCGGAGCGAGCTTCTTCCCTTGAGCGGATCAAAGCGGTGGCTGCGGCTCACGACGGCGAGCGGAACCGTTTCGAGAACGGGCAGAAGGCCGAAATAGCGAAACAGGCTGAAATTCTTTTGCCAGGTGAAACGCTCCACCAGAAGCCCGAACGTATCCTCGGGAAAGCCCTTGGCCTGGAGCAGGGCCTCGCCGGACATCGTCACCAGTTCGTGATTGGAAGGAAAGTTGTTGACGAAGGAGGCGTTGTCCCCTTTCAGGTAGGTCTCGTCGCACAGAAAGACAAATTTCATAAAAAACCCGTTGTTGAACAATTTTTGAGCAAAATAGCTAAAAATGCATTTTTTGTCATCCGCGAGAAAGCCCCGAAATGTTCCAAAATGGAAGGCCCGACACTCTTTTTTCGACGCATCTTCTTTTGAATCAACCACTTAGCCTCAAAAGCCGAATTTTTTGAACTTTTAGTCAATAAAATGCGGAAAAACTTTCCCCGAAAAAAATGAAAAATCCGCGAAAAAAAATGATTTTCGGGGGCGATTTAACTTTATATTTGGTGATAAAAGTCACTTTTGGCGTTTCAATGCGTAATTTTGAAAGGTCGAAGTGTTTGGATAGGTCGGACCGCCCCCAGCAGTTCGGCTTTGTCGAATGGTCTTAGTGGAGATCGTCAATGAGTAGAAGAAAGTCACGTATGCCTCTGTTCCTTACAGCAGGATTATTTTTCGTTTCGTTCGCAGCGGCCCAGGACGCGGAAAAGCCCGCCACGCCGGCCGCCGAAAACAACCCGCCATCGCTAAACGGCATTCCGGGCGAATCCATCCAGGAGGGAGGAAAGTTCGCCCCGATCAAGCTCGACGAATACGTCGATGATCCGGAAGACAAGCCCGCAACGCTTCGCTGGAAAATCACGGGCAACAAGGATTTGGTCGTTACGGAATCCGGTCACGTCGTCACCATCAAGACTCCGAACCAATACTGGAACGGCTCCGAGGACCTTACGTTCACGGTCACCGACCCGAAGGGCGCTTCGAGCTCGGAAACGGTCACGTTCAGCGTGGAATCGGTCAACAACCCGCCTGAAGTCTCGAAGATTCCGGACCAGACGGTCGATGAGGGCGGCAAGTTCTCCCCCATCAAGCTCGACGAATTCGTAAAGGACCCCGACCATCCCAAGGACCAGATTTCGTGGGAGTACGAGCTGACCCCGATTGCGAAGGAACAGGCGGAAGGCGAACTCTCCGTCGATATTTCCAAGGACAGAATCGCGAACGTCGTCATTCCGGACGAAAACTGGTTTGGCGCCTACAAGATTACGTTCATCGCGACGGACGCCGAATACGCGTCCGACAAGACGTCCGCGAACTTTACGGTCCGCCCGGTAAACGATCCGCCCATTGTGCAGAAGGCTCCGGACCAGACCATCAACGAAAAGGAACAGTTCGAGGCGATTAACCTTTCGGACCTCGTGAGCGACGTCGACGACGATGTTTCGACCATCAAATGGTCGGTCGAAGGCGGCAAGGACCTGAAGGTGAAAATCGACAAGTATAACGTTGCCGAAGTCATCATTCCGAACGAAAACTGGAACGGCCCGACAGAGACGTTCACGTTTACGGCGACGGATCCGCACGGTGCGAAGGCGAGCTTCAAGACGGCGTTTACGGTCAAGTCCGTCAACGACCCGCCCGAATTCGTGGAGCAGATTCCCGACCAGGACATTCAGGAAAAGTCGCAGTTCAAGCCGATTGAACTCGACAAGTATGTGAAGGACATTGACCACAAGTTTGAACAGCTGAAGTGGACGTTCTCCGGAAACAAGGACCTCAAGGTGCAACTATCCGGAAAGGTCGCGAAAATCCTTATTCCGAACGCTCTCTGGAACGGCTCGGAAACAATCACGTTCAAGGTGACGGACCCCGAAGGCGCCTCTGCCGAAACGCAGGCGAGCTTTACCGTCGAATCCGTGAACGACGCTCCGAAGTTCATCAAGCAGATTCCGTCCCAGACGATTGACGAGAAGAAAAAGTTCGCACAAATTAATCTCGACGAATTTGTGAAGGACGACGACCACAAGAATTCGGAACTCGCGTGGGAAGTCGATGTGAAGAGCGTCGGCAAGGAACATCCGACCGGACCTCTCGGCATAAACATCGACGACAAACACGTGGCGACCGTGGAAATTCCGGACCCGTATTGGAACGGTTCCGCCGTGGCGACGTTCAAGGTGACGGACCCCGAAGGCGCGGAAGCCAAGCAGGAAGTCAAGTTCACCGTCCGCTCCATCAACGATTTGCCGGTCTTCAAGAAGATTCCGGACATGACGATTGACGAAAAGACGGAATTCGACCCGATTGCGCTCGACGACTATCTTTCGGACGCGGACCACGATCTTTCGCTCTTGAAGATTGCCGTTTCGGGCAACAAGGATTTGAAGATCAATGTCGATAAGAGCCGCATCGTGACCATCAAGACCCCGGACATCAACTGGAACGGTTCGGAAACGGTGACGTTCACGGCGACGGACCCGGAAGGCGGCAAGGCCTCCACGACCGTCAAGCTCACGGTCAAGTCCATCAACGATCCTCCGGTAATGACGGACATTCCCGACCAGAACATCAAGGAAAAGCAGGAATTCAAGCCCATCGAACTCGACAAGTATGTGACGGACATCGACCATGCGAAGAATCTTCTCAAGTGGACGGTGACGGGCAACAAGGACATCAAGGTTTCGATTGACAAGGACCGCAAGGCGACCTTCTCGCTTCCGAGCAAATACTGGAACGGCGCCGAAGCCATTACCTTCAAGGTGACGGACCCTGAAGGCGCTTCCGACGAACGCACGGTGAACTTTGCCGTGGAATCGGTGAACGACGCCCCGGAATTCACCAAGAAGATTGAAGACCAGACAATCAAGGAGAAGGAACAGTTCAAGCCCATTCGCCTCGGCGACATCATCAAGGACCCCGATCACAAGCTGACGGATCTCGTCCTCGACATTTCGGTTGCGGCCGCTCCGGGTTCTCCGAAGGGCACCCAGCCCGAGCTGCAGGTGAACGTCGATGCCAAGATGGTGGCGACGGTCGTCATCCCGAACAAGTATTGGAACGGTTCGAACGTCATCACGTTTAACGTGACGGACCCCGAAGGAGCAAAGGCTTCCGCTTCCGCGACGTTTACGGTCGTTTCGGTGAACGATCCTCCGGTTTTGAAAGAGATTAAGTCCCAGACGATTGAAGAGAAGTCGCAGTTTGCCCCGATTAACCTCGCGGAACTTGCAAGCGATCCGGACCATGCCTTTGAAAAGCTCAAATGGACGATTACCGGAAACAAGGACCTGAAGGTCAATATCGACAAGGCCGGAACGGCGACGGTCGTCATCCCGAACCAGCTGTGGAACGGAAGCGAAAACATCACGTTTACGGTGACGGATCCCGAAGGCGCTTCCGCGAAGCAGACAGCCGTGTTTACGGTCAAGTCGGTGAACGATCCGCCGGTGATGAAGGACATTCCGAGCCAGACCATCAAGGAAAAGCAGGAATTCAAGCCCATCGAACTCGACAATTACGTTTCGGATCTCGACCACCCGAACGCAAAGCTCAAGTGGACTATCACCGGAAACAAGGATCTGAAGTTCAAGCTCGACCAGAACCGCGTCTTTACGGTCATCATCCCGAACAAGTACTGGCACGGTTCCGAAACGTTCAACTTCGAAGTTTCCGACCCGGAAGGAGCAAAGGATTCCCGCAAGGTGACGTTTACCGTGGAATCGGTGAATGACGCTCCGGAATTCACGAAGAAGATCAACAACCAGACGGTGGACGAAAAGAAGCCCTTTGCGCCCATCAAGCTCGGCGAAATTGTCAAGGATCCCGACCACAAGCTGCAGGATCTCACCTGGTCGTTCGAAGTGAAGCCCGCTCCGGGCGCTCCGAAGGGCTACAAGACGGGCCTTACGGTCAACGTCGATCCGAAGACGCTCGAAGCGACCATCACCACGCCGAACAAGTTCTGGAACGGCGCGGACCTGATTGAATTCACGGTGACGGACCCCGAAGGCGCCAAGGCGACGCAGTCCGCGCTCTTTACAGTGCGCTCGATTAACGATCCGCCTTCGATGAAGAAGATTGCGGACCAGATCATCATGGAAAAGGAAACCTTCAAGGACATCAACCTTGCGGAACTCGTAAGCGATCCGGATGACGCGTTCAAGACGCTCAAGTGGACGGTCACGGGCAACAAGGATTTGAAGATTGAAATTTCGAAGGACGGCATTGCGACTATCAAGACCCCGAACAAGCTGTGGAACGGCACGGAAAAGGTGACGTTCACGGTGACGGATCCGGAAGGCGCTTCCGCCCGCGAAACGGTCCAGTTTACGGCCAAGTCGGTGAACGATCCGCCGGTGATGAAGGACATTCCGAACCAGACCATCAAGGAAAAGCAGGAGTTCAAGGTGATTGACCTCGACAGCTACGTCTCGGATCTCGACCATCCGAACGCAAAGCTCAAGTGGACTATCACCGGAAACAAGAATCTGAAGTTTGCCATGTCCGCCGACCGCAAGGTGACGGTCACCGCTCCGAGCAAATACTGGAACGGCAAGGAAACCGTTACGTTTACGGTGACGGATCCGGAAGGTGCGAAGGATTCCCGCTCGGTGGACTTCGAAGTGGTTTCCGTGAACGACCCGCCCGTCTTTGTCCGCGAGATCAAGGACCAGACGATTGACGAAAAGCAGCAGTTCGCGGTCATCAAGCTCGACGACCTGATTCAGGATCCGGACCACAAGAAGAGCGACATCAGCTGGAGCGTGAAGGTCTCTGACGCTTCGGCAAAGGCAGCCCCCGCAAAATCCGCGAAGAAAGGCAAGAAGGGCAAGAAAGATGCGTCCGAAGCCGAAACTTCCTCTACGGGCAAGAGCGGTCTCACGGTCGAAATCGACAATTCGCACAATGCGCGCATCGTGATTCCGGACAAATACTGGAACGGCGCAGCCCGCATCGCCTTTACGGCAACGGACCCGGAAGGCGCTTCGGCAACTTCGTCCGCACTCTTCACGGTTCGCTCGATTAACGACCTGCCCGTGATTTCGGACAAGGCCCCGACCGGCGAAACCATCCGCGAAGGCGGAAAGTTCAAGACGATTGACCTTTCGACGCTTGCGACCGACGCGGATCATCCGGCCAAGCTTCTCAAGTGGAGTTTCTCCGGCAACCGCCAGCTCCAGGTCGTTCTGAACAAGGACAACACGGTGCAAATCAAGGTTCCGGACTCCCAGTGGCACGGCAAGGAAACCATTACGTTTACGGTAACGGATCCGGAAGGCGGAAAGGCCTCGCACAAGATGGACTTCGTCGTGACCGAAGTGAACGACCCCCCGACCCTCTCGAAGATTCCGAACCAGAAGATCAAGGAAAAGGAAACCTTCAAGCCCGTCGCCCTCGACGACTTTGTCAAGGATCCGGACAACAAGCCTTCCGAAATGAAGTGGACGGTTTCCGGAAACAAGTTCCTGAAGGCTGAAATCACCTCGGCGAGAAAGCTCGTGATTACCGCTCCGAACAAGTTCTTCTGGTGCAAGCCGGATACGATGACCGTGACGGTGACCGACCCGAAGGGCGCCTCCGCCAAGACGACCGTCGTCTATGAGATTACCTCGGTGAACGATCCTCCGGTAATGAAGGACATTCCGGGCCAGACCATCAAGGAAAAGCAGACGTTCAAGGACATTCCGCTCGACAACTACGTGCACGATGCCGACCACAGGGCAAATCAGCTCACGTGGACAGCCGAAGTGAAGAAGGCAGCCGCGGCAGCCGCTCCCGCTCCGAAGGCAAAGAAGTCCAAGAAGGGCGGAAAGAAGGGCAAGAAGGCGAAGGAAGAGCCGATGGTCGAAGAACCGAAGAAGGTCGAAGACGATCTGACGGTGACGATCGACGACAAGCATGTCGCCCACCTGAACATTCCGAACAAGTACTGGAACGGCAAGCGGAGCGTCACGTTTACGGTGACGGACCCCGAAGGCGCCAAGGATTCGAGAACGGTTGACTTCGAAGTCGTCTCGGTAAACGATCCTCCGGTGATGAAGCCGATTCCCGGCCAGAAAATCAAGGAAAAGGAACAGTTCGCTCCGATTGACCTGCTATCCCTCGTAAGCGACCCGGATCATCCGAAGTCCGCACTGAACTTCGAAGTTTCGCAGCCGCGGAGCCTCAAGGCTTCCATCAATGCGAAGCGCCAGCTCGTGGTGACGACTCCGGACAAATACTGGAACGGTTCCGAAAAGCTCACCGTAACGGTATCCGATCCGGAAGGCGGAAAGGCCTCACAGCAGGTGCTCTTCGAAGTGACGCCGGTAAACGATGCGCCGATTCTCAAGGCCATTCCAAACCAGAAGATCAAGGAAAAGGAACACTTTGAACCGATTGACCTTTCCCGCTACGTAAGCGATCCGGACAACCGTCCGAACGAGCTGAAGTGGAAAGTCTCGGGCAACAAGGACCTGAAGGTGGAATTCCGCGGATCCCGGATGAGCGTTGCGACCCCGAACGAATTCTGGAACGGTTCCGAGACCCTCACGATTACGGTGACCGACCCGGCCGGCGCAAGCGCGAGCACGAAGGTGACGTTTACGGTAACGCCGGTGAACGACCCGCCGCACTTCAACAAGGTTCCGACCCAGCAGATCAAGGAAAAGGAACAGTTCGCCCCGATTGACTTTGCGAAGTTCATCGTCGATCCGGACAACAAGGCTTCCGAAATGAAGTGGACGCTCGACGACAGCGAACCCGCCAAGAAGGACAAGCGCGGACGCATGGGCAAGGCCAAGCGTTCGACCGTCAAGCACCAGCTCGGATTTGACCTGTCCGACGCGGGAGTTCTCACCGTAACGGTTCCGGACGAATACTGGAACGGCAAGGACAAGGTGACCGTGAACGCCTATGACCCCTCGGGCGAAAAGGCTTCCGTCGAAGTGAACTTCGTCGTCACCCCGGTGAACGATGCGCCGGTCCTGAAGAAGATTCCGGACATGACGACCAACGAAGGCACCAAGTTCAAGCCCATCAAGCTCGACCAGTTTGTTTCCGACCCGGACAACAAGCCGCATGAGCTTCGCTGGTCCGTTGCGGGCAACCGCCACCTCGAAGTGATGATCACGGGCGGCCGCGAAGCGATAGTCCGTCCAAACCGCGTCGATTGGTCCGGCAAGGAAACCGTCACGTTCGTCGTGAAGGACCCCGCCGGAGCCTCCGCCAAGACAAGCGTGAACTTTGAAGTGAAGCATGTGAACGCCGTGCCCGAAATCCGCCCGATCCGCGACGTCGTGATGAAGGAAGACGCAAACGGCGGCGTTCTCGCCCAGCTCAAGCTCGACCAGTATGTCCGCGACCGCGACAACAGCTTCAGCGAACTCAAGTGGACGATTACGGGCAACAAGAACCTCGTCGTCGAACACGACAAGGCGCGGAACATTGTGACCATCAAGCAGCCGCGCGAAAACTGGAACGGCCCGGCCGAGACGATTACGTTCAAGGTGACGGATCCGGAAGGAGCCTCCGCCAAGACGTCCGCGAAGTTTACGGTTCTCCCCGTGAACGACCCGCCGATTGCTATGTCGCAGTCCTACCAGACAAAGGAAGGCGAAACGCTTACGGTGAACGCGAAGGACGGTCTTCTGAACGGAGCCAAGGATCCGGACGGAAAGCTCGACGCCAAGGTTTCGCTCGTCCGCCGTCCGCAAAACGGAAAGGTGACCATCAACGAACGGGACGGTTCCTTCACCTACACACCGAACAAGGGCTTCTACGGCCTCGATGAATTCGGGTTCAAGCTGACGGACAAGGAAGGCGCCTCCTCGAAGGTGGAAACCGCCGAAATCAACGTCAACTTCAAGATGAAGGACATCCGTTCGACGGAACCGGCCGCAGCGCCGAAGTCCTCCTCGAGCGCCGACAACAACAAGCCAAAGGCCAAGCAGCGCCGTCGCCGTTAATTTCCAATAAAAATTTCAAAGCCTCCCGCAAGGGAGGCTTTTTATATATATTTCTAAAAAAATGCGAGGAATCTCATGAAAAAAACATTTGCCATTCTCGGCGCGGCCCTTTCTCTTTCCCTTTTCGCCTGCTCCTCTTCTTCGAGCGGACCGTCCCTGGCTGAAAAGTGCGAAAAAGGCGTCACGGAAAACTGTCTGGAAGGCGCCACCTGGAATATGAACGCGTTCTACAATTCGGAAGACGGCGTGACGTTTACGGTCTATCATGCGCTTTCCACCCCCACGAGCATCGTCTTTAACGAAGACAAGACCTTTAACCTGACGTATTCGTCGGATGTGGCCATCAACAGCGACAATGCTTGCCTCGGCGGCGAGGAAAACGGCAACTGGAGCCTTAACGGAAGCTCGCTCACCATGAACTTCACGTTCGGATGCCTTCTCGGATCGAACGGCACGACAGTCTCCCTCACGCCCGCGGTTCTCACGCTTGACGGACAGACCGCGCTGAACATCGGCGTAAACAAGATTCACACGACCGGCGTGCCCGGCTACGAAATCTTCACCGGCGTCGAAAAGTAAAGCGTCTTTTTCAAAACGGAAAATGTCCTCGTCCGCTCCTTGCGACGAGGCTTTTTGTTTGTAAAAATTAAAGGGAACCTCTAAAAGTTGCTTTGGAGGGGAAAATTTGAGTGAGACCAAGCGATGGCAGAATGAGACGCACCGGCGCGAAGTGTCGCAACCAAATTTTTGAAAGTCGAATTTTTGGTGGAGACCTAAAATTATCTAAATTTGCGGCATTATGGAAATGGAAACACGTTACAATCCGAAGACCGTCGAAGCCCGCTGGCACGACGAATGGAACAAAAACAACGATTTTGCACCGAGCGGAAAGGGAGAGCCGTTCTCCGTCGTCATTCCCCCGCCAAACGTCACCGGCGCCCTTCACCTGGGACACGCGCTGAACGATACGCTTCAGGACATCCTTGTCCGCTACCGCAGAAAGACGGGCCGCGATACGCTCTGGATTCCGGGAACGGACCATGCCGGAATTGCGACGCAGGCCGTCGTCGAAAAAAGACTTTTCCAGGACGAGCACAAGACGCGCCACGACATTGGACGCGAAGCCCTGGTGGAACGCATCTGGAAATGGAAGGACGAATACGAGGCGCGAATTACAAAACAGCTGAAGAGCCTCGGCGTGAGCTGTGACTGGAGCCGTCAGCGCTTTACGCTCGACCCGGTGTGCGCCAAGGCGGTTCGCTACGCGTTCTTCAACCTTTTCAAAAAAGGCCTCATCTACCGCGGAAAGCGTCTCGTCAACTGGGACACAAAGCTCCAGACGGCGGTCGCGGACGACGAAATCTACTACGAAACGGTCAAGGGACATTTTTGGACGTTCAAGTATCCGCTCGCGGACGGTTCGGGCTACATTCCCGTTTCGACGACCCGCCCCGAAACGATTATGGGCGATACCGCCCTTGCCGTCCACCCGAACGACGAACGCTACAAGAAGTTCATCGGCAAGACTCTGAAAGTTCCTTTCGTGAACCGTGAAATTCCGGTCATCGCGGACGCGCTCCTCGTCGATATGGAATTCGGTACGGGTTCCGTGAAGGTGACTCCGGCGCACGATCCGAACGACTACGCGACGGGCCTTCGCCACAAGCTTCCGATGATTAACATTATGAACGATGACGGAAGCCTCAACGAAAACGCCGGAGAGTTCAAGGGCTTGAAAGGCCAGGCGGCTCGCGACGCGGTCGTCAAGGGTCTCGAAGATCTTGGACTTTTGATTAAGGTCGAAGATCACGAAATGCAGGTTGGGCATTCCGACCGTTCGAAGACGGTCATCGAGCCGTATCTGAGCGACCAGTGGTTCGTCAAAATGGACATTCTCGCCGAAAACGCGATGAACGCCGTCAAGTCGGGAAAAATAAGGATTATCCCGGAGCGTTACTCGCACAAGTATCTGGACTGGCTCGCCGAAAAACGCGACTGGTGCATCAGCCGGCAGCTCTGGTGGGGACACCGCATTCCGATTTGGCACACGGACGCTTCGGAAAGCGACCTGCAGGCCGCTTTCAAAAACCGCGAGGACATCTACTTTTACAAGGCGGAAAACGGCGGATACCTTGTGTGCAGCCGCGAAGAAAACCTCTCGGAAGACGCAATTCCGGGGCAGAAGCTCGAACAGGAAGCGGACGTTCTCGACACGTGGTTTTCGAGCGGACTTTGGCCGCACAGCACGATGGGATGGCCCGACAAAACGGAAACGCTCAAACGCTACTACCCCACTTCGGTCCTCGTCACGAGCCGCGACATCATTACGCTCTGGGTGGCCCGCATGGTTCTCTTCAGCCAGGAGAACATGGGCGAGGTCCCGTTCCACACGGTCTATATCCACCCGAAGATTCTCGACGGCAACGGCCAAACGATGAGCAAGTCGAAAGGCAACGGCGTCGATCCGATGGACATCGAGGAAAAATACGGAACGGACGCGCTCCGCTTTGTGATGGCGAGCCTTTGCACCGACAACCAGGACGTTCGTCTGCCGGTGAAAAAGGAAAAGCAGCCGGACGGCCGCGAAATCAACACATCCGAAAAGTTCGAAATCGGGCGCAACTTCTCGAACAAGCTTTGGAACGCATGTCGCTTCCTCTTCCCGCATCTGGAACAGGCCGGAGCCCTTTCAAAGGATTTGCTTCCGATGGACGCCTCGCTTTTCAAGGTGGAAGATTTCTGGATTCTTTCGC
Source organism: Eggerthellaceae bacterium (assembly GCA_963597395.1). Classification (GTDB taxonomy): domain Bacteria; phylum Fibrobacterota; class Fibrobacteria; order Fibrobacterales; family Fibrobacteraceae; genus Hallerella. The sequence continues at coordinate 12,842 of CAVBPX010000024.1, read as the reverse complement.
GCCTGAACTCGACCATCAAGGATGCGACGCGGATGCTCGAGGAATTCCACTTTGCGGAACTTGCGGGATTTCTCTACCGCTTTGTGTGGGACGACGTCTGTTCGAGCTATCTCGAAATCAAGAAGTCCGTTATCAACCGCGAAGTTCTCGATACGGAAAAGAAGAACGCGATGGCGATTCTTTCGCACGTTTTGCGCGGCGTTATCGACCTTTTGCACCCGGTGATGCCGTTCATTACCGAAGAGCTGAACGCGACGCTTTTCCCGGGTTCCGAGCGGGTCATCCACAGCGCATGGCCGAAGGCCGACGAGAGCCTCATCAACCTCGACATCGAAAAGGCCTTTGACCGGGCTTTTGCGGTCGTCGAAGGCGTCCGCGGCGTCCGCGGCCGCTACAAGGTTTCCCCGGCGACAAAGCTCGGCGCGGTCCTCTCGGTCGATGACGCGGAAAGCGAAAAGTCGGTCGGCGAATGTAAGGCCATCATCACCGAACTCGGCGGACTCGGAACGCTCGACATCGCGGTCAAGGCCGCAAAGCCGAAGTTCAGCGCAAGCGCCGTCATTCCGGGCGGAGAGCTTTACATTCCGCTCGAAGGGATTCTCGACCCCGCCGCGGAAATCGCCCGTCTCGAAAAGGAAATTGAAAAGGCGAAGTCCTTTGCCGCAAGCATCGAAAAGAAGCTTTCGAACAAGAAATTCGTCAACGGCGCCCCGAAACAGGTCGTCGATGCGGAACGTCAAAAGCTCGCAACGCAAATGGACATCGTCGCAAAGGACGAAAAGGCTCTCGCGGAATTGCGATAAGGGAACCTCTAAAAATTGCTTTGGTCAAAAAAACAAATTTTTGAAAATTGAATTTTTAGAGGTGACCATAAGCCTTTGAAAAAATTCAGGCGGTCCCGGCAATTTCGCCGGAGCCGCTTTTTTATTATCTTTGAGAAAACGTATGAAACTCGCAATCGACGCTCGAATGATTTCCGGCTCCGGCATCGGAGCGTGCATTTTCCGTGCAAAGTGCTTCAGCAGGGAAACATCCTACCGGGAAATTTGGCAAATTGCGGAACAGGTCGCCGGAACTTAAATGGCAAAACGTCGCATCGTCTTTCTTTTGAAGCTTCTCGTGAGCGTCTTCGGAATCGCTTTCGTCTTTTACCGGATTCCGCTTGAAAGCATCTGCGAAAACTGGACCGGGACGACGCTCCACTGGCTTCTGCTCTTAATTTTCATCACGTTTCTTTCGATGCTTATCCAGGCAAACCGTTGGCGCGGACTGCTTCTCGAAGACGGCAAAAAAATTCCGTTTCGGACGTTTTACGCCTACATCGCCATCGGATACTTTTTTACGGCATTTCTCCCGGGAGGCTTTGGCGGCGACGTCGTAAAGACCCTCGCTTTCGGAAAGCGGTTCAAGCAGACTCCGAAATCCGTGGCGGCCATTCTCGTTTCGCGGATACAGGGACTTTTGATGCTCTTTCTTCTCTTTTTCGTTTCGCTGCCGTATGTGTGCCTTTCGTATGCGATTCCAAAAATCTACATCGCGGGAATGGTCCTTGCGCTGATTCTTTCCTTTGCGATTTTTTTCTTTTGTTGCTATTCCGACCGATTTCGCCTTTTTGACCGTTTCGCGGAGCGCTTTGTCTTTGTCTCGAAACTCCGGGATTCTCTTGCCCTCTACCGCACCCACAAAAAGCAGTTTTTTCTTTCGTTTATCGATTCGTTCTGGCTCCAGCTGATTGTTTTTGTGACGTCCTATGGATACTTGCGGTCTGTCGGGCTCTCTCTCGACTTTCGGCTCGTGATTGTCTTTACGGCGATAACCGTCATCGTGACGATGCTTCCGGTTTCGCTCAACGGAATCGGCGTCCGCGAATGGGTGACGATAAGCCTTTACACGGGAATCCTCGGGCTTCCTGCCGACAAGGTTCTCGCCGGGAACCTTTTGGGATACGTTCTGCTTCTTTTCCAGGCTCTCCAGGGTGCGGTCGCACTCGCCGTCCAGAAACGGACCTTTTCGTAGCCGATTTCCAAAGATTTACATACGCCGGGGAGCCTTTCTTTCAAAAGAAAGTTAATTTGAAAAGGGAACCTCTAAAAATTGCTTTGGTAAAGAAAATTTGAGTGAGACCAAGCGATGGCAGGAATGAAAAGTGGCGAATACTCCCGGTATTTGGCTCTTTGAATGACTGCCAGCGCGAAGCGTCGCAGCCAAATTTTTGAAAATTGAATTTTTAGAGGTGACCAAAAGAAAATTCCACGGTTCTTCGAGGTGCATCATGCAAATCTTCATCACGGGCGGAACGGGCTTTATCGGGCATTACGTTGCAAAAGAACTTCTCCAGGGCGGTCACACCCTTACGATTCTTACGCGGCATCCCGGGAAAATTCCGGCGTTCCTCAAAAATTCCTCGGTGAATCTTCTCGAAGGCTCCATCTACGATGCTGCCGTCATCTCCCGCGGGCTTGAAAACTGCGAAGCGTGCATTCACATCGCCTTCGGCTGGGGCGAGACTCCCCTGTCGATGCTCGAAAACGATACGCGGGCGACCGTCCTCGTATTGCAGGCGGCGGCCAAGGCCGGGTGCGAAAAGTTCATCTACACGTCGAGCACGGCCGCCATGGGAAAGTTCCGGCCCGTCATGAACGAAAATGCGGCAAGCCTTCCGCTCGACCTTTACGGGGCGACGAAGGCCGCAGGCGAAGCCTACGTGCTCGGATTCCGCGGCACACGGATGAAGCGGAACATCATTCGTCCGGGCTATACGTTCGGAGAGCCGGCGTTCGGGCCGAACGACGGCGTTTCGCAGCCGGACAGGCGTTTTGCCCAGATGGCGCAATCAATCATCAAGGGAAAGGACATCCACCTGATTAAAAACGACGGAACGCAATTTGTCCATGCGAGAGACCAGGCGCGCCTTTTTCACAGACTGCTCGACAGCGACCTGAACGAAGAAATTTTTCTCGGACTCGGATCCGTTTGGATTTCGTGGAAGAGCATCGCGGAAAGCATGCTTTCCGCCTACGAAAAAATCTCGGGCAGGGCGAGCGCGTCAAAAATCGTGGAACAGGACCTCGGATGGTCCGAAAGGCCCATGCTCTATTCCGTCGAAAAAATTGCGGACGTGTTCAATTTACACTTTGACGCCCGCGCGGAAATGGAAAGGCACGTCGAGTGGCAGCTCAAGGCTACGCTAGCAAATCCTTGAGAACGCGGACCGCTTCCGAGGCCGTCGGGCTGATGGGCTCGTAAAGTTCGAATACGCGGAGAAGGCGCCTTTTTCCGGGGGCGATATACTTTTCGAAACTCTCGATTTTCTTTTCTGCGCTGAGGAAGCAATACGCGCCGAGCGCCTGCATCAGACGCTGGAGGCTCGCCTGCAGGAAAAGCGTCCAGGCTTCTTCCTTGCTGAACGACCTGTTGCAAAGTGCGCACGAAAAATACCAGTCGCCAAAAAAGTCCGCGACGAGTTCCTCTGAAAGTTCGACATAGGGGTCAAAGAGAAGCGAAGCAATATCGTAAAACAGCGACCCGCGGCGCGCGCCCTGAAAATCGACAAACCCGATTTCCGAATTGGAAAGTACCATCACGTTCTGGGACTGGAAATCCCGGTGCATCAAAACCTTGGGATGCGTATCGACCATGCAGGCGAGGGTACGGAAAAAGTTCTCGACGGAATCGGGCACCTTGGAAAGGCCCATTTTCTTTTCGAGATAATTCGAGCGGAAATAGTCGGTCTCCCATTTGAGCGCGGCGTAGTCGAAGCGGCGTGCGGCAATATCGGGCCGGGAAAGGAAGAACCTCGGACTTTCCGATTGCCATTTGACAAGAGCCTCGATCGTCGCCGGGTAAAGAATCCGGATGTTTCCGAGGATGGATTCGCCGTCCTTTTTGACAAGGGAAAGCAGCGTACTTTCGCCCATGTCCTGCATCAGGACCTGTGCGGAAGCCTCATCGACGGCAAAAATTTCGGGCGTCGGAAGCCCAAAGGCGCGGAAGGACTTTCCATACGAGACAAAGCGCTTAAAGTCGTCGTCCGCAAAAGGGTTCGTCTGGAGAATGGCGGACTTTTCGCCCTGGGAAATGCGGAAATACTTGCGGGCGGAACCGGCGGAACCGGCGAGCGACCATTTGCCGTCGGTGGTAAATCCTCTCGAGTCGAGCGTCTTTTGGATCTTGGAAGCGATTTCGGGAAGTTCAAAATTCATGGGAAACCTCGGATTGCCTCTTCAATATATCAATCTAAAGTGCAAAATTGTCAAAAAAAATGAGTTTCCCCAAAAAAATTTTAAAATTTCCCGTTGCCATTTGATAAAACCTTTTTTATTTTCTTCCCCGAAATGAATCACGCACACATCACAAAGAATAACATTTGGTGGTGGCGCACTTCGATAGCGGAGTACGCGTGCTAAGTCTTTAAGTAAAAACAGTGCAAGGCAAGCGACTCCGTTTACACGGAGCCTTTTTTTGTGCACACAGACGAAACTTGAAACCAAAGGAACCCACAATGAACAAAAGAACAGACATGCTGAAAAACACCTGGTGGTGGCGCACTTCGATAGCGGAGTACGCGTGCTAAGTCTTTAAGTAAAAACAGTGCAAGGCAAGCGACTCCGTTTACACGGAGCCTTTTTTTGTGCACACAGACGAAACTTGAAACCAAAGGAACCCACAATGAACAAAAGAACAGACACTCTCTACATCACGCTTGAAGGCGAACGTTACACGCCGTTTTCGCTCGCAAGAAAGCTCGGAGCCAAGGCCATTCTCGAATCCGCCTCCTTTTCGGGGGGAACAAACCGGTATTCCATCCTGATGCTCGAAGAGGCGTTTCACGTCATCGAGGACGGCGAAGGCGTCGCGCTCACATTCGGGGACGTCCGGAAGCCTTTCCCGGCAAGGGACATTCTCGAGGCGCTCGAAAGGATTGCGTCCGAAAACGAGAAGCCCGCCAAAATTCCGCTCCCCGCCGCGGGCATCGGATTTCTCTCCTACGAATTTTGCGCCAGGTGCGATACGATACGCCTTGAAAAGCAGGACGACGAACTAAAGATTCCCGAATCCGAATTTGTCGTCGGGCACATCTACATCGTGTTCGACCATTTTACGGAAACGCTCCACGTGTTCGGCCTTAACTACGACGAACACGAAATCGACCTCGAAAAGGCGGTAAAAAACATTCGCAAAAAACTTTCGAACCTGGACTTTTCCTATTTGGAAGATCCGGACGACGACTATTCGTACAAGGTTCTCACCGACCTGCAAAAAAGCCATGACGAATACGTTCACGCCGTCGAGGAACTGAAAAAGCGGATTGTCGCGGGAGACATCATCCAGGCGGTTCCCTCCCGCCGGTTGCAAATCTCGTCCGAAATTCCGGCGCTCGAAGTCTATCGGAGGCTTCGCACGCTGAACCCTTCGCCGTATCTGCTCTACATCGACTTCGGAAAGTACCAGATTGCGGGATCCTCGCCCGAGAGCCTTGTCCGCGTCCGGGCGGGCCGCGCCTCCATCCGGCCGATTGCGGGCACATGCCGCCGCGGAAAGAACGAAGCCGAGGATGAATTTTTAAAGGAAAAACTTTTGAATGATCCGAAGGAACGCGCGGAACACCTGATGCTTGTCGATTTGGCGCGAAATGATTTGGGCCGCGTTGCTTCTCCGGGGACCGTAAAGCTTACCCGCAATATGGAATGCGAACTTTTTAGCCACGTCATCCATCTGGTTTCCGAAGTGGAAGGCAAGGTGCGGGACGGTCTAAGCCCCGTCGAGGTTCTTCGCTCCGCGTTTCCGGCGGGTACGGTCAGCGGGGCCCCGAAGATCAGTGCAATTGAAATTGTCTCGTCGCTCGAAAAGCGAAAGCGGAACTTTTACGCGGGAGCGGTCGGCTACATTGACGCGAACGGCGATCTGGACTTTTGCATCGCGATTCGCTGCGCGCTCAAACAGGGAAACGTGTGGACGCTCCAGGCGGGGTCGGGAATCGTCTATGCCTCGGACCCGGAACGCGAATGGGAAGAGACCAACGAAAAGCTGGGCGCCATGCTCCAGGTCATCGAAGTTTCCGGAAAATAAGATTTTAACCAAAGGACAAAAATCATGATAGTCATCATCGACAACTACGATTCGTTTACGTACAACGTTTTTCAGTCGATTGCAAACATCACGTCGGAACCCGTAAAGGTTCTCCGTTCAAAGGAATGCTCCATCGAGGACATCGAGAAGCTGAACCCTTCGCACCTGATAGTTTCGCCGGGGCCCGGACGTCCCGAGGACGCGGGCATTTCGGTCGAAGCGATTCGCCACTTTGCGGGAAAGCTTCCCATCCTCGGAATCTGCCTCGGTCACCAGGCGATAGGCTACGCCTTCGGGGCGAAAATCGTACAGGCGAAGTTTATCAAGCACGGAATTGCCGAAGAGATTAACCTTGACGGCCGCGGACTTTTCAGAAGCATCGGGAAAAAGGGAACGTTTATGCGCTACCACAGCCTGGTCGTTGACGAAAAGACGCTTCCGGCAGATTTTGAAGTGACGGCCCGGGCAAAGGACGGGGACATTATGGGCATTCGCCACAAGACGCTCGACATCGAGGGCGTGCAGTTCCATCCGGAATCCATTGCGGCGAAAGACGGCGAAGCCTTTTTCCGCGCGTTCCTCAACTACCGGCGGGAATCACTCCCCGTCACAAGGATTTTGAACAAGTTAATTTCGAAAAAGGATCTTTCGCGAGAGGAATCGGAGCTCTTTATGGAGACGCTCACCGACGGAATGCTCGACGAACGGCAGACCGCGGCGATTCTCACGGCCATGGCCGCCAAAGGCCCCGCCGCGACGGAAATTGCCGGATGCGCCGCGGTCCTCTGCAAAAAGAAAACGCCATTCCCGTTCGAGAGCTCCATCGACCTTGCGGAAGTCGTCGGCACGGGCGGCGACAGCAAGGGGAGCTTCAACATCAGCTCGTTTTCGGCGCTTATTTGCGCGAGCCTCGGTTGCCCGGTCGCCAAGCACGGAAACCGCGCCGTTTCGAGCAAGTCCGGCGCAGCGGACTTTTTTGAGGGCCTCGGGTTCAATATCCGGCTTTCGCCCGAAAAGGCGGCGGAAGTTCTCCGCCGAACGAACTTCGTCTTTCTCTTTGCACAGGTCTATCACGGCGCAATGCGCTTTGCGGGCCCCGTCCGGAAGGCGCTCGGAATCCGCACCGTTATGAACCTGATAGGACCGCTCACGAATCCGGCCGGTGCAAAGTATCTGATGCTCGGCGCCTACGACAAGGCGCTTTTGAAGCCAATGGCGGAAGCAGCAAAAATGCTCGGGGCAAAGCACGTGCTGGCAGTTTCGAGCGAGGACGGCTTTGACGAAATTTCCCCGAGCGTTCCCACGTTCGTTTACGAAATTGACGAAGAGGGCCGCGCCAAGGAATACGTTATCGACCCGAAGGACTTCGGAATTTCCGGTGCGGACGACAAGGATCTCGTCGGCGGAACGGGCGAAGAAAACGCACGGATTGCAGTCGAACTTGCAAGCGGAAAGGGAAACGATACGGTCCGGTATGCGGTCGCCCTCAACGCCGGAGCAACCCTTTTTGCGGCGCGAAAGGTCAAAAGCCTGAAGGAAGGATACGAAAAGGCTCTTGGCGCGCTTTCGGACGGACGCGTTCTGAAAAAAATAGAGGAAATTCGGAAAGCGACAAGCGGAGAGGCCGTTTGACGGAAAACGGAAAACGCAAAACGCCCCGGGAATCCGGGGCGTTTTTAGTTTTTAAAATCTCACGAAATCAGAAGTTCTTTTCGATGGCCGCGACGAGGGTCGTCTTGGGAACGGCCCCGACGATGTTTCCGACTTCGACGCCGTTCTTGAAGAGCTTCATGTTCGGAATGTTCGTGATGCCGAAACGCGTGCAAAGGTTTTCGTTTTCATCGACGTTCACCTTGGCGACTGCGAGCTTTCCGTCATACTCCAGGGCGAGCTCTTCCATAACGGGTCCCATCATCTGGCACGGTCTGCACCATGTCGCCCAAAAATCGACCAGCACGAGACGTCCCGAATTGATGACTTCGTCAAAATCCTTTTCGTTTACATTGAGTACAGACATGGATAAACCTCGATTGTTTTCCATAAAATAGCTATTTTTTTGTTTCAAGGATTTTCCGATGCCGTTTTTTGTCTTTTTTATCTTTGTTCTTTTTGCGCTTTCGCCGGTGTTTTCCATCGAGGAACTGAGCACGGCGCGGAAAGGCGCCGCGGTGCGGGAAATTCTCGAGCGCACCTATGACCTCGAAGGCCAAAAGGCGGAATGGGTTTTGGGCACGTCTCTTCTCGGAAGTCCGGACCTCGGATTTGCTTCGACCGGAATTTCGAATCCGTCGAGACGGCTCCCGTCAAAACTCGGCGGCATTTTCACGTTTCCGCTTTCCTACGATGCGACGCAGCTTTCGATGTTCGGCGAAAACGGCGTGATGAAGGAGGACTTTGCCCGCGGAATTCCCATCGACACGCCCGTGACGCGGATTCTCTGGGAACGTTACGCGTTTGACGGAAACGCCTTCGGACTCGACTTTCGGAGACTTCTCCTCGACAGCGTCGAACTGAAAATCGGAATGGCGAGCTATTCGGACGACGCCTCGGACGAGTTCCGTTACCAGGACGTAACGCACCAGCCCTTTTTTGCGCTCGGCAGGGACTCTTCGCAAATTCCCTTTTCGGGCAGAAGCCTCTCGACCTCCACGACGCACTTCAAGCCATCGATTACGTGGTATCTTCCCAGGGGAGAACTCTCGGCGAGCCTCAGCTATCTGCACGTCAAAAACGACGACGTTCCGCCCTACAAGTTTTTGCAGGATTCGACGGACTATTCGAGCATCGAATATTTGGCAAATCCTTACGAGGCCGACGCAAACTCCTTTGCCTACGGCGTCCGCGGTGCGCTCAGACCGGTTCCGTCCGTGGAACTCTACGCGAGCATCTACAGCGGAAAACACGAACTTGAATTTGACAGCCTGCCGAACCTGGTAAAGGAAGTCCGCGACACGGTCGATGCACGCGGACGCACCAAAAAGGATACGACCTGGATGGGAGTTACGGACGAACTTCTTTACGAGACGGTGAACGGCGACGGCGGCATCGCGTTTAGGCTTCCGCTTCATCCGGCACTTCGGATGGAATACGATTTTACGGAAACAAATTCCCGCTACAAGGAAGACCGGGAACTTTACTACCTGGAACTTTCGGACAATTTTCGTTTTGTCGAATTTCGTCTGCAGGGAGGCGCGCTCCGCAACTCGAACCTGTTCGACTCCGTCGAAGTCGCTAGGATGTTTTCGGGATTTTTGACGCTCCACATGCCGTTTCACGTGGATCTGAAGGGGACCTTCAAAACCGATACGCGCTTCCCCACCGCCGACGAGCTCAAAATTTTTAATCGCGGACGATTTGCCTACCCGAACGAAAATTTGCAGCCCGAGGAACGCTTGCGGATGACGGGAGATTTGGAATGGAATCCCGGCGGCATCTTTTACGGAACGGGCCTCCGCTACGAGTATATCGATTCGCCCATCAAGCCGCACTGGGTTTCGGGCGCGGACGTTCAGACCATCGAGGAAGCCTACCGGTGGATAAACCTGAAAAACGCGGAAGCGCTCGACTGGTATGTGGGCGTAGGACTTGCGCTCGGAAACTGGCAATTTTATTTGGAACGCGAACAGGCCCTTGCCATGCAAAACAGGCCGATAGACGTCGCAGGCCGTTATTACAAGGGCTACATCCGATGGGCGGACAGGTTTGTGAAGAACCGTCTGGGCGTGAGCATCGGGTTTGATTTTACATGGTTCGGAAACCGCTACGATTTGCAGATGAACGAGGACGACGAGCTGGAACTTGTCGAACTGAAGCATTACCTTGCGTTAAACTTCGAAGCGCGGATGCGAATTCTCACATTTTCGCTCTACACGCGAATCGACAATCTGAACCACAGCCTTTACGAACCGGCGAGCGGCTACAGGCCGGAAGGCGTCCGCTTCCTCTACGGCATTACGTGGAGTTTTGACAATTAAGGTTCCGCCGCGCTGCACTCCAGGATGACGTTCACTCTCCACACTCCACTCTGAACTAAGTTCTCAGCTCCAAGTTCTGACGAGACGTCATTCCGGTTTCAGGTTTACCTTGTACATCACGGGCCAGAGCTTTCCGGTTATCCAAAAGAATTTTCCGTCATAGGCGATGCCGTTCAGCGCCTCCGACTGCGGATGTTTTTTTCGTACATTCCGGGCAATTTTCGAAAAGTCATACCAGCGGAGAACCTTGCCCGAATTCGGGTCGATGGCCGCAATCGAATCGGACATCCAGACGTTTGCATAGAGCGTTTCGCCGACCGCTTCGAGCTCGTTCAGGTATTTGACGGGAGCGTCCCCGTCCTCCACGGAAACCGTCCGAAAGACGTTCTTTTCGCCTGGCGAGAGAAAATAAATTTGGCTGCTGCCGTCGGACATCAAAAGCGCGTTTTGGAACACGGTAATTCCCCAGCCCTCGGTGCGAATCGGAAAGGAGCTTTTGCGGCGGAGCGTCTTTGCGTCATAAACAAAGGCCTTGCCCTCCTTCCAGGTGAGCCAAAAGATGTCGTTTCCGAACCGGACGGAACCTTCGCCAAAGTATTCCGCTTCAAGGCTCGCCGAATCCGAGGAAAGAACGCCCGGTGCGTCGTATCGGTAAAGGCGCGACCGTCCATAAAGCCCGGTCGTTTCGTAAAGGGTCTTTCCGCTAAAAAAAAATCCCTGTGTAAAATGCTCGGGCGAATGCGCCGCGGAATCCAGGACGTCAATCGTCCCGAGCGCGGCGGCAAGCAAAAGCGAAGCGAACATTATTTGGAAATCCAGATGTCCGGCCAGCGGTCGTTCGCAGTGTGGAACGTGATGCGGACGGCGTTTTTGGCCGGCGTTCCAATTTCCCAAATGTAAAGTTCGTAGTCGTAGATGTCGTGGTCGTGGCCCTTGGCGGTGGCGCCCCAGACAAGCCACTTGCCGTCGGCGGAAATGCGCGGAAAATATTCGTGCGAGCGGCGTCCCGGAAGGTCCATCAGCTTTGCGGCCTTCGGGATTCCGAAGAATCCGATTTTTTCCTGTTGGACGCCGTCCTTCACGGTAAACCAGAGGATTTCGCTCGGAGCGGCCGTTCCGCCGTTGCCCGTGGGATTTACGCGGTAAATGCGCTTGCCGTCGGCTGTAAAGTCTATTTGGCAGCCGTCGCCCGACTTGTTCCACTTTTTGTTTGCAAGGTCATAGACGCCCGTTTCGCGCATGGAGCCTCGAAGGGTGATGGCGAGATATTTTCCGTCCGGCGACATGTTCGGTTCCTGCAAAATGACGCCGTCCTCGTCAAAGGCCTTTTTCCCGTCGAGAACGAGCGTTTCTTCCCCGTTTGCGAGATCCTTTTGATAGACGTTCGCGCCGCGCGAAAAGACGATGGACTTTCCGTCCGGGCGAAATGTTCCCCAGGTGGCGTTGTCCGCGACCTTGCGTTCGTTTTCGCCGTTTGCGTCAATCATCCAGAGATCCCATTTTTCGGGATAGTTCGCATCGTTTTCGGGCGTCCATCCGCCTTTGGAACGGGTGAAAATGACCGTCTGGCCGTCTGGCGAGAACCGCGGGAACCAATCGACATTAGACGAATTCGTAAGCGGCTTTGCATCCGAGCCGTCGGCGTTCATCATCCAGAGGTCGTGCGTGGAATGGCTGCGGGAGCTCGACCAGACGATCTTTCCGTTGACCTTTCCCTTGAGAGCGGAAAGCGCGGAAGCCTCTTCGGAAGAGGGCGAAACGGGAGCGCCGGTCGGGGCTTCGTCGGCAAAGGATGCGTAAAAGGCCGCAACAAGAAAAACGGTGGAAAGTTTCAAAAGCTTCATGGTGGGATATTTCCTTTTTCTTGAAAAGTAAAAACTTATGGAAGAGTTTTGAGGAGGGAATCCAGGCGGGCGGTGAGCTGGGCCGCGCCGACGGCATTCAAATGGTCGTAATCATAGGCCATCTCGTCCGTATAATCGTGATCGCCCATCTTGTTTTCGTCCATGTAATGAAAGTTGGGATATGTCTTTTGCAGGGCTTCGACCCTTTGCAAAACTTGAGCGGCGACGCTGCGTTTCATTCCGTGCCGGCCGTATGCGCCCGTATTTTTGTATTCCGGAGCCAGCGGAAAAACAAGCCCGACGACCTGGACATTCCTGTTTTGCGCGGCAAGGACCAAGTTTTCAAGCATCCCAAAATCCTGCAGATACCGCACAGAATCCTTGCAACGCATGGAATCACCCAGCATTTCAACCGAAGAAGTCCCGCCAAGCCATCCAAGCGATTCGGAAATCGGGGAAAATCCCCTGGTTTCAATGCGATCCGCATATTCTTCATCGGAGAGCAATGGCGCATTCTCGGCGAGCTCCAAAAATTCATCAGAAACACCATCCGGCCAAAAATCATGATTCGAATCAAAAATAAATCCTTTAGCCCTTAACTGTTTCTTTGCCGATGAGACGGAATCATACGCATCCCACAAATCCGGCGAAATTTCGACAACAATTGTTTTTAGTGACGAGGAATGCTTCATAAAATAGTTTACCGCCAAAAAATGCGAAATATTCATATCGTTCGGAATATTGGCCATGTTCAAGCTCCAATAACTTAAACGGCTCGGATCAAGTCCCATTGTTGCCCGCGACGACCCCAAAAGCGCCACTTCCACCGAATCCTTGAACTTCCAAAAAAGCTTCATTTTGTAACTCAAAAGCGCATAGCTTTCATTGTCCAGATAGACCCCCGCGCTGTCCGGGTCGAGGTCAAAATCAATTTCGTCCTGGCGAAGCGTTTTTT